>NZ_CP043056.1:3941250-4280000 GCF_008121535.1 Dolichospermum sp. UHCC 0315A
GCGAATGAATCCAAACAAAAAGCTGCTATGAAAGTGGGGATAGAATATTCTAGCCCAGCATCAATTTTAGAGAAACTAGAATTCATTGATCAAATTACATCTAAATACACTAATAATGATATAGATACAAATTATAGAAATTCCCATCCTCAACCTGTTGAACCTTCCACAGATTTAGTTAATTCTCCACAATTTATCCCTAAAACATCAAATAAATCCCCCAAAAATATAACGAAAGGAAAAACTAATACTACAGGTATTTTACCCCGCTCAATTTTAAGCACAATTACGCGGCTACAAGTAGAATTAGATCCAGAATCTGAACAAAATGTAGTTAAGAATTTTCGTAAAGCCCAACAAAGAAGTATTATCTCAATTCGGTTTATACTGCTACTTATTATCGTTCCTCTTCTGACTCATCAATTATCCAAAGCTTTAATTGTTGGTCCATTGGTAGAACATTTCCGAAATGAGAAAACAGTAGAAGTTTTCTTAAATGGAGAAATGGAAGAAGAAGGATTATTAGCATTACAAAGGTTTGAAGAAAGAATCAAATTTGAAGCCTTAATTAGTAATGCACCTGCGCTTGGGGCTGAAGAATTAGAAACAAAAATGAAGGAAAAAGCAGAGGAAGTAAAAAAGGAATTTCGCAAACAAAGTGATAATGCCATTAAAAATGTATTTGCTGATATTTTCGCGGTAATTACTTTCACTATCTTATTACTTGTTAGCAAATCTGATATCGCTGTATTAAAAGATTTCTTCGATAATGTAGTCTATGGTTTAAGCGATAGTGCTAAAGCATTTATTATCATTTTATTTACCGATGTTTTTGTCGGCTTTCACTCTCCTCACGGTTGGGAAGTTCTCTTAGAAGGAATATCACGGCATTGGGGATTACCAGCCAATCGAGATTTTATTTTCTTATTTATTGCCACATTTCCCGTAATTTTAGATACGATTTTTAAATATTGGATTTTCCGCTATTTAAATCGGATTTCACCTTCTGCCGTTGCTACCTACCATAACATGAATGAATAACCAGCATTTTGCTAACATTACTATTAGCTTACCTGTATTTATGGCCAGTTTGATTCTGGGCATACAGCCACTCCCCAATCAAGAACTTAGTCCCCCAGAATGTCGGTTAGGAAAATGGAATTTACCAGCGTTAGTAAATCCAATAAAAAAGAAATTACCTGTACTGATTCCCAGAGTCCCAGTTACCTGTTGTCAAGAGGATATTTCTTGTTTAGATCAGGCAATTTATAATGATAAAAAATCCCTGTTAAAATCTATAGATTACAGTCTTCAATATTTACAAACAGAACAGGCAATTACGGCTTATCAAAAATCAGAAATTACCAGAGAAAGAGTTTATAATAGTTTGCAAAGATTTCGGCAATTATTGATTTCCACAAAATCGCCTCAAGCACTCCAAGCAGCTATCGAAAAAGAGTTTGTTTTTTATCAATCTGTAGGCAGAGATAATAAAGGAACAGTTTTATTTACCGCTTATTATGAACCTTTATATTTAGCCAGTCGTCAACCAACAAAAGAGTTTCGCTATCCAGCTTATCGTTCTCCTGCTGACTTAGAATCTTGGGCTAAACCTCATCCTAGCAGATCACAATTAGAAGGTGTAGATGGTTTACAAGGTAGCAAAGGGAAATTAAAAGGATTAGAGTTATTTTGGTTTAAAGATCGTCTTGAACCTTATATGATTCAAATTCAAGGTTCAGCCAAACTCAAATTAACAGATGGAACTCAGACAACTATCGGTTATGCAAGTAATACAGCTTATAATTATCGAAGTTTAGGCAGATCATTAGTTGATGATGGTAAATTTCCCTTAGAAGGGTTAAATATGCCCATTATCCTCGACTATTTCCGCAAACATCCCCAGGATTTAAATATTTATATTCCTCGTGATCAAAGTTTTGTATTTTTCCAGGAAACCTACGGAAAACCAGCCCAAGGTTCTATTAGTGTACCACTAACTCCAGAACGTTCTATTGCTACAGATAAATCTCTCATGCCTCCCGGTGCTTTAGCATTAATTCGCGCTCCTTTTCCCTATATTAATAAGAGTAATAAAATCGAAAATCGGCTGGTGAGTCGTTACGTTTTAGATCAGGATACAGGTGGTGCAATTAAAGGTGCTGGGAGGGTAGATTACTTTCTAGGAACAGGTGAAGCCGCAGGAGAAAGGGCTGGGGTAACAGTCAGTAATGGACAATTATTTTATCTGTTACTAAAACCCTAATTTCCAACTCTTACTCTCTGTGCCTCTGCGCCTCTGCGTGCAGTAAAATCATTCTTTTAATGATTAATCAATCAAGATGATCCTCAAAATCTACTTTTTATATTGCCTGTAGATTGCGAAAGCTCGGTTATTGCTCAAGAAATACCATTGGATATTTTACTTGAAGCTATAAAAGCTGCTGTTGAAAGGCTTGGTCATAGATAGTAGGATCATCTTTTTTGATGAGTGCGATCGCTTTTTGGGGATGTGGGAATGCGATAGCCAGGGCAAGCGCATCTTATTTTTAGAATGCTTACTGGACAAAGGTTTTGACGATTGTTAAGTTTTGTAACTAAAAGTTAAAACCCTTGCTGGGCATGGATTACAGAATTTAGGTGCGTTTGCCCTGGGGCGTAAGCGTTGCGCGACCTAGGAATCACTTTTTGGGGTGTGGGTGCGATCGCTGTTAAAATTAAAGAGGTTTGAGAAGGCATAAAGCTATGACTATTGCAGCAATTAAACCCACAACTATCGGAGAATTTTTGCAATTGCCAGAAACAGAACCTGCTTCTGAATTTATTCATGGACAAATCACACAGAAACCTATGCCTCAAGGGGAACATAGCCAACTTCAGATCGATCTATGCGAAACTATTAATCAAATTACTAAACCTCAAAAAATTGCCAAAGCTTTTCCAGAACTACGCTGTGTTTTTGGTGGGTTAGCGATCGTTCCAGATATAGCTGTATTTCTTTGGGAGCGAATCCCTCGGTTGCCATCAGGAAGGATTGCCAATCGTTTTGAAATCCATCCAGATTGGGCTATTGAAATTCTCTCTCCCGATCAGAGATATAAACAAGTCCTAGCCAAATTACTACACTGCGCTGAGTATGGTACTGAGTTGGGTTGGTTGCTTGATCCCGAAGATGAGAGTATTTTAGTAGTAGACAGCGATCGCCGAGTTAGGGAACTTAAAAATAGCGATCGCTTACCAGTTCTTACAGGGGTTGAATTAGATATAACTGTTCAAGAAGTATTTAGCTGGTTAAATTTATAACATGATTTATTTTTGTGAATGTGGAAAAGCTCCGTACGAATCGCTTTTTGGGGGATGTGGGGGGTGCGTAAGCGTTGCGCTGCTGCAAGCAGTTCGCTTTTTGGGATATGAGAGGGCGTAAGCGTTGCGCGACCTAGGAATCGCAAATATTTCATAAAAACTTTTGCGGTTATAACTATTAGCAATCCAGTAAGTTATATTGGCCGCTATGAATAACGCATTACAATACATCTGTGATTCAGAAGGGCAAACAGTTTCCGTAGTTGTACCCATTGCCCTTTGGCAAGAAATAATTGCTGAGAGAGAAACTGCTTATCTACTGAGTAGTCCAGCTATGAAAGCAAGATTACTTACAGCTAGAAAACGTCAAGATGGAATTTCTTTAGAAGCAGCCTGTGAAAAACTTGGAATTTGATGCAGATGCTTTTGAGGACTTAGCTTGGTGGATCGAAAGCGACCGTAAAAAAGCATTAAAAATCATCAAACTAATTCGTGAAGTACAACGTAATCCATTTGAAGGCACAGGACAACCTGAAGCTCTAAAACACGATCTATCTGGCTGCTGGTCACGGCGAATCGATCAAGAACATCGTCTATATTGGGGATGAGGTCCATCATCAAAGGTGAGGGCGATAGTTTTGCTGTTGGAGTTTCCACACCATAGACAATGGGGAAAAGTGGGTTGGAGAAGCCGATAAACAAGGGGAAATAGAGGTGCAAATTCCATTGTTAAAAATAAATTTGTACGTAAGAATTCAGGTTATTTAATAAATAGTTGGGTAAGATCACCGACTTCTTCGCATTAATTATAATTTCTTAACACAATCAAGGAAGAAGTCGGGGATCTAAAAGTTTTGAAAGTTTAGATAGAATTTACATTGTCAGCAAAGCGAATTTTCAGATAATCATCTTCCATTTTTGCTCCTGCTGGTTGCAGTGCTGCCAAAGCTTGAGGTAATACCAAATTACGGCGATGATTGCCAATAGTAATGTTTAATTCATCTCCCGTTTTTTTCAGTTGAATTTGGCTTTTAGGAATATTGGGTAGATAAAGTTCCAAACTGTATTGGTTATTATCTTTTACCACTCTGATTGTGGTTTCTTTATAATAAATCTGAGTTGGATCTTCATCTTTGTACAGAGTTTCTTTCAACCTTTCCAAAGCTGCTAAACCACACAGTTCTTCAGAGTAGAGAGGGACTTCTTTGACTGGGAGAGGGAGAAAATTGTCGTGAATTTCTTGACGGTATTGTTCTTGATTTTCCTTCCACCGTTGGAAAAATGGATCTGTAACTTCTTGAGGAATAATCCGGTTAGCAATAACTAAATCTGTGGCTACATTATACAAACTTAGATAAGCGTGAGCGCGAAGAGATTCCTTAATTACCATTTTTTCGGGATTGGTAACTAGACGGACTGAGGTTTGAGTATTATCAGTTAAAACTTTTTCCAAAGCTTCAATTTGCTCGTAAAACTCATAAGGTGCGTCCATTACCTCTTTATTTGGTAAAGAAAAACCAGCAATGGGTTTAAAAATAGGTTCTACAAATGGTCTTAGGGCTACGGAAATATTTTGGAACGGTTTATAAAAACGACGCATATACCAACCGCCAACTTCAGGCAAACTTAACAGCCGTAATGCTGTACCAGTCGGGGCAGAATCAATAATTAAAACGTCAAATTCCCCTTCATCATAATGACGTTTCATTCTCACCAAGCCGAAAATTTCATCCATGCCTGGTAAAATTGCTAACTCTTCCGCTTGTATCCCGTCTAAACCACTGGCTTGTAAAACTTGGGTAATATAGCGTTTGACAGCCCCCCAATTACCTTCTAATTCTCGCAGTGCATCCAATTCTGCACCCCATAAATTAGGACGAATAAGGCGGGCATCATGGCCTAATTCAACGTCAAAGCTATCAGCAAGGGAGTGGGCTGGGTCCGTACTTAAAACCAATGTCCGATAGCCGAGTTCTGCACAACGGAGTCCAGTGGCTGCGGCAACGGAGGTTTTACCCACGCCACCTTTCCCTGTCATTAAAATTACTCGCATCAATGATTCCTTACTGCCTGAATTTTGTTTACATTTATTTACATTATGATTGATTTTTCACAGAAATGAAATGCTGCTTAATGACATCCAAACGGGAACAGTGCCAATAATCAATATGGGAAACGATTAAACCGTCAGCATTTAGACGTAATTCACTCCAACCAGAAACAGAAATGTGAGGTTTCCAAGGTAAAGGAGAATTCCAACTCATAGTCCATTCAGTTTTAATATTTTCTTGCTGAGATTGGATATTATGTAAATCTAGTTTGAGATTGGAGAAAAAAGTTTGAATGAATTTAATCATCCATTTGTAAAGTTCAATTCCCCGAAACTTGAAAACAGCATCTTGAAAATAAACATCATGGGCATAAATGCTGTAAGTTTGATTTACCGGAAATCTAGCATAATCGGCTTTAAGAGTTTCAACAATATCCATAAATTGATGTTTTGCTGGTGGTAATAAATTTATTGCGGAAGTTAAGCAGTTTTAGGAATTGATCCGGTCGTTTATTACTGCTTTACAAAATTACCTATGATAGATTGTAGCTTTACTCTTGCACAATCTCTTTCTTCTACAGGTAAACAGGATAAAGCAAATTCAAAATCATCTAGTTTCTCCGTTAAGGCATTGACCAATTCTTTTTGACCTTCTGCAATACTAAGCTCAGATTTTTCTAGATCAATTTCTATAGACCCTAAAATTAAACTATTCTGGTTATATTCTTCTATGTCAAAGTCATTTTCTCCTTCAGGGCTAATCATTTTTGATTTAGTTATGTCGAGAATATCTTCATTCGTAAACTCTAAATCAGCTTGGGCTTCTCTTAATAACTGGACGGCTGCTTTAATTTTTTTGTATGCTACTTGTTCCATGATTTTTTTCTTCTCCAAAAGCAAAGATAATTCTTTTTGAGAATCTAGCAATGCTTGTTGTTGCTCTTCAATTTTAGCTACTTGGTTTTTGATTTGAGTTTGGATTTCTGCAAGTGTCATTCCCCGGATTCCTTAGAGTTTGCTTTAATAATTTTTACGATGTTGTTATTTGTAATTGGTAAATATCTCCCCTATTTCCCGATTACCTTCTTTACATTTCCACCCAAAGACGTTCCAATTGTCGTTGCCAAGCCGCTAAAACTTGTAATCTTGTCTGGGGGTTTTGGTCAATATCTCCTAATAATCCTTCTGCATAAAAACGGTCTAAATTTTGCATAGTGGCTTCGAGAGATTGTCCCTGTTGTTTAGCTGCTTTAATAATTTCGCGCATACGAGTTTCTACTAAATTATTAAAAACATCATTAACACCGACTTGATATAATGAAATCAGGCGAGCGATGGCATTAGCAAAATCTGCATTACTTAAAGTGCCACTATTATGCTGAAATACCCCCCATACTACCCCATCATATACAGCATACCGTGCTTCTTGGGTATCATCAAAATTAGCTTCTAGAAACTGGGTGAGAAATGCTGCGGCTTCTTGTAAAGGCATAATTGGCAGCAATACTCGCAACCAAGAATTATCATCTGAAAGCAGCACCAATAACCGAAAATCAGGAGTTTCTACCTGCCAAGAACCAGGGGCAATAGATTTTACAACTTCAGCACTAAATAACTCTGTTAACGTACCTGCTATTTCTTCCGGTGTCATAATAATATTTGAACTTTACCGTCTAGAGTAACGCTTATTGGATAATTAAAACTTCAAATTTCCAAAAATTTCTTCCTTTGCGCCTTTGCTCCTTAGCGTCTGGGCGCGAAACCCTCTTTAACTTTTCATCCCCTTAAACCGTTCTTTTGCCCCTGTAAAGGCTTCTTGCATGACTGCTTGAATTTTTTGAGGATCGGGTTTTTTCCCACCCATTAAATCGCCAAAATACACACAAGCAGCTTCACCTAAAGCCCATGTATAAGCCCCTGCCCACGATGCCGCAATAACGCTGCCAAAACCAGGGATAAATTTAATTAATTCCCGTGCTACCGCTTGGGCGACAAAACCACCGGCAATGGTACTGACAATACCCCCAGCTTGAGATGGTGTGATAGTCTGTCCATATAATTTACCCAACAATCCCACCATGGACACCTGCAAGGCAGTTAAAACGGGCATAGTCGCAAAAGGTAAAGGCACAGCGGACAGAGTTGCCGCCATGATAGAAAATGGCAAAATATAACGTCTGCCAGCGTTTCGATAAATATTACCTAATTTTTCGCCAGCTTGTTGATCTAATAATTGATAAATTGCCTTTGATTCTGCTTCTGGGAGGAGTTGGGCTAAATTATCTCGCAGTCCTTCTAAACCGTAAAATACAGGATTATAACCATCTTCTTCTAAAGTGAAATCAATTAAAACCGCACTATTATATAAACCTGAAAAATTTTCTTTAATGGCGATAAATGCCCGCTGCAATTCTAGAAAATCTGGGGGATAATCAGGATGATTGGCAACTTCTGACGGATAAACTTCATGTAAGCAAGTTACTACTAATAAACAGGGAATATCTGGATATTGCTGTCGTAATTTTTCAGCAATTTGCCGCAAAGTATCAGTTGCAAAATCATTAATTTTGACAGTGATAATCAAAACTCTAGCTTTATTTGTTTCCTGTTGTAAATCGCCGATTAATTCCTGAATAATAGCTTCAGTATCTTGACTGACATCTCCTAAACCTACCGTATCTGTAAAAATCAGCAATGGTAAATCATTAGCAGGATATGCGTAACGTTGGGTATTTTGGGTATGAGGACGAAAACCCTGGCCGATAATTTCCGCAGATACCCCAGTTAAACCCCTGACAATCGAACTTTTACCCGCTTGGGGTTTTCCTAATAGCAAAGCTTCCGTAGTTGGTAATTCAGCCCGAATAGTTTCGAGAATTTCCGCAACTTGAGTATCACTCACACTAAACCATTGTCCTACAGTTTGTGTAACTTGTTCTATTGGTAAAAGTTGGGTTAATTTATCGGTAGCTTGATTAAAAACCCCAGTTATCTTTTTTTTCCAGGAGTTATTATTATCTTGTTCAGTCATAAATTTCACTCCCTACAATTTGATAGAGAATATTTTTAGGAACTATATATATCATACTATTTTACCGACAAAGAACTGATATCGAACCACAGAGGCACAGAGAACACAGAGGTAGAGAAGGAAGAGATTTTAATATCTTATTTTAGGATTGCTAAATATATCTTCCCATTTCTAAAATCCTACTTCCGACTGATTCTATGACAGGAGTGATTGATAGACGATTACCTTTTTTCACTACTAATAATTCATCATCACTAAACTTTAATTTGAGTGTTGATAGTGAAAGTGGATTACTAAAAACTTCCACAAATTCCACTTTCACAGTTTGCCAACGGGGAGATTCAATAGTTGATTTGCTATCATAATATTTACTATTTATATCAAATTGTGTCGGGTCAGCAATACCTGTTTTCACAACTCGCATTAAGCCAAAAATCCCCGGAGGTTCAGCATTAGAATGATAGAAAAATGCTAAATCTCCTATGTGCATTTGTCTGAGAAAATTCCGGGCTTGATAATTACGCACACCGTCCCAAATTGTTTCTCGTTGTTGTTCTAAGTCAGTAATACTATAAACTGCTGGTTCTGACTTCATTAACCAATAATTAATTGCATTCATCTAATAATTAATTCAATATGATCTTTTCTCTGTGTTCTCTGTGCCTCTGTGGTTCGATAAAATACTACCACAGAGGCAAAAAGATCACCGACTAACTAGCTGCTAAATGACCCCAAGCAATGTAAGGTAATTTTGCTGCTGTTGCTTTTACCTGTTGGGCATTTGCTACCAACTGTCCGCAAGCGTCCCAAGTTCCCGCAATAAAAGCGCTTCTTGTCCCTTCACTTATGACAACTGAGGCAGTAAAATCACCAATTTGTACTTGCAATTTTTCCAAATCTATGGTAAGGACTTCTTGAGGATTAGCGATAACTAATTCTTGCAACTGTTTAACTACTTCGCATTCAGCAGTTACGCATGGTATTCCCATTGCCACGCAGTTACCAAAAAAGATTTCCGCGAAGCTTTCACCAATCAGGGCTTTAATTCCCCATTTAGCCAGGGCTTGGGGCGCGTGTTCTCGTGATGAACCACAGCCAAAGTTGCGGTTAGCTATGAGGATTTTCGCGCCTTGGTAATGGATTTGATCAAATGGGTGTTCACCATTTAAGGCTTTTCTATCGTCCACAAATACGCCTGCTCCTAAGTCGTCAAAGGTGATGGCTTTTAAGTAGCGGGCGGGGATAATTCGGTCGGTGTCTATGTCGTTACCAATGAGGGGAACGGCGTTACCGGATATTTGTTTGACTTCACTTACCATAATATTAATGAACCACGAAGGCACTAAGGACACGAAGGAAGAAGAAAAGAAGGGGTTTTTGTAGTACAGGCTTCTAGCCTGTATTGGGCGGGCAAGACTTGTACTGAGCTTGTCGAAGTATGCCCACCCCACAAGATTTTTATAACAACTCGCGCACGTCGCCAATTTCGCCTTTTATGGCTGCTGTGGCTACCATTGCGGGACTCATTAACAACGTGCGACCGGATGATGATCCTTGTCTGCCTTTAAAGTTGCGGTTGGAGGAGGAGGCGCTGATTTGTCTGCCTTGGAGTTTGTCGGGGTTCATGGCTAAACACATGGAACAACCTGGTTCTCTCCATTCAAAGCCAGCTTGAACAAAGATTTTATCTAGTCCTTGGGCTTCCGCTTCTTTTTTGACTCGTTCTGAACCGGGAACTACAAAGGCTTTTACACCTTTGGCAACTTGGCGACCTTGGGCGATTTTGGCGGCTTCTCTGAGGTCGCTTATGCGTCCGTTGGTGCAGCTGCCAATGAAGCAGATATCAATTTTTGTTCCTTGAATGGGTTGACCTGGATATAAATCCATGTAGCGATATGCTTCTTCGGCGATAAAGCGGTCTTCTTCTGGGAGTTCTGCGGCTGTGGGGACTTTTTCATCTACGCCAATTCCTTGACCTGGTGTAATTCCCCATGTGACTGTGGGGGGAATGTCTTCGGCATTAAATACTACGACATCATCATATTCGGCATCAGCATGACTACTGAGAGATTCCCACCAAGAAACAGCTTTTTCCCAGTCTGCACCTTTGGGGGCAAAGTCTCTATTTTTTAGATAATCGTAAGTAATTTTGTCGGGGTTGACGTATCCGCATCTTGCACCACCTTCTATGGCCATGTTACAAACTGTCATCCGTTCTTCCATGTTCATCTGCTCAAAAGTAGTGCCGGCAAATTCGTAAGCGTAGCCTACACCACCTTTTACGCCCAGGATTCGGATAATATGCAATATTACGTCTTTGGCGTAAACTCCGGGTTTTAATCTGCCGTTAACGGCGATTTTGCGGACTTTTAATTTTGATAATGATAGGGTTTGGGAGGCGAGAACGTCTCTAACTTGGCTTGTACCGATACCAAAGGCGATCGCTCCAAATGCACCATGACTTGATGTGTGGCTATCTCCACAAGCGATGGTCATTCCCGGTTGGGTCAGTCCCAATTCCGGGGCAATGACGTGAACTATACCTTGATTCCCTGAACCAATATTGTAAAAAGTTATATCATTTTCTTGACAATTCTTTTCTAATGCCTGAATCATTTCTTCGGCCATGCTATCCACAAAGGGACGGGCTTGGTTTTCTGTGGGAACAATATGATCAACTGTGGCTATAGTCTGTTCTGGAAATAATACTTTTAAATCCCTTTCTTTGAGCATCGCAAAGGCTTGGGGACTTGTAACTTCATGAATAAGATGTAGTCCAATAAATAGTTGCGTTAATCCTGATGGCATTGTACCAACGGTGTGTAAGTCCCAAACTTTGTCAAATAGTGTACCCTTGCTCATACGTCAATCTATGTTAAAGGAGTCGGATTTCTGATTGTATCAGAAAAATGTCACATTAGAGAATGTAGTTGATCATGATCTGATAAGTAGGTTGGCGTTGGAAATTGTCGTCATAGCACTAGGCAAGAGGCAAGGTTGGTTTGACTTAGATTTACAAGGAACAGAAACACAAATTCAAAATGGGTTAAATTATTTGCAAGAATTGAAATTGCAAGTTTGGGATGAAAATAGCATTAGTGATTGGTGAAAATTATACAGCATATTTCAATTAAATGAAGTACACCCCTCAGTGCGCGTGTGGATTATTTTTATACTATGACTTACGCAAATGTCACACCAAAAATCTATTGTAGGGTGCATCAGATATCAACAATCCGTTTCTTTGATAAATTTTTGCGTTGTGATGTACTTTACCAATGTGCCAGTTGCGTAAGTTCTGTATACCTTGCGAAACCGATCTTTTCTGTAAATTGCTTATATTAAGCTATAGCACTATCCAATACACGCAAATTACTAGTATAAGAAAACTCAATATTTGCGCTTGTAACTTTTTATGTCAAATAAGTGTTTGTAGTATTTAACTAAATAATCAAATATGATACTCTTCATTTTTAACCCACATTCCGCACCCCAAACTGTCACAGATCAAAAAAGCCCTTAAAGTAGTACATAATAACTAAAGCCAATTCAAAAATTAAGATGCTTAATAAGAATAAGTAGCATTAAAAGGGACGTGGTGTGATAAAGTGAAACTTGGTAACAAAAGAAAAAAATGAATTGATAACCAAATAAGAAATAATTGATGACAACAGAAGTATTAGAGGAAACTGTTGTGAAATTAAAACCTCAAGAAATAGAAATTGAGAACATAGACCATCTAGGGATAGTAGCAGGAATCATAGATTCAATCGGAATAGTAGAAATAATAAATGAATTAATAGGAGTCGAAAAAGACGAAAAAGTAAATGCAGGTCAAGTGGTAAAAGCCATGATAATAAACGGGTTAGGATTTGTCTCCAAACCGTTATATATGTTTCCCCAATATTTTGAAACAATCGCCTGTGAGCATCTAATAGGAACAGGAGTAAAACCAGAATATCTTAACGACGATAAATTGGGGAGAGTCATGGATAAACTGTTTATAAAAGGCTTAGATACAATCTTTTTTATCATAGCCTTAAAAGCTGCTCAAAAATTTGGAGTATCACTATCAACATCACATCTAGACTCATCATCAATGCACGTGCATGGGCAGTATAACACTAGCTTACCATTCGTAATATTTGAGAGTCAAAAAGTAGGAAATAACCAAGAATTAGAAGAATTAGCAGTAAAATCACCAAAAGAAATAACCATCACCTACGGTTATTCCCGTGACCATAGACCAGATTTAAAACAATTCATCATAGAAATGATATGTTCAGGAGATGGAGACATCCCAATATTTTTAAAACTAGCATCGGGAAATCAAGCAGATTCATCATGTTTTGGTCAAATAGCAGTAGAATATCAAAAACAATTAGAAGTTAATAGTCTCATGGTTGCTGACGCTGCTTTATATACAGAATCAAACCTGAAAATGATGTCAGAATTACGTTGGTTATGTCGAGTACCATTAAGCATAAAAGCAGCAAAAACATTAATATCAACATTAGCAGAATCAGAATTTATTGATAGTACAATACCAGGATATAAATTAGCATCAAAAATCCAAAATTATGCAGGGATAGAACAAAGATGGTTAGTAGTGCAAAGTCAAGAAAGAAAAGAATCAGACCTGCATAAGCTCACACAAAAAATTACCAAAGCAGAATCAAAAGCTGTGCAAGATTTGAAAAAGTTATCACAAGAGAGATTTGCATGTGTTGCAGATGCTATCAAGGCATTATCAAAATTATCAAAACAATTCAAATAT
This sequence comes from Dolichospermum sp. UHCC 0315A, assembly GCF_008121535.1. Taxonomy (GTDB): domain Bacteria; phylum Cyanobacteriota; class Cyanobacteriia; order Cyanobacteriales; family Nostocaceae; genus Dolichospermum; species Dolichospermum lemmermannii. The sequence goes on from NZ_CP043056.1 coordinate 3,954,412, forward strand.
CATCAAATTCACGAAAGTACGGTGACTCAAGTAAAATCTAATAAAAAAGATACTTCAGGAGAAATATCCTATCAAATATCAGCTACAGTCTCCCAGGATGAAAGTAAAATTAATACAGAATTGCTGAGTGCGGGACGTTTTATTATTGCGACAAATGTTTTAGATTCACAGGAACTAAGCAATGATTCTATGCTAAGTGAATATAAAGCCCAGCAGTCATGTGAGAGGGGGTTTGGTTTTCTCAAAGACCCATTATTTTTTGCCGACAGTATTTTCCTCAAAAGTCCTGAGAGAATAGAGTCTTTGGGAATGATTATGGGTTTATGTCTACTGGTTTATACTTTGGCTCAACGTCATATTAGAAATGCTCTTTTGGAGTCTAAATCAACAATTAAAAATCAATTAGGCAAAGCAACTAATCGTCCTACTTTACGCTGGATTTTTCAATGCTTTCAGTGTATTCATTTGGTTACACTCAATCAGGAGAAACATATTTCTAATTGGAATAAGGACAGAGATTTTATCTTGAGTCTTTTACCAGATGATTGTTTACGTTACTATCAATTAGTCAGCTAATTATCATCTCTATCAATTTAATTTCTCTTGTAAAGATGAGCTAATCTCTTTGATTTATAGCTCCATTTTACTATGTCTATAATTTCGTTTTTTACTTTAATTGATTAGTCTAACTTATAATTGTTTCTTGAATATCTTCTTTCACTTATCTATTGACCTCTCCAGGTGGTGTGCATTCTTATTGCTTCTTATTGAGAATAGATTTTGATGACATTTTTGGTGATTTACTGTTTCTCAAATGCCTTTTTTCACTTTATCTGTTTGTTTTGATGCTCCCTTTGATTTTCATCTCCGTAATTTCCCTCTGTAACATTTTGGGGTGCGGAATGTGGGTTTTAATAGCACTTACGTAAGTGTCACACTAAGAATCTGTTGTATTGTAGGGTGCGTCAGACTGTATAAATCCTGCAAATAAACAGATTGTTGATATCTGGCACACCCTACTAATGTGCCAGTTGCGTAGGTCTTGATTTGGTAATATCAATTATTTGAAGGGTACGTAAAATGAGCGAAATAGTACTAGTTACATCTTTGAATGAAGCAGCCGAAAATCAACGGAAGAAGGAGTTATCGATCACCCTCCAGTTTGACAAAGGAGTTACAGAGACGTATTCGATTAATACTAAACCAGCACGTACCTCTAAGTTGGTGTTTGAATCTGAGAACTGTCCGTTCGCTGATTTTGAATAGACAACAGGAATTAAAGTCTTGAAGAAAAAGGAAGACAGAGATTTTGTTCTCCACAGAGCGAAGGAAGGATTGAAGCGGGAGAGGAGTAGGGTATTATCAGGGGAGTTGAGGGGAAGGAGAATAAAACAGTGGAAATAAGTTCAGAGCGAATAGACGACATACCAGTGATAGTAGAATGGCTCAAACAAATAGAAATGCTGAACCCAGAAACACGTCAGTGGGTGCGTTGGCATGAACGCTATCTAGTAGTTTACTCCGAAAACTTCGCTAATTCTCAACTCCGAGGTTTAGAACAACGTCTCAACGCGGCTGAAAATGCTCTTTTGAAGCTGGCTGCCAAACCGGGAAAGGATTTAGTACAACTCGATGAAAAAATTGAGGCTATTCTCAAACGTCATGGTAATCCTAAGCGAGCCACTGCGCGTCCTTCTACTGAACAATTACTTAAGCCTTTTTGCAACCTAACTTTTTACTCTCTCCCTGATTCTACCATCTTTGTTATGCCTCTTTGTGATCTTCAACGACAGATTCTTTCACTGATGAAATTGCCTGAGTCTCTTTATCAACTACATCTCTTACCATGCAAGACTTAATTCCTTCTTTGATTTCTAAAATGAGCGAACGGACAGTCATCTGACAACAATTATAAATTTTTATTTCCCTTGAATTCTCTATTCTAAAACCTGAACGACGAACTGAATTTTCCCCATTCGTTGTCAAGCAATCTCTCTAGTTTATTGAGTATTTATACTTATTTTTCAACCCGACTGTTTTTTTAGCCAGAGGCAATCGCTAACAAATAGTTATTTTGTACTATATTTTGAATTCCAAAATCGGGGTTAATACTTTATTTTTTTCAAAATGAGAATTGCTGATGACACTGTGTGTACCTCGTTGCACTTATTTTCCTCTGTTACCCCTATTTATTGAGCCGATACGAAAATGGGTATAAAATGTAATTACCTATGGGTATCTGCCACATAATTGCTGTGACTATAGCCGCGGCTACTAACCAGGTTAGCCCCATTTGTTCTACTTCTGTTGGTGTTTCTTGAGTAAATAAAGGTTTGAACTTTTTACTGGGTTCTCTCATTAGTGACTCTCCTGTGCATAATTACACTAATTAAGTAAGTCGGCCCAATAAAATCGATATATGTTTAGTTTTGTAAAAACCGTGAAACACCCTATTTATAAGGTATTCGTTAATTTATATTTCGTTACATAGATTGATTTTTTAACGCCGACCTACTTAGCTGAATATTCTTACATCTATCCTAATTTACTTCTCTGAGCAAGTAGGAATAGCAAATAAGAGGAAATGGTAATTTATTCCCAAGTGGCTGCATTCCGTAACACAGTAGGAATTTCACCTTGTGATAAGGGAAACTCTAACATTGTTTCTTTATAACCTAAATACCCAGATTCAGTAAATGATAAAAGCATTCGTTCTAGTGCTAACCAAACTTCTGATTCGTATTCCCAATCATGATAACGTCTAGCACGTCCAGCAATGGAACGTAAAGCCCAAAAGTAGGAATTTCTAACTACAGAACCGCCTTTTTTAAATTCTGGTACGTCTTCATGGTGAATAAATAAAATGTTATTTTCAATTCTGGATCTCATAATTATGTGCTGATAACTGAAAGGGGCTATATACCCTCATAATTTTTTACGGTGTTTGCATCTGCAAATTCTTTAATGTCCTCTGTAAAAACTTACCCCATTCTGCTGCGAGGGGAACTTCTGTAAATGGAACACAAATTGATTTAGGAGTAGTTAATAAAAACTCTAATTCAATTTTTCGACCTTTGGGGGGGGGATTTTCTATATCTACGGCATTACCATTTACTAAAAAACGAATTTCTTGAACATCCAACAAAGAAAAAGTTTCTAATTCAATTGGTCCTTTAGTTGTGGGTTTTCCCCAAGTGATATCATCACCTTTTTGAGCTAACACTGCATAAATATCATATTTAGCCCGTTCAAATTGTTCTGCCCAAATTTGATAAGCTTGAAGTTTCTTAAATTCCTGTGAACCTTGCCACGCTAACCAGAAAAATGCTACTAACAGAGGCAACCATAAAAGACCACGTTCCATAATAATTCGTAATGCCTCTTTGAGAGGAGCGTCGTTAATTTAATTAGAAAACAGTTAAGCAAATATAATTTGCTCTAAAATCTCCCAAATACCATTTTACAATATCCAATATAAATATAGGTCATAAGCAAAGATACAAAATTTAATGTATTATATAATATTAGTATATTAAGTAATTTATCATCGGATTTCCCTCGACTCACGCCACCATACCCCAGAATTAATTGAATGTACCTACTAAGTAGGTGAATACAATAAAACCAAACTGTGTAAAGAGATGTAAAATCGCTGAAAACTTCTTTACTCTTGCCTCTGGTTACTGAGCGAAGTCGAAGTATTGCCTCAAGCCTAGTGCTATGACGACAATTTTCAACGCCAACCTACTTGTATGAGTTATGGTAGTAAGAAAATTCCCTCTCCGTTCTGTCTTTCTTTGAGGACGGGGATATAAGAGAAAAAAATGAAAAAACTGCTATTATTGTGCTTGTTTGTCATTGGACTGACTGCTGCTGTGTTTGGGTTTCTGAATTTTCAGGGACTGGCAGCTAAAGGTGAGTTTGAGACAATTTTGCTAGATTTTCGGGAAGATGTGGCAGAAAATGTGATTGAGAAGGATCTACAAGCGATCGCTCAACAATATCATGTTACCCCGCAACTGGATAATAAATATTCAGCGGTGGACCATGTATATGTTATCAAAGGCGATCGCCAAAGACTCAACGATTTAAGAAAATCTTCCTTTGCCAAAGTTACAGAATTTATCGAGCCAAATTACATTTACAAAATCGTCCCCCAAGGACAAGCCACTTGGTTAGGAGAACTGTTAGCACCGCAGCAAAATGAAGAACCAAGTTCGTCTTTAACTGGTCCAAATGACCAGTATTATAGCAAACAGTGGAACTTACACAAAATCGGCGTAGAAGCGGCATGGACTCGGAGTAAAGGTAGTGGTATCACTGTTGCCGTAATTGATACTGGCATTACCAAAGTCCGCGACTTATATGAAACCAAATTTGTCAAAGGCTATGATTTTGTCAACGACACAGAGGCAGCCAAAGACGACAACGGCCATGGTACTCATGTCGCCGGTACAGTTGCCCAAGCTACCAATAACGCCTATGGTGTCGCTGGAGTTGCCTATGAAGCCAGCCTCATGCCCTTAAAGGTATTAAATGCTGACGGTGCAGGAACAGTAGCCGACATTGCCGAAGCCATCAAATTTGCGGCTGATAACGGCGCAGACATCATTAACATGAGCTTAGGTGGTGCTGGAGAAAGCCAACTCATGGAAGATGCGGTTAAATATGCCCATAACAAAGGTGCAACTATCATTGCTGCCGCAGGTAATGAAAACACCAACGGCGTAAGCTATCCTGCCCGTTATGATCATGTTATTGGCGTTTCCGCTTTTGGACCTGACGGTGAAAGAGCATCCTATTCTAACTATGGTGCGGGTGTGGATATTTCTGCCCCTGGAGGGAGTGAAACTGGGACAATTCTCCAAGAAACTATTAATGAACAAGGTGAAGGCGTATTTCTCGGACTTCAAGGCACAAGTATGGCTTCTCCCCACGTTGCGGGTGTAGCGGCATTAATCAAAGCTTTGGGAATCAAAGAACCCGATGAAATTTTGCAAGTTCTCCAACAGTCAGCCAGAGTCATTCAAGACGACGGTTTGAACTATTATGGGGCTGGACAACTCAACGCCGAAGCCGCAGTTAAATTGGCCAGCGACGGTATAATTAGTGTTCCTGACTTTTTCCGGTGGTTGCGAGAACAGGGTTATCTTAATCCCGGCTTTTGGATAGATGGCGGAGCGATCGCTTTAGTGCCTAAAATATTCATGGTACTAGGTTCTTATCTTCTAGCTTGGTTCTTACGGGTTTACTTCCCCTTCACTTGGAGTTGGTCTTTATTCAGCGGCTTAACTTTCGGCAGTTCTGGCTTATTCTTCCTCAAAGGATTTTATATCTTTGATCTTCCTCAATGGCCTTTCCGGGTTTTAGGTAGTTCCATTCCCGAACTAGGCAACACTTTACAGGGAACAGACGCATTAAATCCTTTTTTTGCCAGTGTTTTAATTCCTTTTGTTTTAATAGCCTTATTTTTAGGACATCCTAGTTGGAAATGGTTTGCTATTGGTGCAACTTTAGGAATAACAGCTTTTCTGACCGTTAGTGCTGTTTATGATCCTGCCGTTTGGGGTTTAGGAAATAGTAACCTAGCTCGAATTTTCCTTCTTGTTAATGCTTTACTTTGTTATGGACTAGCCCAGTTAGCATTGAAAAAAGACGGACAAACTGCTTAATTAGGTAATTGGTAATTGGTAATTGGTAATTGGTAAGATTTTTTCCTATTATCCATTGCTAACCAACTAACAACTGACAACTGTACGGGCGAAGCATTTGGAGAACTATTTTTGGCAATGACCGATAATTTATCTTCCAAATGCTTCGCCCCTACTAACAACTGACAACTGTACGGGCGAAGCATTTGGAGAACTATTTTTGGCAATGACCGATAATTTATCTTTCAAATGCTTCGCCCCTACTAACAACTGACAACTAACAAATGACTATTACAGCTACAGGTACTATTGAACGTCGGAATATTGGGCTTGGTGCTTGGGCTTTTGTAACAGAAGATGGTGTTACATACGAAATCTCAAAAAGTGCTGATAAAAACTTACTTAAATCAGGACAAAAAGCCAAAATAACCGGAAAAGTTCGAGAAGATTTAATGACAGCAGCGATGATTGGTTCTATTCTAGAAGTTCATTCTTTTGAAGTTATGACATAATTTACGCCTATAGCTATCCTAAATCAGTTATGAACAATTAGATCCCCGACTTCTTAGAGAAGTCGGGGATCTAACTCTTGCAATATTCACAAATTAAAGTTAATTTCGGGAACTATGCTGACTTTTACCCAACGTCAACCACCTAATACTAATGCTATAGTGAATATCACTCTTTCACTAACTGCGGAAGAACGAACTCGTAGCCGTCATAAATTTATATTAGCAGATGGTCAGGAGATTTTTTTGCGGTTAGCTAGAGGTACAGTATTACATGATAGCGATATTCTCACAGATGAAACCGAAAGTATTTATATGAGAATTATTGCTAAACCTGAACCTGTTTTAACTGTATTAGCAGAAATTCCTTTATTATTAAGGGCTGCATATCATTTAGGAAATCGTCATGTTCCTGTAGAAATAACTTCGACTTATTTACGCTTATCTCCAGATGCAGTTTTAGCTGCTATGTTAATCCAATTAGGGTTAGAAATTAAAGAAGAAATTTTACCTTTTCAACCAGAATTAGGGGCTTATGGAAATCACTCTCACGCATAGCCATTTTTTGACAATCTTACAATTAGCAAGTCCAGCTTTACCCGTTGGTGCTTATGGCTATTCGGAAGGGTTGGAGATGTTAATAGAAAATGGTACTATTACGAATATAGAAAATCTCAAAGATTGGCTAAACTCTGAATTAATTTATGGCTCAATTCGCCTAGATGCAGCGATAATGGTGAGGGGTTTTCATGCTGTCAAATTAGGTGATAGGTCGGCTTTAAAGCGGTGGAATTTATGGTTATCTGCTGCGAGAGATACGGAAGAATTACGGGCTGCTAGTTGGCAAATGGGACGTTCTCTGATGCAATTATTAGGGAAGTTAGAACCGGAAATTTTACCTGTGGTGAATGCTGTGGGTTATCCTGGCAATTATGCGATCGCATTTGCTATAGCTTGCGCTCATTGGGATATAAATATTCAAGCTGCTTTATTAGCTTATTTACACAGTTGGGCGAATAATTTAATTACCGCTGGTATCAAACTTATTCCGCTGGGACAAACTGCGGGACAGGAGTTATTACTGGGTTTACAACCTTTATTAATTACTACTGTGGGGGAGATTTTGACAATGGAAGATGATGATTTAGGATGTTGTAATTGGGGTTTGTCTTTAGCGAGTATGCAGCACGAAACCCAATATACTAGATTGTTTAGGAGTTAAAAATTATGACGGCTTTAAGAGTAGGAGTTGCGGGTCCTGTAGGTTCAGGAAAAACGGCTTTAGTAGATGCTTTATGTAAGAATTTACGGGAAAAATATCAATTAGCTGTGGTGACAAATGATATATATACTCAAGAAGATGCTCAGTTTTTAGTCCGTTCTCAGGCTTTGTCAAGTGATCGCATTTTAGGAGTAGAAACGGGAGGTTGTCCCCATACTGCTATCCGTGAAGATGCTTCTATGAATTTAGCCGCAATTGAACAATTAGAAGAGAAATTTACCAATTTAGATTTAGTCTTTTTAGAAAGTGGTGGAGATAATTTAGCGGCTACTTTTAGTCCTGAATTAGTAGATTTAACCATTTATGTCATTGATGTGGCTGCTGGTGATAAAATTCCCCGCAAAGGTGGACCAGGTATTACTAAATCTGATTTATTAGTGATTAATAAAACTGATCTTGCTCCCTATGTGGGTGCTGATTTGAATGTGATGGAAAGAGACGCAAAAAAAATGCGCGGTGATAAGCCTTTTATTTTTACAAATCTGAAAACTCAAGCTGGTTTAGGAGATGTAATTCAGTTTGTGAATGCAGCTATTTGTTAATTGTTTGAAATGGCTAACGCCACGCTTCGCTATCAGGATTTATAGGATTAAAGGATTTTCAGGATGTCATATTATTTCTCGTCAATCATGCAACAGTGTAAAGATATTTTATGAACAGTTTATTAATGGTGAGTTACGGTGCTTCCTCGATTATCAATATTTCTAGAAATGCACCTAACCCATAACTCACCCTAGGAACTCAAGAAAAATCAAGCCTCAAATGTATCCTTTAAACAGCTAATCTCAACTGTTGAGGTATTTGCTGTAGAATTAAGTGAATTACCTCTGGACTCCATTTGAGAACTCCACTAGTAAAGTCTGCAAACTGCTTTGCTTTTTCAGTTGGTTGCCATTGCCAGTTATCCTTAAGTTTCGTGATATATCCCATCTTTGCCAGCGTCTCAATGACACGCTGATATTTCCATTTTTCTCCAGTCTGTTTATAGAGTATTTTACTTATATCTGTTACAGTGAGATATTTTCTAGAAGATGCTGGATTAATGACCCTCAAGTCTAGAGTGACAGAGACTTCTAGATTTGCGGAAACTTCAGAATTGCTAATTTCAACATGAAGTGGTTGAAGATTGGTCTTTTGTGCCATAATAAAGACGATTCCTTTTGTGTCAATGAATAGGAGTCCCTGATCTCGCAAATCAGGAACAGTTTTATTGGAAATAAGTGTCAGCATGGCTATGATTTGCTAGGCTAACTTTTAATCTATGAAGTTTTTAAAAACTTTTCCCACACTTAGAGTGTAGCCTTTAGTTATATTCTTGTCAATCCAAGAAGGGAATTATATGATAGTAATTTTATCATATACGGTACTTAATAGTTTTTACACTTAACAAGAATATGTATACTTATTTTTGAAATTCCTTTAACCCTCCACTAAGAACTATTCCGATAAATTACTAAATCGTTACCTGTATAGATGCAAAAAAGCCTGCATTTCACCAGTTTGTTTTTCTGCTAATTCTCACTGCTATCTTTCCTATTCTATATGAAGGCTTTCCTTATTTACCCAGGAAATACTTTAGATAAATCCAAAACTAAATCAGGGAAAGATGGCAATTTGACAGACTCATTAGGTAATAAAATTAATTTACGACGATAATCGAAATTACCTTGGGAATCTTGATAAGGTTCACTGTAACACTCTAAACAGTATTTGCTTAAATTAAATATCCAATAATCAGAAATACCTGCTTCTGCATAAAGAGGTAATTTTATTTCTCGATCATATTTCAAAGTAGAATTAGAAATTTCAATTAAAAGTAATATAGATCATTAACTTCGGCTATTGTGGTCGAACGTTCAACTTCAAATACACAATCTGTGAGAGAAGCATTTAACAAAGGTACACGCACGGCTAAACCATTTAATTTACCATTCAATTCTGGATAAATTAACCCAATAGCTGTGGCTGAACCTGTGCTAGTGGGAATTAATGACATACTTGTAGCCCTAGCCCGACGCAAATCTTTATGAGGTGCATCTACAATGGTTTGAGTATTAGTATTGTCGTGAATTGTGGTAATTACTCCATGTTTAATTCCTAAACCTTCATGAATTACTTTTACGACTGGGGCTAAACAATTAGTAGTACAAGAAGCTGCTGTTAATAAATGATGTTTATCAGCTTGGTAGAGGTGATCATTTACCCCCATGACAATGTTTAAAGCCTCTTGTTTAACAGGTGCAGCAACAATTACCTTCTGCACACCTCTTTTAAAATAGGGGTCAAGGGTAGCGGGGGTTCTAAACTTACCAGAACATTCCAAAACTATATCAACCCCAAAATCTTCCCAAGGAACTTCACCCGGTTGGGAATATTCAGTAAAACTCAGGGATTTACCATCAATAACAACTTGGTTTTTGACCGCTTCTACTTCTGGTGTCCAACGCCCATGTACAGAATCAAATTTGAGTAAATGTGCTGCGGCTTCTGTTCCACCTTTGGTTTCATTAATGTGGACAAATTCCATTTCTGGGTAATCCCAAGCAGCACGAACGGATAACCTGCCCATGCGCCCAAATCCATTGATTCCTACTCTAATTGTCATGATTTTTATTAATTACTAAAATTGCTTTTGTTTGCGTAACAATTGCCCAAGAGTTAGGTTAAACTCCGATTTACCACCAAATACTGTTCCGGCTTTGCCTTTATACAAGTGGATAGAATTAAGTTTGTAAGCTTCCTCTGATAAGGGAACATAGCCAACAGAACTGACTATTTTTGCCGCATTTTTAATGTAGAAATCCGCAAGGTTATACACTAAAGTTTTGTTTTTACTAGACCGAAGATTGACATATATGAATAGAGGTCGAGAAAGTGGTTGATATTTGGCTTTTTCTACTGTTTCTGGTGATGGTAAAACGGCACCTTTACCACTATTAACTGCTAAAACTTTTAACTTATCTTTGTTTTCTTGGTAGTAGGCATAACCAAAGTAACCCAAAGCATTAGGATCTTTATTAACACCAGTAACTAAAACTTCATCATTTTCACTGGCTGTGTAATCTTTGCGACTGGCTTTGGCTTTACCGACAATTGCTTCGGTAAAATAATCATAAGTTCCAGACTTACCACCAGGACCATATAATTTAATTGGGCGGTCTGGCCAAGAATCTCGGACTTGATTCCATTTTGTAATTTTTCCTTCAGCCGCAGGTTCCCAGATTTTTTTCAATTCGGCTACTGTAATGTCTTTTGCCCAAGTGTTTTGAGGGTGAACAGCAATGGTTAGGGCATCAAAAGCTATGGGTAACTCCATGTAACTTACGCCATTTTTCTTGCAAGCTGCCATTTCTGACTGGTTAATTGGTCGAGAAGCATTACTGATATCTATTTTACGAGTACAAAATTTTTCAAACCCACCGCTAGTACCGGAAATATTTACTTGTATTTGACTATTATTTTTTAGGTTGGCTTGGTATGCTTTAGCTATGGACTGGGTAATGGGATATACGGTACTAGAACCATCTACTTTGATAAGTGCGTCAGTGGCAGAGTTAGTAACTTTTGTCGCTTCATTTGGTTTTTGAATATTTTGGGCAAGACCAAGCGTATTTGTAAAACTGCTTGTCAATGCTAGTATTCCGAAAGTTAAGACTAATTGGCTTGCTGTTTTATTCACTGATTTCACCTGTATAATTAGTGAGCAGACTATTTATCCTATCTACCTGTCATTTCAAGAAAAGTTAATATGTTAACATTGACTTTATCACTAGATACAACAATTAATTAAGAAAAATTGATGTGTTGTTTATACATAGCAAAAAAAATGCTTTTAGCTGCTTACTCTGCTCCAACATCAAAAGACGTTTGTTCACCAACCTCAATCCGAGTAGCAGGTTTTGGACTAAAGTGAGGTAAAAGCTTTTTCCTCGCGTGGAGAATCACAATTGTGAAGTTACAGCGACCGATTTTAGTGGGAGGACTAGGACTATCGTTCTCCCTGTGGATGTTAGACAGTTGGCATGATTCAATGGTGCAAGTGGGAGAATTCGGACTCCTGAGTGCTTTGGCTGTCGGTGGGGGTTTGTGGTTGTTCAATAAAAATCAGCCCCAATTAGGTGAACAGCTAAATGATATAGTTGTCAATCGGGCAGATGTGGATAAAGCGATCGCTCAAACCCAAGTAATAATTAATCAACTGGCACAAGAAGCAGTCAATCATCCTCACCTAGCAATTCTCCGCGAAAATCTCGCTAAATTGCCCTTAGAACTGGATAGAAAGGAAATTAACCTGGCCGTTACTGGTGGTAAATCCGTAGGTAAAAGTACAGTTATTGAAGTTCTAAAAACTGCCCCAACTATTCCGGGAATGTCTTTGCATTTTGCGGAAACAGCGCCTTTATTTTCCGTAGCTGGTGAAAATTCCGATGTTGTCACTTTATCGGAAATGCAGAAATCTGATTTTGTCTTATTTCTGACCAACGGTGATTTAACAGATTCAGAATTTCAGGTTTTACAACAGCTAAAAGCCACAAAACAACCAAGTTTGCTGGTTTTCAACAAACAAGATCAATATCAACCTGATGAACGCGCTACAGTTTTTCAATCATTAAAACAGCGCATTGGTGCAAATGTAGTTGCGACTGCGGCTTCTCCCGTACCTGTAAAAGTGCGGAAACATGAAGAAGATGGTTCTTGCCAAGAATGGATGGAACAACCAACGCCAGATATCCAGCAATTGACACAACAATTAGCAGCGGTTGTGGGACAGCAAGGAGAACAGCTAGTTTGTAATACCACAAATCGCAAGGTATTATTACTCAAAGCTGAAGCCAAAAATTGTTTAAATGGTGTGAGAAGAGATCAAGCTACACCTTTTATAGAACAATATCAGTGGATTGCAGCGGCGGCAGCTTTTGCTAATCCCGTACCTGCTTTAGATATTCTCGCTACTGCGGCGATTACTGCTCAAATGGTGATAGATTTGGGTAATATTTATCAGCAGAAAATTTCCTGGGAACAAGCGCAACAAGTAGCGGGAACTATGGGAAGTTTGATGTTGAAATTAGGTTTAGTGGAACTTTCAACTAGGGCTGTAACAGGTATTCTGAAAACTAATGTTGCTACTTTTGTCGCTGGGGGAATGGTAGAGGGAGTTAGTGCTGCTTACCTCACAAGAGTAGCGGGATTAAGTTTAGTAGCATATTTTGAACAGCAAGAAATTGCTTTAGAATCGGGAAGTGCGTTAAATCTCGACAAACTGCGTCAAGTTTTGCAAACTGTATTCCAGCAAAATCAAAAAATGGCTGTTTTGGAAGCTTTTGTCAAGCAAGGTGTGAAGCGGTTGTTACCGGAAGCCAAACCAGTGGAAGTTGTGGTTTAATCTTCCATATCCCCGACTGCTTAAAGAAGTCGGGGATATGAATCTCTCAATTGTCAGAATCAGGATATCCAGGATTTTAGGATTTACAGGATGTTGGTTTTAAATGTCATATTTTAAATATTCATTTAATATTTAATAATCAATTTTCAAATTGAAAATATGAGAGTTTAATAAGACAAATAAAATCACCAACTTCCCACAAAAAATCATCCAATAACATCCTGTAAATCCTTTAATCCTGAGTATCCTGATTCAGACAAATAAAATCACCAACTCCCCACCAAAAATCATCCAATAACATCCAAAACAAGATCCCCGACTTCTTCAAGAAATCGGGGATATAACACAATGATATATTTATCTCGACTTCGCTCGATAACCACCTGATTCTGACAAATAAAAAACTATAGAACAATACAGCTTAAATCATAAAATCATATACTCAACAATAAAATCCACATCCTGGTAAAATAAGTGACTCTACTGGCACTTCTGCAATACTTCAGCCTAAGAACTTTGCTGTTCTTATCTCTATCCTTGTAGACAAGGTTATTGTTACCAAAACCTTATATACTGTACTAAGCTTTGATAAGCTGGAAAATTGTGTTAAATGCGACACTATAAACTATGTATTCCTAGATTAAATTCTAGAGTGTCTATGGTTTTTAAGGTTTAATCAAGACTAAATCTAGTATTATTGAAAAGTCCGAAATTAGGTGTGGTGTGCAAATCAAGAGAGGAGTGAACAAAATGGATTTACGTGGAGATGCGTTGCAAATCCTTAAAGACACTAGTAGAACTTTTTATATCCCAATTAGTATTTTACCATCAGGATTACAAGAAGCAGTGGCATCAGCATACTTGTGTATGCGCGCCATTGACCAAATTGAAGATGATCCAAATTTGGATAATGGGACTAAAAAACGCCTGTTGCAGAATATTAGTCTAACATTGCAAGCGGGAATAGATGGTTTTCCCCTTGATGCTTTCTCTGTAGGATTTAAAGGTTACGAAAATTCTTTACAAGAAGTCAGTTTACGCATTAGAGAATGGTCAATATTAGCACCCGAAAGCATTGCCCCGCGAATTTGGGATGCAACAGCCGCAATGGCTGATAGAATGGCTTATTGGGCAGATAGAAATTGGCAAATAGAAACAGAGGCGGATTTAGACCGTTATACCTTTGGGGTAGCTGGTGCTGTGGGCTTGTTGCTCTCAGATTTATGGAATTGGTATGATGGAACTCAAAGCAACCGCACTCAAGCCATAGGATTTGGTAGGGGTTTGCAAGCAGTAAATATTCTGCGAAACAATGGTGAGGATTTAACTCGTGGAGTCAATTTTTACCCAGCAGGTTGGGATAATGATCATCTCCAAAAATATGCCCGTCGCAATCTCATTCTAGCAGATGCCTATACGAACTCTTTGCCAAATGGACCGGCTTTGCAATTTTGCCAAATTCCTCTAGCTTTAGCTCATGGTACTCTAGATGCTTTGGCTAGTGGTAAGGAAAAACTCACTCGTAGTGATGTTGTTTCCCTGATTGAAAACCTCATGGGTGTGAACGCTAAAGCTAGTTAGGAAATAGGGTATGGGGAACAAATCCGCCCGGAACTTAAGTTCCGGTCTAAAAGCTAAAGTGCGTTAAAACGCACTCTGGTTAACTCAAGATCAAAAACTATCCTATTTATGTCAAAGTAGTCGGTTTTAACCGAGTTTAGCTTTTAGACAGGGAATTCATTCCCTGGTTGGCTTAAGTTGACAACTAACAACTAACAACTAACAACTGACAAGAAAAATATTCATGAAAACTACTTTATTTTTGAGTCCACCTTCTTTTGATGGTTTTGATGGTGGTGCGGGGGCGCGGTATCAAGCAAAACGAGAAATTACTTCTTTTTGGTATCCGACTTGGTTAGCACAACCTGCGGCTTTAGTTCCTGGCAGCAGGTTAGTTGATGCACCTCCTCATGGGCAGACAGTGGATGATGTGCTGAAAATTGCCAAGGATTACGAATTGGTGATTATGCACACCAGCACGCCTTCTTTGGCTAATGATGTGAAGTGTGCAGAAACGATCAAAGCGCAAAATCCCAATGTGCAAATTGGCTTTGTAGGGGCGCACGTTGCGGTTTTACCAGAGGCAACTTTACGGGAAAATCCGGTTATTGATTTTGTCTGCCGCAATGAATTCGATTATACCTGTAAAGAATTGGCAGAAGGGAAACCTTGGGATGAAATCAAGGGTTTGAGTTACCGGGATAAGTTGGGAAATATCCACCAAACGGAAGAACGTCCTTTAATTCATGACTGGGATGCTATGCCCAGTGTGTTGCCAGTTTATGCCCGTGATTTAGATATTAGTAAATATTTCATTGGCTATTTGCAACATCCTTACATTTCTTTTTATACTGGGCGTGGTTGTCCAGCAAAATGTACTTTTTGTTTGTGGCCGCAAACTATTGGCGGACATTTATACCGTCATAAAAGCCCCGATGCCGTAGGCAGAGAAATGGAAGAAGCCAAGGTTCTCTTTGGGGACAAGGTGCGGGAGTATATGTTTGATGATGATACTTTTACCATTGACAAACATCGAGCGATCGCTATTAGTAAACACATGAAGCGACTCAATTTAACTTGGAGTTGCAATGCCCGTGCTAATTTAGATTATGATACTCTCAAAACTTTACGGGATAACGGATTACGCTTGTTATTAGTAGGTTTTGAATCTGGTAATCAAGAAGTTCTCAATAATATCAAAAAAGGTATTAAGCTAGAAGTGGCGCGAGAATTCATGAAGAATTGCCACAAACTTGGTATTACTGTCCATGGAACTTTTATTATCGGGTTGCCGATAGAAACGAAAGAAACTGTAGAAGAAACAATTCGTTTTGCTTGTGAATTAAGTCCCCATACAATTCAAGTTTCTATTGCTGCACCTTATCCTGGTACAGAATTGTATGAACAGGCCAGAGAAAAGGGTTGGTTTGCGAATGAGTCTTTAGTAGCAACTTCTGGTATTCAAACTTCAACTTTGCAATATCCAAGTCTTTCTAGTGCAGAAATTGAAGATTCGGTTGAAAAAATGTATCGCAAATTTTACTTCCGTCCCAAAGCGATTATTCCCATTGTGCGGGAAATGCTGGCTGATAGACAAATGTTAGTGCGTCGTTTGCGGGAAGGTAAGGAGTTCTTTGGTTATTTGAATGACCGTCGCACTCAAGCTTTAGCTAGGTAAATCGTCAGAATCAGGATTTACAAGATTTAAGGATGTTGAGGATTTGATTTAATTATCTTCTGAGAATTTTTTAATTAATCCTGTTAATCCTTTAATCCTGGTTATCCTGATTCTGACATTTTTAATCATCATCACTTTTTATCCATGTCTTATTTAATTATTAATGCTGATGATTTCGGGTTTTCCCAGGGTGTGAATGCAGCGATTATTCAAGCCCATGAGGAAGGCATTTTAACTAGCACTAGTTTAATGGTAAGTGGTGATGCTGCACAAAATGCGATCGCACTGGCAAAAAATCACCCTCATTTAGCAGTGGGTTTACACCTGGTTTTAGTGTGCGGTAAATCGGTTTTACCACCTGCACAAATTCCCCATTTAGTGGACTCTCAAGGTAATTTTTCCGATAATCCCACTCAAGCAGGATTAAGTTATCAATTTAATCCTGCTACCCGTGCAGAATTGCGGTTAGAAATATCTGCTCAATTAGAAAAATTTCGGGATTCTGGTTTAAATCTTGCTCATGTTGATGGACATTTGCACCTTCATGTACATCCTGTAATTTTGAATATTTTAACAGAATTTGCCGCGGAATTTCAGATTAAATTTATTCGTCTACCTTCAGAAGAATTAAGCAAAAACCTCAAAATTGATAACCGTAATTTATTCACTAAAATAATTTGGTCTATTGTTTTTGGACAATTACGCCGTTATGGAGAAGGTTTATTAAAAGCGAATCAAATTAAATTTGCTGACAGGGTTTATGGATTGTTACAAACTGGTGACATGAGCGAAGAATATTTACTCGGTTTGATACCGCAAATAGAAGCGGAATTAGTAGAAATTTATTCTCATCCTGATTTAGTGAATACTGAGATAAATAACGGTGGTGACGTAGAATTAGCGGCTTTGTTGAGTAAGCAAGTGCGGGAATTATTGACTATGAAAGGTTTTAAATTAAGTAATTATAACCAGTTAATTTAATTTAAAATCTTCTATAAATATCAATATTTAAAATATAATATTAATTGTGTTCGTTTATCAACCCTGATATTAATTGCATCTGCTATGGCACGCAAAACAAAAACAACATCCTCAACTACAGTAACTCCCCTAGCTCTTTCTGACTTACATCTCCAGTTAGCGGGTTTAGAGAAAGAACACCAATCTCTATTAAAGCAAATTAAGAAAAAGCGGACAGAATTAAATAACTTTGTCGAAAAAATGCGTTCTTTAGCGACAGAGGTATTTCATCGAGTTAGTCCAAATATGCAAACAATGGCCGAATTAGATGCAGAAATTCATGCTTTGTTTGCCGAAATTTTAAATACAAGAAAAATGGGAAAGCAAACCCAGAAAAATATCCAATCACTATACAGAAGTTTACAAATGGGAGGAGTTATTAGTTATAAACCTATTGAAGAAGAAGAAGATGATGATGAAGAATTAGATGAACTATTTGAAGATAATGATTCTCAAGAAAATCATCAACGTCGTCGTCAATTTTGGGAAGCAGAACAAGATTCAGAATCTCCCACAGTAGCGAGAACAGATGAATCTAGAAAAATCCGACAGACATTTTTGCGGTTAGCGGAAATTTTTCACCCTGATAAGGTTAAAGATAATGAAACCCAAATGACTCACACGGAAATAATGAAGGAAATTAATAAAGCTTACCAAGATGGAGATTTAGCGCGACTTTTGGAAATTGAACGTAAATATGAAGTCGGAGAAACAATTGATAATAATAGCGAAGATGATTTAAGTCGCAGATGTAGAAATATAGAACAACACAATCAAATTCTCAAAAATCAATATGAGAAGTTGAAACAGGAACTCCGGTTAGCAAAAAATACCCCGGAAGGATCAATGGTTGCGGATTACAAAAAAGCAGCTAAACAAGGTGTTGATTGTATTGAATTGATGCTGGAAACCATGCAAGCTCAAACTAAGCTAGTTGTGGAAATTCGTGATTTTGTTCAAGACTTTAAAGATAAAAAGATCACTATTAAAGAATTTCTCGCAGGACCAGAAAGTCTCCGTTCTGTACAGGAAGATATGATGGAAGAACTACTGGAAAGAATGATGGAAGAATTTGGGGGGATGATGGATTTTAATTAGCAAATTATTTCAAGATTTATTAAGAATAATTGACACTACTATATAGTTTCATATTAGTAATGTGTAAGTATTCATAATCATACTCAAATACTAGTGAGATTTCAATGATGTTAAACCTCCTGTCTAAAACCATCAATGTTCAAATTTGTAAAAATTTGCATGAATTTCGGTGCTTAATTTTAGCAGCGGAACTATTTTTCATCACCACTCTATTTAGTCCCAGTTTAGTGAGTGCAGAGGAATTTTTACCTTTCTTTGACAATACTAAGAATCCTGTCAAGGTTAAATTTGGTGGTGTACAAGATTTAACTCCTCCCCCTCCTGTGTTGAATAAGTTTGATATAGCAGTTAATCAACTGTGTGGAGAAGTGGGAACAGTAGTTAAACCCGCTAGTTTTAAAACCATGTTTAACAGTTTTCCCGATGTTTTCAGCAATATTAAAAATAATCTTGGGGGTTATATTTTTCCCAAAAGAACTTCTAATCAAGAATTTCTGGAAGATCTAACTAATCTTTGGTTTAATGCTAAAGGATTTGATCATGTTTTTTGTGGTGAACCAGAAAAAAATAAAATTGGTGGTTTACATTTTGCTGGACGTTATTTGGATTTACAAAATAAACGTATTGCTGGAATTTTACCCAAGTCTGTGAGTACATCTGAAGTTAAACCAGGTGCTGTTTATTCCTTTGGTGTGAGAATGAAAGTGGGTGGAAGCACTGTGAATGATCCACTAAAAGGATATGGTTACACCCTCAATGCAGAAGAGATTTTAACAATTGCAGCGAAAGCATACAAAAATAACCCCAATTCAGAACCTACATCTAAAGCTTGTTTGCTGACTGTAACTGATGATAAGAAAACATTTGTTAATGTTTTTGTTGCTAAAAAAGGTGGTATTCGTACCTTTTATCCTGATGCTACTCCTGATTATCGAAAAAATCCAGAATGTCAGGTTTAGTAACTTTCAATTAATAAACCAGGAAAACTAAAATGATATACAGCTCTTTGCGTGACTGAGATAGGTTTCATCTTGATTTTGCAAATTATTCCTTTAATTATTGTATTTAAATGTTACGCAAAGTGCTGTAATCATGAAGATATAACCGGAAACTCTGATGATATAATTGATATTTAGTTTCTTTATTTGTGTGTATTTCTTGCAGAAATTCTAACCAAGTTTCCATAATTTCCGCCACATCAAAAACATCAGCCTTGATAATTTGACTAATAGCTACCGTTGACATTGGTTGAGTTTCTTCAGCAGTTAAAACCCGCAAAATATCCATCGCAACATCAGATAAACCATCACCTTGCATCTTTTGCCAATGTTGTTGATAATAGGTTTCTAAATCTAGGGGAATTTGGTCAAAATTATTGACAGAATAAAAACCATCAGCCATAGCTTTTAAAACCTGCTGCACATACATAAAATTATCTTCATTTTCATTAATTAATTCAATTATATTTCTCTGCGAACTCTGCGTCTCTGCGGTTCGTTTCTTCCGAATATATGCTTTAATATCCTGCCGATTTTCCACTGGATAATCTGCTAAATCTAAAACCTGTGAAGGTGCTTCAATTAACAAGCCAGAATGGGATTTTTGATAGGGACGACGAGCGAAAATAAAATAAATTTGATCCGGTAAATATCGCGGTAGATAAAATAAATTCGTGCCTACAGCTTGACTATTTATATCAATTCCATCCAAACCATCAATCACAATAATTATTTTCTGATCTGGTAAATTCTCGCTGACTTGTTGCAATAAAGTAGAAAATAACCAACTTCCCTCATGTGCATTGATAAATCCTGTCTCTGTCATCGTTTGCGGGGAGGGTTGGGGAGAGGTGCTAGATAAATTCTCTAACAATAAATTTAACTGTGTACAAACCTCTGGAAAAAATGCCTCAACTCGATTTTTACCAGCAATTTGGGCATTGTAATAAATAGTATGGGGATTTTGGCGCACAAATTGGGCAAGAATGGCACTTTTACCGCTACCGGGTACACCGACAATGGTGAAATAACCCTTGGGGTAACGGTGGAGAAATTTATTAATAGCAGTGAAGATAAAATCACGACCTACAAAATTTTCACTCTTTGCTGAAGCAGAGAAAGATAAACTATTCATCTGTCACCTTTCCTTGCAAACGCAGAAAATGTAAAGTTCCTGATTCTTCCCCTGCAACGATTGTCACCCCATCGGGAGCAACTGCACAGCATAATATTAATATAGGACTTTCTCCGGTGAAAGTTGCTATTTCCTTTCTGGTTGCTAAATCCCAGATTTTGATGGTGTTGTCATCTGAACCAGAAATCACGCTTTTTCCATCAGGTGTGAGTGCGATCGCACTTACCCATTTACCATGACCTTCCAGGGTGAACTTTTCTGCACCTGTTACCAAATCCCAGATTTTGATAGTGTTGTCATCAGAACCAGAAATCACGGTTTTGCCATCGGGTGTGAGTGTGAGTGCGATCGCACTTACCCAGTTACGATGACCTTCAAGGGTGAACTTTTCTGTTCTTGTGTCCAAATCCCAGATTTTGATAGTGTTGTCCCGTGAACCAGAAATCACGGTTTTGCCATCGGGTGTGAGTGCGATCGCACTTACCCAGCTACTATGACCTAGAAGGGTGAACTTTTCTGTTCTTGTGTCCAAATCCCAGATTTTGATGGTTTTGTCAGATGAACCAGAAATCACGGTTTTTCCATCGGGTGTCAGTGCAATCGCATTTACCGAGTCACGATGACCTAGAAGGGTGAACTTTTCTGTTTCTGCGTCCAAATCCCAGATTTTGATAGTGTTGTCATCAGAACCAGAAATCACGGTTTTTCCATCGGGTGTAACTGCGATCGCTCTTACCCAGTTACGATGACCTTCAAGGGTGAACTTTTCTGTTCTTGTGTCCAAATCCCAGATTTTGATAGTGTTGTCCCGTGAACCAGAAATCACGGTTTTGCCATCGGGTGTGAGTGCGATCGCACTTACCCGGCTACTATGACCTAGAAGGGTGAACTTTTCTGTTTCTGTGACCACATCCCAGATTTTGATAGTGTTGTCATCAGAACCAGAAATCACGGTTTTTCCATCGGGTGTAACTGAGATCGCACTTACCGAGTTACGATGACCTTGAAGGGTGAACTTTTCTGTTCCTGTGTCCAAATCCCAGATTTTGATAGTGTTGTCATCAGAACCAGAAATCACGGTTTTTCCATCGGGTGTAACTGAGATCGCTCTTACCGAGTTACGATGACCTTGAAGGGTGAACTTTTCTGTTCCTGTGTCCAAATCCCAGATTTTGATAGTGTTGTCATCAGAACCAGAAATCACGGTTTTGCCATCGGGTGTAACTGCGATCGCTCTTACCCAGCTACTATGACCTTGAAGGGTGAACTTTTCTGTTCTTGTGTCCAAATCCCAGATTTTGATAGTGTTGTCCCGTGAACCAGAAATCACGGTTTTTCCATCGGGTGTAACTGCGATCGCTCTTACCCAGTAACTATGACCTTGAAGGGTGAACTTTTCTGTTCTTGTGTCCAAATCCCAGATTTTGATAGTGTTGTCAACTGAACCAGAAATCACGGTTTTTCCATCGGGTGTAACTGAGATCGCTCTTACCGAGTTACGATGACCTTGAAGGGTGAACTTTTCTGTTCCTGTGACCACATCCCAGATTTTGATAGTCTTGTCAACTGAACCAGAAATCACGGTTTTTCCATCGGGTGTAACTGCGATCGCACTTACCAAGTTACGATGACCTTCAAGGGTGAACTTTTCTGTTCCTGTGACCACATCCCAGATTTTGATAGTCTTGTCATCAGAACCAGAAATCACGGTTTTGCCATCGGGTGTGAGTGCGATCACACTTACCGAGTTACTATGACCTTCAAGGGTGCGAATTAATCTACCACCACCAGGAGGTGTGAGGCTACCTATTAAACTATATAAAT
Organism: Dolichospermum sp. UHCC 0315A; assembly: GCF_008121535.1. Lineage (GTDB taxonomy): Bacteria > Cyanobacteriota > Cyanobacteriia > Cyanobacteriales > Nostocaceae > Dolichospermum > Dolichospermum lemmermannii. Next base: position 3,976,550 of record NZ_CP043056.1, read on the forward strand.
CTAAATCTATATTTTGATCCGTGGCGATTTGTGATAATAAATTTTTAATTTCTGGTAAATCAAAATATGTTAGTCGTGCTGATAGCTGCCCTTTAAGTTGTTTTGGATCTTGAAAGATTATATGTGTTGTTCTGGATAAAGCACCTTGAATTAATTTTAACGCTTTGACAGTTTCCGCATACTTTGAATTATTCCTGATTTCAGAATTATCTAATAAATCATAATCTTCAATCAGTGCTTGCACTCCAAATAAGGGATGATTAATTTTTGCTTCGATAAAATAGTAGTTGGATAATAGTTTAAACAGTTTTTCATATTCTTTATTCTTTAATCGTAATTGAAGATATTCACCTAAAAACTGTTCTTTTGCTTCCTCTGACTTTTTATCAAAAAAACTGCGAAAGTTACTCATAGTATTAATCCTTCATCCATATTATTAGCAACTTCCGCATAAATTTCTCGTAAACTTACCCCCGCAGCTTCGACAATATCCTGACGTTGTAAAAAATCTCGGAAACTTTCATGATAAAAGCGATAACGGGGCGGTTGATAAGTTTTTTGTTCCTGTAAAAACTGTGTCCAACTTTTAATAACTTCCTGCACCGTGAGATCATCTTCCTGGGAATATTTGACAATCATCTCACGGGATACAGAACTTTTTAAAGCACACATTACATAAATGATTTTAATTTTATCCTTGGGTAAAGGTTTCTTACTCATTCCCATAATGCGCCAATGACTCTGATAATATCCCTGTAAACCTGCGGGTAATTGTTCTAGTTTTTCATCTTGATAAAATCCCTCTGCAATTGCTTCTAAAACATAGCGTAAATACATGAAATTATTTTCACTTTTAGCGGCGATAGTATCTACAAATTTTGGTTTACTCAAATCATGTTGTTGATTAATCCACTTTTCTAAACCTGCTTTATATGGTTCTAAACCGAGAAATTCTAAAATATAGGCTTTTACATCATCATTACTTTTATCCTGATATTCCCTCAAATCTAATTCTTGATATTTAGTATCGGGGGAAAGAGTTAATCTTTTATCATCTAAATTATAAGGTCTTCTGGTGAGAATCAAGTAAACCTTTTCCGGCAAATACATCGGTAAATTTAATAGATTTCCGTTGTCATCTTGATCAACTTCATCTAAAGCATCAATGACAATTACTAAATTTTCAAAATCAGACAATTTTTGACTAGCTTTAATTAATAAAGTTGATAAATCATCATTTTCTACATTCTGTAAATCAAATCTTTGGGTTAATTGTTGACGAATTAATTTCAGAAATACATCGGGACGATTTCTACCTTCAGCGCGAATATTAAAAAAGCAAATTGTCCCAGGATGATCTACTATATATTTGGCAGCTATGGCACTTTTACCCATTCCCGCATCACCAAGGATGGTAAAATATCCACTTTTGTGATCTTTGATAAATTTGCTGATAGCATTAAATACAAATTTTCGACCGCAAAATAGGTTTGTTTTATCATCAATTACGGTTTGAAATTCTGTTGGTATTAGTCGTGGAAACCAATCATCAACTATATCTGATGGTGTTAGTCTTTCAACTATACTGTTGTTTTCAAGTCCTTGATTTATAGCATTCACAACATTTTCTATAACGTATCTATCAACTGCTGTTACTTTTTGAGTCTTTTGTCCTATTAAATATTTAATTATATCTTCATTGGTCTTTGCTTCTGTTGCTAAACCTTGAATAGTAAAACCTGCTCTTCTATATTCTGCTTTGAGTTTATCTTTACCTGACTGACTACTTTGTACTTTTCCTGATTGAGTCATAAATATATATTAGTAGTAGATTAACTTTTTTAGACTATAGCAAATATGGATTATTGTTGTCTAGGGAATTTGGGGTATTTTTATTTCCCTACATTCCCTAAAATTTAGGGCAATATTTTCCAGAAGACAACCCTTTTTTCATCTTTTCCATTTTTAAAACCCTCTATAAGATATCAATAGTTAAACAAATTACCAAGTTAATTAAAGGAGATAACAGTTATGTTGAACCTGTTTAATAAAACTAAACCTCAAAACCCAAAACTCACCCCAGAACAACAAAAGCAAGCTTTCAATGCGTACATTTGGCAAATTCAGTTAGGATATAAAGTTAAAATTGCCATCGGTACAGTATCAGCAGTTTTTACTTTTGGTAGTGTTGCTTTATTTTACACTGGCAAAATTGAACAAACCCATCTTAACATCGGTATTGGTGTAATTTCTAGTGTGGTTGGTTTTAAATCTGCCAATGATAGCAAGAATGAATTAAAAGAACTGTTAGAAAGCTGTGAAATCCTAAACAATAGTAAATAAGGGTATTAGTTTGAGATCATAGCTGTAAGGGTTTAGCAATGCTAAACCCCTACCCAATTTTAAAATTTTCTATTCTTTAGTCATCTTTAGATGACTTTAGCTATGAGACTGGGAATTCATTCCCAGGCGGTTTATTGGGTTTATCTGTCAGCTTCCACACCCACCCGGAAATCAATTTCCGGGCTAATAGCTAAAGTGCGTTAAAACGCACTCTAAAAACAGTCGGTTTTAACCGACTTCAGCTTTGAGACAGGGAATTTATTCCCTGGCTACTGGCTACCCAGATTTTTTCAAAATTCATATACTATTGCTATATTTGCTAATAATTATTACCCATTTTCCTCATTACGAATTACCCGATGTTTTTGCAAATCTGCTAAATTACAAACTTCTAACGCCCTAGCATGAGTAGCTTCTAAAACCACGGTCGGTGCTACACCATCTTCTAGGGCTTCTTGCCACCTTGCAGCGCATAAACACCAGCAATCACCGGGTTTTAAGCCGGGAAAACTAAAATAAGGTGCAGGTGTACTCAAATCATTACCTTGGGATTTAGTATATTGCAAAAATTCCTCTGTAACTTGAGCGCAAACGACGTGCATTCCCATATCTTGTCCACCTGTGGTACAAAACCCGTCACGGTAAAATCCAGTCATGGGAGAAGTGCAGCAAATTTCTAATTTTGTACCCAGTACGTTTTTAGCTTCTGTCATGATTAATTCCTCACAATTATTATTTATTAGGGAAAACGAACCGCAGAGGCGCAGAGGACGCAGAGAAAAGAGGGTTTGAGAGATATTTTGGATAAGTCCTGATTTTCTAAGTTTGTGGAAGTTTATCAAATTCAATTTTACCATAGTTTAATTTAATAATTCTATCGGCTAAATGAAAATAATGATCATCATGACTAATTACTAAAATTGTTTTTCCCTGTGCTTTTAATTCTGGCAATAATTGAGTATAGAATATATCTTTGAATAAGGGATCTTGATCAGCAGCCCATTCATCAAATAGATAAATTTGCCGATTTTCTAAATATGCTGTTAGTAATGCGAGGCGTTTTCTTTGTCCTTGAGAAAGGGAGGTAGTGGAAAGTTGCCCATTTTCGATTTTGACTTTATGATCAAGTTGCAATTTCTCTAAATATTTTTGGGCTTGAATATCTAAGTTATTATTTTCTAATCCTAGTAGTTCTTCAAATAAATAAAAATCTGAAAATACTACAGAGAAATGTTGACGATACCATTCACGGTTATTTTCTGTAATCAAATTTTCATCTAAGATAATTTCGCCATTTTCAGGAATATATAAACCTGTAATTAATTTAGCTAAAGATGATTTACCGCTACCATTGCCACCAACAATAAAAACTAATTCTTGGGGATAAAGGGTAAGATTAATTGGACCAAGAATAAAACTACTATCTTCTTTATCTGTGTAATAAGTGTGAGTAATATTTTGAAGTTGTAAACTATGCCAATTTGTGAGAGAATCAGGCGGTGCAGTGGCAACTTCTCCACGACTGGCTAAAGATAAACCCAAAGATTCGATTTTTTGTAAAGCAACACTGGCTTTACTAATTAATGGTAAATTATTGGAAATATTATCCATGGGCAACATTAAATAAGTAAATGTGAGAATATAACCTGATAAAGTTTCGGCATCAATGGCGAATAAATGCGGTAAAATAAAGAGGACAAAACCAATGGCAAAGAAAAATATTAATTTACCCCAACTGGTAGTTGTGGCAAACAAAGTTAAACCTTGGACATTATGATTTCTAAATCTGCTGGCTGTGGCTTCTAGACGATTGCTGAGGAAAAATTGTCGGCGTTGATAGTGGATTTTGAGTTCTTTGATTCCGGCTGTAATAGTGCTAAAGTTATTAAATAAGGCATCTTGATCTTCACGGGCTAAAGCTAATAATTTTTCTCCTCTATCTAATAACCATTTACAACTACCAATAGCGACTAGCATTAAAACCACAACCATGATAAATACTAACCAAGATAGCCAAGTTATATATAGTAAACACCCCAAAGCCATGGACATATCAATACATAAAAAGGGAATGACATAGACAGCATTAGCTACAGCTTGGACATCTTCTGTTAAAGTTGCTAATAAGCGGGGATTTCCTAATTGTTCTAAATGACTTAATTCCGAGGCTAATATTTGCCGACTTAACCGCATTCTTAATTGCAAAACCGCATTTTGAGATAAGCGAATTAACATGATTTGGGAAATCACGCCGGTAATTAAGGCCACGGTAACTAAACCGACGAAACCCCAGGCTATAGTTGTCAGAGGTGCAGCATCGCTTTTACTCGCAGCACTACTAATGAGGGCGATTAATCCCGCGCTACTACCACCACTCAAGAAACCTGTGGTAATGGCTATTGCTACCATTGTCCACGAAGAACGCAAAAGAAAGTAAATTAGATTCATTATGTCAATTGTCAGTTGTCAGTTTTCAGTTGTCAGTTGTCAGTTGTTTTACTCCCTGATTCCCTATTCCTGATGTTAATTTTTTGTTTATCAGCCGTTTTATTTTACACCTATGGGGTTTATACAGCGATAGCTTTTTTGCGTGACTCCCCTCCCATAAACCCGAAATTTCATCCCCCTGTCACTATCCTGAAACCGCTGTGTGGTGTTGATAAGGGGACTTACACCAACTTAGCTTCATTTTGTCAACAAAATTATCCCCAATATCAAATTATTTTTAGTGTCCGCAGTTCTACAGACCCTAGTATAGAAGTAGTTGAGAAACTAATTCAACAATTCCCAGAAATAGATATTAGTTTGGTGGTGAAAGATCATATTATCGGTGCAAATTTGAAAATTAGTAACTTAGCTAATGCTGTCACCGCTGCCAAACATGATATTTTAGTAATTGCTGATAGTGATATTCTCGTCGGTTCAGACTATTTGCAAACAGTTATTCAACCGCTAAAAGATGAAAAAGTTGGTGTTGTTACCTGTTTATATCGTTCCACAGCCCAAGGAATAGCTACTATTTTAGAAGCTATTTGTACAGCCACAGATTTTCAACCCGGTATTTTGGTTAGTAAACAATTAGAGGGGATAAAATTTGCTTTGGGTTCAACCATTGTCATTCGTAAAACCACATTAGCAAAAATTGGCGGTTTTGCCGCCGTAGTTGATTATTTAGCAGACGACTATCAACTTGGTTATTTACCAACTCAAGCCGGGGATAAAGTAGTTTTGTCTAACTATATTGTAGAACACGGATTAGGACATAGTAGTTTATTAGATTCTATCAATCGCCAAATTCGTTGGGCGCGTTGTATTCGCGTTTCTCGTCCTGGGGGTTATGCAGGATTAATATTTACTTTTGGCACAGTTTCTAGTTTACTATTATTAATAACTAGTGGTGGTTCTATTCTCTCTTTGTTGGTTGTATCCATAACTTTACTCATGCGATTAATTATGGCTTGGGTAATAGGGGTAAAAGTTCTTAATGATGCAGCTACTAAAAAGTATTTTTGGTTAATTCCTGTTGCTGATATAGTGAGATTTATAATTTGGTGTTGTGGCTTTCTTGGTAATACTATTGAATGGCGAGGGACAAAGTTTAAATTAGTTAAAAATGGTAAATTAGAAATGGGTGTCTGATTTTATTTCATGATCATACTAATAAGATCAAAACCCTATTTCTTGAATTAAGTCCATAAAAAAAAAGTCCGTCAGTGCGGACTTAGAAAAATCAAAGCTTTAAAACCTGGACAGGTGGATTTTACCTATGTAGATACGGTTCATAACCACCCATTTAACTACGGTTTTAACACGTTAGCGGGAAATTGCCCTTGCACATTACCAGCAGGTAAATAATGACAGACAACATAGAAGGCATTATATTTAGTACCATTCAGAGTTTTAGTACCTTTTGCCGTACCACAACCCAATTGGGTACTACTTTTCCACACAACCTGGGTAAAATGCCCAGTAGCCGAAGAAAATCCTGGACTATTATAGTTATATAATTTGACTTCATCGTACCATGACTGAACTGCTGTGTTAGCCAGGGCGGCATAGTTTACTGAGGGTGCTGTAGTATAGGAGACATACAAGTTTTCTCCAGCATTGTTCCGTTGTCCAGAGGTGCTGTGTTGAAACAATCCATTGGTTGCTAGGTATTGCGCCCAGGCTTGAGCAGTGTTGTTAGCAGAACTACTAATAGTCATGTTAGGACTACGGTGAGTAGCTCGATAACTGTTATGTTTAGATAAAGAAGTGCTACGCAAAGTCGTTAGATCAATAGATGTTTGTGCTAAAACTGGTTCGCTACTCATGGGAATTATACTGGCAAATTGAGAGGGAGCTATTCCCATTAATATGAGAGTTAAAGCTGTACCTGTTGTTAGAGTGAGAGTTGAAAAGAATTTATTCATGTTTTTATTTGTCCTGTGACTAGAATGAATTTTTGACAAGTTAGGTTATCGGCAAGAAGTTTATGTCAACAAAATAAAACACATAAAACGCCTAACAATATGATACTTTTTTAAAGCCATATTTTTTAACAAAATGATTCAACCCCGTAAACAGTTTGCTCAACATTGGTTAAAAAGTGATAAAGCTCTCAACTCAATTGTCCAAGCGGCTAATTGTCAGGAAACTGATAAAGTTTTAGAAATTGGCCCCGGTACAGGAATTCTCACTCGGCGTTTATTACCGCTAGTGAAATCTTTACTAGCAGTGGAAATTGACCGGGATTTGTGCAAATTACTAGCTAAACAATTGGGTGAAAAAGAAAATTTCTTACTTCTGCAAGGCGATTTTCTGACTCTTGATTTACTATCCCAATTAACAGCATTTCCTAATTTCCAAAAGCAAAATAAAGTTGTTGCTAATATTCCCTATAATATTACTGGGCCAATTATTGAAAAGTTACTGGGGACTATTTCTCATCCCAATCCAGAGCCTTTTGGTTCTATCGTTTTATTAGTACAAAAAGAAGTAGCAGAAAGATTATATGCTAAACCCGGTTCGAGAACTTTTGGGGCGTTATCGGTGCGGGTACAATATTTAGCAGATTGTGAGTTAATTTGTACAGTTCCCGCTGCGGCATTTGTGCCACCACCAAAGGTAGATTCCGCTGTGGTACGGTTACTTCCTAAACAAATAGAAATTCCAGCCCATGACCCCAAGAAGCTGGAAACTCTAGTTAAATTGGGATTTGGGTCAAAGCGAAAAATGTTAAGAAATAATTTACAATCGGTAATTGACCGTGATCAATTGACGCAATTACTGGAACAATTAGAAATAAATCCCCAAGTCCGCGCTGAAGACCTCGGTGTTGCCCAATGGGTATCACTGGTAAATATGATAGGAAATGCTGAATAGTTGTCTTTACTGTTCCCTATTCCCTATTCCCTGTTCCCTGCTTTTATAACCGTTATGCGTTCTTACAGTTTAATTACACCTGCCAAAATCAATTTGTATTTGGAAATTATTGGTAGTCGTCCCGACGGCTATCATGAATTAGCAATGATTCTCCAAAGTATAGATTTATCTGATCAAATTGATATTCACCCTGCCAGTACAAATAATATCCGCGTCTACTGTGATCATCCCCAAGTACCCACAGATAAAACTAACCTAGTTTATAAAGCTGCGGAATTAATGGCTAAGGAATTTCCCAATGCTTTTAGTAATTTTGGGGGTGTTGATATTACCATTAAAAAGCATATTCCTGTTGCTGCTGGTTTAGCGGGAGGTTCTACCAATGCCGCAGCGGTGTTAGTAGGAATAGATTTACTTTGGAACTTGGGATTAACTCAATCAGAACTAGAAGAATTAGGCGCAAATCTCGGTTCAGATGTGCCATTTTGTATTGCTGGAGGAACGGCAATTGCTACGGGTAGAGGTGAAAAACTCGCTCCTTTACAAAGTTTGGATAATTTACATATCGTATTAGCCAAATATCGCAGTTTAGAAGTTTCCACACCTTGGGCATATAAAACCTATCGAGAACAATTTGGGATTAATTATATTCAAGATTCAGAAGGTTTAGCGGCTCGTGCTAGTGCTTTTCATTCAGAAGGCATGGTAAAAGCTATCTTGAATAAAAATACCGAAAAAATTGTCCAAGAACTACATAATGATTTGGAGAAGGTTGTCTTACCAGCTTATCCTCAAGTATTGCAACTGCGGGAATTATTCGCCAGTCAACCAGGGGTTTTAGGGACAATGATGTCAGGTTCTGGCCCTTCAGTCTTTGCCATTGTTGAATCTCAAACTCAAGCAGAAATAGTCAAGCAGCGAATACGTGAAGCTATTCCTAATGAGGATTTAGAATTGTTTGTAACGCGGACAATTAAACATGGAATTAAAATCGCCTAATTTATTATGAATCAACCAAAAGAAACGTCATCAGCAGATAGTTCTACTCAAGTACAAGCAACTCCATTACGCTGTATAACTGGAGCTACAATTTCGGGTGGATTTGCCTTTATTACCTATTCTCTCATGATAGCGATCGCTACTACTTTTGCCAATAAACCCAACCATTCTGATAACCAAACCGTCATCAATATCGCTGCCGCTGTCCGTACCCTAGTAGTAGGTATAGTAGCCTTGGGTGCGGGTATATTTGGATTAGTTGCATTAGGCTTATTAGCCTTATCAGTACAACTTTTTATCCAAAAATTAAGCAATCCTAAAAGTAGTTAGTTTCAGCTAATAGGGAATAGGAAGTTATTTTCTTCTTCCTGCTTTCTTCTCTAACTCCTAACTTAATTCCTCCCGACAGCTACAGGTTTAACTAATTGTGAGCGATTTTTGATAAATTGCAAGTTATTATTTTTCAAACCTGAATTTAACTGATTTTTTTTGCGCCAATCTGTGGGAGATGTATGATTATATTGGCGAAACTGTCGGGAGAAATGACAAGCACTTTGATAGCCAAGATTTGTAGAAATTTCCTCAATTGTTTGATTAGTATTTTTCAGTAAAGGTAGGGCTGCTACCATTCGTCTTTTGATAATCCAAACATTTATGGGATCTCCTGTTTGTTTAGCAACTTGATTGGTTAAATATGCAGAAGAATAACCAACAGCTTCAGCAACATCCGATAAAGTAATTCCTTCTTGATAATTAGCTTCAATATAATCAAAAACCTTTTTCAGATGGGGAATATTCGGAAAAATTGACTGAGAATTTACTGGTGTATTGGGTAATTCTGCTAATGTGACTTGAGGAAAATTAGTAGCATACCAAGATCTAAAAAGATCCTGTTTTTGTAATCTAATTGCGATTGCTCGCAATAACTCATCAGTTGTTGCAGGTTTAGTTAAATAATCATCTGCTCCAAATTCCATTGCTTTTCGCAAAGATGCCTTTGTATTAATAGCAGTTAGAAAAATAAAAGGAATAATTGCCGTTAATCTATCCTCCCGTAGATTCCTTAATACAGTATAACCATCCATGTCTGGCATTACCATCTCACAAATCACCAAATCAGGTAAATATTCTTTGATTAATTGCAGTCCAATAATACCATTTTCTGCACCTATACCATGATAGCCCTTAGCCTGAAGATAATCTAAAACAAAATTGCGATTCACAACTTCATTGTCAATGACGATAATTTTTTTTGTTACGGACATAATTATTCCAATCACTAGATTTTGGTGTTTTTAGCCATTACTAAAATCTGTACCGATTCACGGACAAATTTTAGATATAAACTGAGCAATAGGAAAGATAAAATTATAGCGAAGAGTTAATACAATCTTGATAATTGCTATTATCTCAATTAGTAATTAATCTTGGCAGATTCGCATTTAATATTGAATAATTTTAATTTTATCAATAAAAATTAAATACTTTCAACTTAGTTGCATAAAACAAATGATTGTTGTTTATATTGCTTTTTAATTGAGCTACCCTGAAATTTGAACGTAGAAACATAAAATTGCGCTATTGTCAATTAATATTTGTGTACATTTGGAGGTTGCGAGATTTGATAAATAGGTAAATTGTGAGTTATTTACCTGATTTTACCAAATTTAGTCTCTTTTGCATTCAACTACGAAAGAATATACAAAGTCATCTGCCCCCAGGAATATATTTTTGTCTCAAATTAGCTACTAATCATTTAGCATCCTCCCTAGGGAAGAGAAATGAATGCAATAAATACAGCACTTTCCGGTGTTATGTTGGGATATATATATAGCGTATATAGCGGGCAAGATGCCCGCACTACAAGAGTTTCGGTAATAATCCTTTATTTATAGGTGTTTCAGGAGTTTTCTGCACGACCAAGCTGTGGCTATAACCTTAAGTATTGAAGTAGAGTCAAATTCAAGATTTGCTTGCAAGCTAACCAGATAAAAGCTGGGATAGTTGTCATATATCTTTTAAATAGTCTGGATGGTTCTTGAGTCAGACGATATAACCACTCCCCACCCAAATGACGAATCCAATAGGGCGCTCTTTTCTGACTCTGAGCAAAAACAGGAAATGCTCCCCCTAAACCAATCATTACAGCCTGAATTTTGTCTTTATGTTGATTCATCCACAACTCTTGTTTTGGACATCCTAAAGCCAATAAAACTATGCCTGCACCACTATCGTGAATTGTTTTGATCATAGCTTCATCCTCTGTAGATGTGAGTGGACGAAATGGTAAAGGCTCCATACCAGCAATTTTCAGGTTCGGAAAAAGATCCATTAAGTTCTTTCGCATCTTCTCTAGAGTTACTGTATCAGCACCTAGGAAAAAAAGAGGAATGTCTCTGAGTGGGGCTAATTTGCATAAAGATAACAGAATGTCCAAACCAGCAACGCGGTTTTGAGTACCTGCACCCATTAGTTTTAGCATCCATACCAGTGGCATACCATCGGGAGTAACAATATCTGCATTCTTTAAAACAGAGGAAAATTCAGAATGCCAATAAGATTCTACTAGCATATGAGTATTAGCTACGCAAATAACTTTGCTGACTTTGCTCATAGCCCATTCTAAAATGATGTTTATTTGTACCTCAAAAGGTAACGCAGTCACAGGAGAGCCAATTATATCAATTGTTGGAGTTTCCAGGTTGAGATATGGACTGACATCTTGAATTTGACTTTGTTTGTTTACGGTTAGCATATACTTTTGATATTCTTGTATTCACAAAAATCTGCACAGAATGTTTAAAAAATCAAGGCTAGTAGACAATTATGCGAGTTATTTTCTAGTAATAGTAATTTCGCATTTTATCCTTATGAATCAATAGTAATTGCTCCCAAAATAGGAGTAAAAGAGAAATTTAATTGTTCTAATACCTTGCTTAAAATAGAACATTTTGTTTCACCTATTTTTATGGCTAAAATACTTACATCTGTATGCTTCATCAGGATACTAGTATCTGCAAAACCCAATAGATGTGATGTATCATAGATAATTAAGTCAAAATTTTGCTTAAATTGTTCTGTCAAATCTTGGATCTGAGGTGATGAAAGTAAAATTGTCGGATTTGTGGTGATTTGACCAGTAGTTAAGATAGACAAATTATGCTCTAAAGATAATTTTCCTGTATTTTTTACAGTTCTTTTCTTAGGGTCATAATTTTTTTCTCTGATACCGCTAATGTTTTTATGGATAACATTTTCAAAATTCAAACCTTCAGTAATAATGTTGCTTAATCCTTGTTTATTCGGTAAGTCCAACATTTTATGAATACTAGGATTACGCAGATTTGCATCCACCAGTAACACCCGTTTACCCATAGCTGCTGCTGTCTGAGCTAAGTAAAAAGCAATTGTTGATTTGCCATCTCCAGCATCACCTGAAATAATTGCTAGAGAGCGGATATTATTATCACCATTGAGCAGAGAAATATTTGTGTAAACAGAGCGAAAAGATTCCCAAAAGTGGGAGGTATTATGGTTTTGAAAAGGCTGACCACCTTTAGCAAACTTAATATGAGGAATGTTCCCTAATATTGGTAGTTTAGTTTTGTCTTTAACCTCTTCAATATTATAAAATACGTTATTAAGCTTGTCTATAAATAAGGCAAATCCCGTACTTAATAATGACCCCAAAGCTATTCCTAAAATTAAATTTCGGATGGTACTCGGTGCAAGATTCTCCGGCTGACTAGGAGGAGTAAGTATCTGCCAAGGTATCTGCTTTTGGGCTGAATCTATACGTAATCTTTCCCGTTCAGTTAAAAAGTGATTGAGGTTATCAACAGCAATTTTTAATTGTCGTTCTAAATCATCTTTTTCACGAATAATAGCCGGAAACTGTCTAACCTGCTCTTGTAAAGAACTTTCAACTTGACTAAGAAATTGGATTTGGGTTTTTAATAATTGAATTTGCTTACTTGCATCGAGGAATTTTTGAATTTCTCGCAAACGAGCCGAATTTGGTGGGGCTGAATACAAAGAATTCATAGTTGTATTTGCAAATTTCATTCCCAAAATCTGCAATTTTTCCCTGATAATTAAATCCAATAAATTTTGTTTTTGAATGAGCAGGGTTTGAATATTTGGGCTATTTTCTGTATATTGAGATGATTTTATGGCGATTGTAGCTTCTATATCTTGAAGTTGGCTCAGTAGCTTTTGATAATCTGGAGACTCACTCAAGGCTGAAATAGCCTCTGCTTCATGACTTTTTAATTGCAACTGTTCTTGGAGACTATTATAAAGTGCTTGAGTTCTAGCCAATTGTATTTCATTATCTACCCGTTTTTGGACAATTTGATCAAATTGATTAGCAAGTTGCTGTCCTTGAATCTCAGCATTAATAATACCATATTTTTGACGGAAGTTTTGTAGTTTTAATTGGAGAGTTTCCACATTCCGTAATAGTTGCGGCAATTGCTTTTCCACAAAATTAATTGCTAATTTAGTTTCTGTTTGGCGTTCATCTAAACTATATTTTAAGTATGATTCAGATGCTTGATTTAATACAAACAAAACTTTTTTAGGGTCGGTATCTTGATAACTAACTTCTAAAATTTGAGTATTGGGTAGGAGTTTGATATTAAGTTGAGGTGCGCTGCTACCTGGGTAATACTTTTGCACTTTTTCAGTGAGAGGAGACATCAATTTAGGACTTTGTAAAATCTTCAACTTAGTTTCATCAATTTTATTAGCAGTCTCATCTATTTTTGATCTATCGTCTCGTGCAACTTTATCTTCAGCAGTTATCGGCTCAGTTAAAAGTTCAAATTTACCGACATAAGTGGGAGTGCTAGTCAAAGCCAATCCTGTCGTCGCAGCCGCAATGGTAGTTGTGCCAATTATAATTATCGGTATTCTGCGACGAATAACTGCTAATACTTCACCTAAGTTCAATCCACCTTCATTACCTTCTTCAGATGGATCTGTGTAAATCAAAGGCTTAGATTGACGTTGCTGTGCATTTAGTTGAGCTAAATTTTGCTGAGAATAGCGTTTTTTTATCATATCAAACCTTAGATAATTTCTAATTTAATTTCTAATCAAGTATCTTAATTACTAAGTCATATTTAATTTTTATATATGACTATTAAGTAGGTGGACGTGAAATAATCAAAATGTGTAACAATATGTAAATTTACCTCAATGCGTTATTGTGGTTGAGTCTTAGCCATTTCACAAAACGAAATATATTTTGATTTTCCTCCGCCCACCTACTTAGCTATAATTATTTGTGTAGTCAGACAAGAGGACTCTAGAATATGCAAATGCAGATAATTTTCTTAAGAGTTAAATGGAAATCCTGTATTTCATGAATGTAATTTCATAGAATAACCAGAATACTGGCAAATAATTTGACTTTGATATAGAATCTGTAAAACTTAACTAAGTTCTAATCTACCACTGTTTCATGAGCTAGAGTGGACAAATTGGCAAAATGTCGTTAATCCTTTAATTTGCTAAATATACTATTTATAACTTCGCTGGGAAATAAGTTATATCTTCTTTAAATATTTATAATTTAACCGTGATCATCATAGTTTTGGTTAATAACTATAAAGATTGTATGAAGTTAACATAAAACCGGAAATTAGCTATTGACTTTTGTATTGAACTATCATTTAATTCTTTTAACCCAGTATTTATAAATTCAGACACATCATCTGATTACCAGAATTTTATTCCAAAATATAGAGATTGAATTATCAGATATATCTACTCAAATATGAGAAAGTAGATTTTTGAAATTCATCTGCAAGCCTACAAACTTTCTGCCAATTTGTCTACAATAGACTATGCAAAAATGCTAATTTAAAACATAGTCTAGGGTTAAAAAAGGTAGATGCACAAAATTCTCTTTAAATGAACCAATTAGAAAATATTAGATAAAAGTGTGAACAAAAAAATACAACTCTTGATTGATTTAATCTAATCTTAAATTACGCTGTTTTTACTAAGAATTGTAAGTCAATAAATACACATTTCCTAGTTAAAAAATTAACACCTCAAACAATGTTGAATCAGGAGTTGGACTTTGATGGTCTTTTTGATCTCAGTCCTTCCCGTGCAACCCTCTTATGATCTATTGTTTAGTTAGTGATCAGGAGGCTAAAGTGCAGAAAAGGTGTGATTGAAATCGGAAACGTTCTAAACGTAGAGCTATCAAATGTCCCATACATGACTATGAATCTAGATATCAATTATCTCTTGCACCGGCAGAAATTTGGCAACAAGCAACAGGTGTAATTCATCCCCATCGTAATCCTTCCGTGGGAGAGTTTACCTATAGACAATCTCGAATGCTGGGCGGTAAAAGTGTTAAAGATTTCTGGGTAATGAATTGATAGGAAAATTTTCTTACCTGAGTAAAATCCCTGTTGTTTTTTTGGACGTTCAATTAAATTACCCTAATTTACTTATCTTCCTGAGAATAAATCTAATGCTAAATCAACTTTCCGAACTTGCATATTTTGGTGGAGAGCCAAAATTTAAAGAAAAACTATTTGTAGGTCGTCCAAATATTGGAAATCGAGATATTCTTCTCAACAGGATTAATGATATGTTAGATCGCCGATGGTTATCTAACAATGGGGTATTTGTGCAAGACTTTGAACAGCGGATTGCTGATTATTTAGGAGTTAAGCACTGTATCGCTGTTTGTAACGGTACTATCGCCCTAGAGTTGGTCATTCGTGCCTTAGAGTTAAAGGGAGAGGTAATTATTCCTTCTTTTACCTTTATTGCCACAGCCCATGCTTTACAATGGCAAGAGATTACACCGATTTTTTGTGATGTTGACCCTAAAACCCATACCCTTGATCCGGAGAAAGTAGAGTCTTTAATTACACCGCATACATCAGGGATTATGGGTGTCCATGTTTGGGGACAGCCTTGTGACGTTGAATCTTTGACCGAAATTGCTGACAAGCACCAACTCAAACTAATGTTTGATGCTTCCCATGCTTTTGGCTGTTCTCATCAAGGAAAAATGATTGGTAATTTTGGTAATGCTGAGGTATTTAGCTTTCATGCTACTAAATTTATCAATACCTTTGAAGGAGGTGCAATAGTCACCAATGATGATCAGTTAAATCAAAAATTGCGGTTGATGAAAAACTTTGGTTTTTCTGATTTTGATAAGGTCATTTACTTAGGTACTAATGGTAAAATGTCCGAAGTATCAGCCGCTATGGGGTTGACTTCTTTAGAAAATATGGAAGAGTTTATTGAGGTCAATCGCCGTAATTATCATTATTATCAAGAGGGTTTAGCTAACATTCCAGAAATATCATTATTTCCAGTCAATGAATCTGAGAAGCATAACTATCAATATATTATCTTGGATATAGATGAGGAGAAGACTCAGGTTAGTCGAGACTTATTAATTAAGATTCTTCATGCTGAGAATGTGATTGCTAGGAGATATTTTTATCCTGGTTGTCATCGCATGGAACCATATCGCTCTTATTTTCCTCATGCGGGTTTGCTGCTACCTGAGACAGAGAAATTAGCGCAAAGGGTTCTGATTTTGCCGACAGGAACAGCGATTTCAGAAGATGATATTAGTAAAATATGTCAAATTATTCAAATTGTAGTTGCAAACGAAATCAAAGAGACAAATAGAGATTCTGAATAATTATGAAACTGGCAATAATGCAACCATACCTTTTTCCGTACTTTGGATATTTTCAACTTATAAACACAGTAGACAAGTTTATCATCTATGATGATGTACAGTATATAAAAGGTGGGTGGATAAATAGAAACAGAATTCTCTTAAATACGCAAGCCCATCTATTTACATTTAGCATCAAGAACGACTCTACTTTTTTGAACATCAATCAGAGATATTTTACAAATAAGTTGGATAAGGAGAAAGAAAAACTCTTCAAAATAGTTGACTCTGCTTACTCAAAAGCTCCCTTTTACTCAAATACCAAAAAATTATTAGAGTGTATACTATTGACTGACGAACTGAATATATCAGATATGATCACACAAAGCTTAATACTGATTTGCAATTATTTAGATATAGGGACACAATTTTATATTTCTTCAGAAATTGATAAAGATAATACATTGAAAGGAGAAGAACGAGTTATTGCTATAAATAAATGCTTGGACTCGAAACATTACATAAATTCAATTGGAGGAGAGACATTATACTCAAAAGATGTATTTAAAGAAAATGGTATAACATTATCTTTTATCAAACCCAAATTAGTAGAATACAAACAATTTGAAAATCAGTTTGTTCCTTGGCTTTCAATTATTGATGTTTTAATGTTTAATTCAGTTGAAAAAACAAGAGAAATGCTACAGGAGTATGAATTAATATGAATGCAATAGGTGGATATTTTGGCTTGGAACTTGATAAGAAAAATGAATATCATTCTGAAGCTATCCGTTTAAATACTGGAAGAAATGCCTTAGAATATATCTTAATCTCAGGATTTTACAAGAAAATATATTTACCTTATTACACTTGCGAGGCTCTAGTAGAGCCGGTAAGAAAATTAGGTTTATTACATGAATTCTATTTCATTAATGAAAAATTTGAACCCATATTTGACTTTTCATTAATTAAAGAAGACGAATGTTTTTTATATACTAACTACTTTGGGCTTAAAGATGACTTTATCTATACGTTAAAAATGAGGTGTGCTAATTTAATCATAGATAATGCCCAAGCCTTTTATGCAGAACCTTTAGAAGATACTGATACATTTTATTCACCTCGAAAGTTTTTTGGTGTTGCTGATGGAGCATATTTATACACTACTAAGATTATTCAAAGAGAATTGGAACAAGATATTTCTTATGAAAGGTTTGCACACCTACTTCGTAGGATTGATATGAATGCGGAAAATGGTTATTCATTCTTTATAAACAATGATAAATCATTGTCTAATATGCCTATTTTGAGGATGTCAAAGTTGACTCAAAGAATGCTGAGTTCAATAGACTATCAAGATGTTGCTGCTTGTAGGAGAGACAATTATAATTATTTATATATTGCTCTAAAAGATTTAAATAAAATAGATTTTAAACTCAATTTGGATCAAGTTCCTATGGTTTATCCATTTTATACAGATGATTTAACTATTAGGAGAATCTTGATTGAAAATAGAGTATATACAGCACAATATTGGTCTAATGTTTTGGATTGGGTTGATGAAGATAATATTGAATATAAATTTACTACTAATATAATTCATCTACCAATAGATCAAAGATATGCTGAAGATGATTTAAGCAAAATAGTAACGATTATATTTGAACAATATTAAAGGTAGAATTGAATGAACATTCACGGTGAAAAGGTTATATTAATAGCTATAGAAGCAGAAGACTTAAAACAACTTCAAGTATGGGCAAATGATCCAGAAATTCAATATATGCTTGGAGGTTGGCATTTTCCAACTAGTATGAATGATCAACAAACTTGGTATAAATCTCTTTCATGTAATTCTAACAATCAAAGATTTATCATTCTCAATGAAAATAATGTTCCAATTGGAATGGCAAATCTTATTAATATCAATTATAAGGATGGTAATGCTGAACATGGTTTATTATTGGATAAAAACTATCGGGGTAAAGGATACGGTTATAATGTAGTTGTGGCTATAATGAATTATGCCTTTAATGAATTAAGATTAAATAGATTAGAAACAACTATTATTGCCAATAATCAGCCATCTTTGAATCTATTCATGAATAAATGTAGATGGAAAAAAGAAGGTGTTTTAAGAAATTGGTACTTTAGGAATGGTGAATTTGTTGATAAAATATTTTTAGGTATTTTAAGAGAGGAATTCATGGACATATATGGAGCAAATAATCATGAACAGCCATAAAAATAGTTTACTAGAATACGGATTTACTATCATAGATTCTGTCTTCGATGATAAGTTTGTTGATAAAATTAATCTCTCTCTTGCAAGAAGTTATGATTTGTGTAGAAAGATTCAGATTAAAAATGGCATAGATGCTGTTACAGATGGAACAGTTCATCATTTAATTGCATCTCATGACATGGTTTATATAAAAGTGATTGATAAAATATGCCAATCAGAAATATTTAATTTTATTAAAGATTATTTCAATGGCAATTTTATTCTTAATAGCTATGGAGGTGTTATAAATCTACCTGAAAAGCCGTCTTATGTAGCAAATATTCATAGAGATGTCCGATTTTTTTCAGGTGAATTTCCATTGATGCTTAATTTGTTAATCATGCTGGATGATTTTACTTTGGAGAACGGAGCTACTTATCTGTTAGCTGGATCTCATAAGCAGGACAAAAAACCAACTGAAAAAGAATTTTATGATATATCGGATAGAGCTTTAGGGAAAAAAGGAGATATTTTATTTTTTAATTCAAATTTATGGCACGCAGCAGGAATTAACAAAACTGATCAGGCAAGAAGAGCAATAACTATAACTTTGACAAAACCATTTATGAAACAACAGTTAGATTACCCAAGAGCTGTAGGGTATGATAAATTAGAAAAAATGAGTTCTCGGTTACAACAATTAATAGGTTTCTTTTCTCGAACTCCATCAACACTTGATGAGTGGTATCAAAAACCGGAAAATCGTTTTTATCGTCCAGGACAAGATTAATAATCACCGGAGTTTAAAACTATGATTACAAACAGAGATTACAACCAAGAATGGAAAGACACATCTAATCACAAATATATTTATGATTTCGATTTAGATGTAATTCATCCTTTCATGATTAAGTCATTTACTCCATTTTTTCGTTTAGGCAATATAATGGAATTAGGAAGTTTTAAAGGAGATTTTAGAAGGAGATTGTTAACTCTTTTTAAAGATATTACCTGTGTTGAAGCCTCAAATGAAGCTATTGATATTGTAATTCACCGCTCTGGAATATTTTTTAAAGCACTTGCCAATTTTTAATGGGATAGATTATTAAGTACAGATATAATTTCCCCAGAATATTTGGAAGGGTGTTATCAACTGGGACAACAATATCCTGATTTATGCTCAAGTATTTTTCTAATGTGTGAAAAGGGTAAATAAGATGGACGTTCCTTTACTATCAGTTTGTTCGACAACATACAATCATGTGAATTTCATAAAACAAGCAATTGATGGGTTTCTTGTGCAAAAAGTTGATTTTGCATGGGAGATAATTATCGCAGATGATTTTTCAACAGATGGCACAAGAGAAATTTTATTAGAGTACAAGAATAAATACCCTGACTTGATAAAACTAATTTTACAAGAAAAAAATGTAGGAGCAGCACAAAATTGTATTGACTTAATTACCACTCCCAAATCTAAGTATATTGCCCTCTGTGACGGTGATGACTATTGGACAGATCCTCTTAAACTGCAAAAACAAGTTGATTTTTTGGAAGCCAACCCTGACTTTGCCATTTGCTTTCATAACGCCGCAGTTATTAATGAGGATTATCCCGAAAAAAATCGACTAAATAGTGATGATTTAACCCCAGAAGTTAGCACTTTGGATAACCTCCTTGAAGGAAGCAACTATATTGCAACTGCTTCAGTTGTAATCAAGACAAATTTGATTCAAAATCTGCCTGATTGGTTTGCTTCTCTTCCTTTTGGAGATTATGGACTATACCTAATCGCAGCACAGCACGGAAAGATAAGATATCTCAATGAGGTAATGAGTGTTTATCGAATTCATAAAGGAGGTGTATACGGGAACTTAGGCAACGCGCCCAAGGGTGTGACACGAATCTATCAGCAGAACTATGAGTTTTGGAAAATAATTAATAAATCTGCCACTATAAGTCAATCAAGGCTAAGACGAGCTACTTTAAAATCAATTAAGAATGTTGTTTATAGTGCAGCCAACTCAAAACAAATAAGAATCTTCTTAATATATCACTATCTTTTGTTAATTCACAGCCATGGTGAAGATTATAGGCAAGTACCTAAAAAAATTCTTAGGCTTTGCCGTTCTGCTATCAGAGAATTGCGCGACCATTTGGTACACATATAAAAACAAGATCCTTTAGTCTGTACACGTACATAATTAAGTAGAGAGGCATATCTTTGGGTAAGTCTCCCCAATTACATCCGGTTCTGAGTTGATAGAAAATACCATCTAAGATTTTAAGATTTCTCGTTTAGTCCATGTCTGCGGACGAGTCAGCTTTTTCTTTGGCAATAGCGGTTCTATGATTAACCACTCTTCATCCGTCAAGCTACTTGAGCATATTTACCTCACCTTTTAGTTTGATTTCTCTACATCGTAAAAGATACAAAATAAGTCCTATAAATCATAAAAAAAGATTCTTAAATTTTTTGAATAACCTAATTTTAGATGTCTCTCTTTATAAATCCAATTCATCAGGGATTAAGCACTAATGACTCATTTTCTCCCTAAGCTGTTATATATTACAAAAGGCAATCATAAATCGCTTGTAGCGATGCTTTTTCTATTCATCCTTGTTTCTAGCTTAGAAGTTTTTGGAACTGGCATGATTGCTCCATTCATTAGCATCGCTGTCAGTCCAGATGCAATCAAAAGTATTTACTGGTTAGATTTAATTTACAAACAATTGTATTTTAACTCAGAACAGCAATTTTTGATTTTTCTAGGATTAGTAGTTATTATTGCTTTTTATCTAAAAGCATTCTTGGCTTTTAATGCTCAAAAAGCAGTGTTCAAATTTAGCTCTAGTTTAAAAAGAGAACTGTCTTGTAAGCTTCTAAAAGCATATATCGAAGCTCCTTATGGCTACCACCTACGGATTAATTCAGCAACACTTATTCAGAATATCACTAACACAATAGATGCAGTTTCTATTGGTGTAGTATCTACATCTTTGACATTTATCTCTAATACTGTAATCGTCCTGGCATTAATGCTGCTTTTAATCAAAACTAATGCGATCGCCTTAGTTCTTATTGCGGTGCTGCTACTTATTTCTTTTGGATTGTTGCATCCAATGAAAGACCGTTTAGCTCGTTGGAGTAAAGAGGGGTTTCATGCTTATGGGGAGATGATTCGGATTACAAATCATGGATTAGGGGGATTGAAAGAAACTCGTATTATTGGTTGCGAATCCTATTTTGAGGATCAGATGGAGGAGCAATCAAAAATTTATGCCAAAAGTAACACTTTAGCTTCAGCCTATGGTAATCTTCCCCGCTTTGTACTTGAGCCGTTAATGATGAGTTTCTTAATAGGCTTTACATTTTTATTTATCACCTTAAATCAAGATAAAACGCAAAATCTGACTGGGGTTTTAGGAATTTTTGCGCTCGCTTCAGTTCGTCTGCTACCAGCAGTTGGAAATTTAATCTCTGGCATTAATGTAATTAGAAGTAGCAGTTATTCTCTAGATAGACTATTTTTCGATTTTAAAGAATTAGAAAAAGAAAAGCTGATAACTAACTTTGATTCTGCTAGAGTTTCTAACAAATTATTGCCAAAAGGGCAGCAAACATTTCGGTTTGCTGATAAAGTTATTTTAGATAAGCTCACTTTTCACTATCCAAACACTACAAGAAATGTACTAGAAGATATTTCCCTATCTATTCGCAAGGGAGAGTCTATTGGACTAATTGGTAAGTCTGGTGCTGGTAAAACCACTTTGGTTGATGTTATTCTCGGTCTTTTTATCCCTCAATTTGGAGATATCAAAGTTGACGGAGTTTCAGTTTATAGCGATTTGCGCTCCTGGCAGAATATGCTTGGCTATGTTCCCCAATCTATATTTTTGATTGACGATACCCTTGAACGAAATATTGCTTATGGAGTTGCTGATCATTTAATTGACCAAAATAAATTAAAGAAAGCGATTGCAATGGCTCAACTTGGCGAAGTAGTCGAGCAACTTCCAGATGGAGTGAAAACTATTATTGGTGAACGGGGAGTTCTTTTATCAGGAGGACAACGCCAAAGAGTTGGGATTGCGAGGGTGCTTTATCACGAAAGAGAAATACTGGTTTTTGATGAAGCCACCGCCGCTTTAGATACTGAAACAGAACATCTGATTACTGAAGCAACAAAAGCTTTAGCTGGTAGTAAGACAATCATTATTATTGCTCACCGTCTTTCCACAATTGAGCATTGCGATTGTATTTATCAACTTGAACAGGGTCGAATTCTCAAATCAGGCAGTTACCAGGAAGTGATTGTAGGCAGATAAGAAATTATGTCATTTTTCATCCGATTTAAAAATTATCTCCGTGCTTCACTGACTCCTGACTAGTGGAAGAAAGCAAAAAAGGTTCTAAATTTTAGATTCTTTATAATCTTAATTCAAAAAGGATTGAACAATCAATGAAAATGGCTTACGTTACTAATTTTGATGCAAAAACTTTAAGCAATAAGTGGGCTGGGATAGGCTATTATATTGGTCAGTCACTTCAAAAGCAATCTATACCTCTTGATTATATTGGACCATTAGAGGATAAATTAACCCTACAATTTGTGAATAAATTTAAAAGTCGTTACTACAAATGTTTTGGAAAAAACTATATAAAATATATCGAGCCATTAATTTTAAATAATTATGCAAGGCAAATTTCTAAAAATCTCAACAGCATCAAAGCTGATGTTGTATTCAGTGCAGGAAGTGATTCAATTGCCTATCTAGAATGTAATCAACCGATTGTTTTCTGGGCAGATGCAACCTTTGCAAATTTAATAGATTTTTACCCTGTATATAGTAATCTCTGTAAAGAATCTCTCCATAATGCCCATTTAATTCAGAGTATTAGTCTCAAGAAATCTCAGTTAGCAATTTACTCCTCTGAATGGGCAGCCCAAACGGCTATTAACTATTACAATGCCGATCCTGAAAAGGTGAAAGTTGTACCTTTTGGAGCTAATATTGAAAGTGATCACAATATTGACGACATTAAAGCTGCAATTGAATCTAGACCAATTGATAAATGCAAACTCTTATTTTTAGGAGTTGACTGGTTTCGTAAGGGTGGTGATGTTGCCCTAGAGGTGGCTAAAAAACTGAATAATTCAGGTTTAAAAACTGAATTAACAATAGTTGGCTGTCAACCGACTGAAGACGAACCCCTACCTGATTTCGTCAAAGTTCTGGGTTTTATTTCAAAATCTACTCTTGAGGGTAAAAAGAAAATATATCAACTTATTGCCGATTCTCATTTCTTAATTCTACCTTCAATAGCGGACTGTACCCCTATTGTTTTCGCTGAGGCAAATTCCCTAGGAGTTCCTTGTATCTCTAGAAGAGTTGGTGGAATTCCGACAATTATCAAAGATGATTTGAATGGCAAGCTATTTGATAGGGATAGTGATCCTTTTGAATACTGTGAATACATTTTTAATATCTTTACCAACTATACTCAATACAAAGAATTGGCTCTCTCTGCTTTTAATGAATACGAATCGCGCCTGAACTGGAGAGTAGCTGGTCAGAAAGTTAGAGATTTGCTCATGACAATAGCATAAAAATTGCAAATATTATGAAAAACGCCGAAAAAGTTTTCGTTAGACTCAACGGACGGCTGGGTAATCAGTTGTTTCAACTGGCTTTAGCTTTGAATATTTCGCAGCGATTTAAGGTTAAAGTTTTGCTAGATGATCATTTATCTACACGCAAAGGATTTGCAAGGTTTTTATTTAAGGAGTTGTCTGTATTCAACTATTTTGAATATTGTTCCAAGCTGGATTCATTTACTAATAGGGTTCAGCATAATTCTAATCTCAGAAAGTTTTACAAGCCAAATAATATATTCATAGAAAGTGAGAAAAATAATTATAAATTAGATTTTGCACAACCATATCAATCATACACAGGATTTTTTCAGTCCCCTAGCTTCTTCCCAGAAAAGGATCTAATTCTTAAAGCATTCTCTTTAAGAAGTGAATTTATATGTGAAGCACTTTCAAAACTTTTATACTTGACTGAACAAACAGAATGTCTTGCAGTTAGCGTCAGAAGAGGTGACTTTTTGCAGCATTCTACATTGGGTGTATGTTCAAATGAGTATTATATTAACGCAATTAGTTTTGTTCGAGACAGAAGATCCATTGATTGTATCTTTGTTTTTTCTGATGATATCTCCTACTGTCGTGAACTCCTAGACTACCTTGATTGCCAATTTATTTATGTTGAAGGATTTACACCCGCAAAATCTTTATATCTGATGAGTCAATGTAAGCATTTTGTGATTGCAAATAGCACATTTAGTTGGTGGGGAGCTTGGTTAGGGGAGCATCAAGATAAGCTGGTAGTTCGTCCTGAACCATGGAATGAACAAGAACCTGTTTTATCTGACTTTCTTCCCTCTGAGTGGATTGGATTACCTAAACATCCTATTTCTCAGTATTCCGTAATACCCAAATAACTGTTTTCGTGCTGCTAAAAAACTTTTTGCCCTCTTTTACATAGGTTTTACTTATCACATTACAAGTGAAAAAATTAATGAAATCATCCATATCTGTATGTATTCCAACATATCAAAGACCTCAGCTTCTCCAAGAAGCTTTGTATTCAGTATTTGAACAAACTCTCCAACCAATCGAAATCGTCATAGGTGATGACTCTCATGATAACCTAACTGAAAACCTAGTTTTAGATATTAAGCAGGAATGCAAAATTCCTATTTCTTATACTAGGCATTCTCCTTCTCTAGGTCAGGCAGGAAATATCAACTTTATATATGAGATAGCAAAAGGAGATAAAATAGTTCTTCTTCATGATGATGACTTATTGCTCCCTAATGCCCTAGAAGACTTAAATAGTTGCTGGGATATTCATCCCAATTTAGTCACAGCCTATGGCAAGCAGTATTTTATGTCAGAGGAAGGTACTATTGACCAGAATCTTAGCTCTAAACTTAATCAATTCTACTTCCGTACTACCGACAGGTCTGGATTACAAAAATCGTCTATAGAGGCTGCCTTACTGCACCAGTTCCCCAACGATTGCTTTATGATTCTGGCATCTGCCGCTAAGGCTATAAAATGGCGTTCTTATGAAGAAGTAGGAAATGGGGGAGAATTTGATTTTAGTTTACGATTGGGCTTTGAATACTCGAATTTCTTCTTCTTGGACAAATATACTGCTAAGTATCGAAGGACTAAAAATTCAATGTCTAGCAATATCAATGATGATTCCACTGCACAATCTTTCCATATAATTCTCAAGACTGATTTTCCAGAGGAACTATCTTCTGCTAAAAATTATGAGATGAAGAGAGAAGCTTCACCTGCAATTATTCAGTTAATTAATACGGGGAAGAAAAAGCAAGCTATAGATATTTATTTTAGTCAATACTATCCGTTATCTAAAAGATTTAGCTTGGGTGGCATTCGTAGGTTCATGAAATTATTTTTACCGCCAGCAATTGCTAAATTGATTTAGCAACCTATTAGCAAATTAATAATATGCCGTATCAACTATTTGTTAGTATCATCATCAACAACTACAATTACGATCGCTTTCTGCCAGAAGCCATTAATAGTGCCATTAACCAAACCTATCCTCATACTGAAATTATTGTTGTTGATGATGGTTCAACCGACAATTCCCGTGATATTATTGATGGATATGGCGATAGCGAAGCGCTCCGTAGGAATCGCATCATTCCCATCTTCCAACCCAATGGCAAACAAGCCGCGGCTTTTAATAGTGGATTTGCCAAAAGTAAGGGCGATATCATTATTTTTCTGGATGCGGACGATTATTTATTCCCTTATGCAGTTGAAGAAATCGTTGCAGTCTGGAAACCAGAACTTTCTAAAGTCCACTATCGCCTAACGGTTGTTGATAAAATGGGAAAATCCCTTGGTTACTCTTCTCCCCAAGGATCTGCCCCTCTTTCCAATGGAGAGGTGTCAAAAATCCTCTTAGATCAAGGTGGATATGTCAGCACTCCCACTAGTGGTAATGCCCTAAGTCGGCAGGTTCTGGAAAAGCTTTTTCCCATTCCTGATGAATATAAACTCACCGCAGATGACTATTTATCTTTTCAAGTTCCTTTTTATGGTGATGTTGCTGCCATAGAAAAACCACTGGGTGCTTACAGAATTCATGATACAAATCAGTGGGCATTGGCAACAGTAACGGCTGCTCGATTTCAACGCTTTGTGCGCCATGATTTACAGAACTTTGCTTTGTTAACCCAGAAAGCCAAAGCATTGGGCTATGAAGTTCCTACTGATTTAGAACAACGCTCACTCGGACGTTTATGGTCGCGGATTATTTCTTTACGCCTAGATCCTTACAAGCATCCAGTTCCCAGCGATCGCCCACTCAATTTAATTTACTCCGGAATTCGTTGTCTCTGGAAATACTCAAACTTTAATTGGCAAAAGCGACTTTTCTACAGCCTCTGGTTTATCTGGGTGGGATTGATGCCATTACCTCTAGCTGAACCGGCAATTACATGGTTGTATGCACCACAACACCGACCCAAGTTAGTTGATTGGACTGTGACTAAAATTCGGGCGCTGATTGCCTAACGAACTCACTTCTTGAATACTAAGCAAAATAAATGATAGCTTTCTCGCCCATGTAGTCTGTGTAATTCTACTACAGTAATTAGAAATCGGTAAATTTTGATAAAATAAGGAGAAACTCAATGTTAAGTGTTCATGAATTAAAGCAGTATAAAGAGTTAGGTTATGTAGGACCATTTAATATTTTTGATGCTAAAGAAACTAACCTCATTACCCAAAAACTACGGTTAGAGAAAACAAAACTATCTGTCTTAAAAAAACTCTCTTCCTATTTACCAGGTTTTCTTTGGCGCTATGTTAGTGTCAACTGGGTAAAAGATATGCACGTTCATTGCCCTCTAGTCTACCAACTGTCTATACACCCCATAATTTTAGATAAAGTCATTTCGATAGTAGGAGAGGATGTAGTTTTATGTGGCACCCATAATGATTGAACAAGGACAGGGTATGATCATCAATATATCCTCTTTAGCAGGTTATAATCCAATAGGCTCACAAACAGTTTACGGTAGTTCTAAAGCTGCGGTTAATGCCTTATCTATAGCCCTACTTGACGAGCTATATCCCCACGGAATCCATGTGATGAATATTGCCCAGGAGGGACTGGCTATTGATAGCGTAAATCCCTCACACAAAAATTCCTTTAATAAGTTTGCTCATATCCTTGAAGCTGCAATTAAAAATAATGAATCAGAATTATTTCTTTCACCTTCCAAAAAGTTCCTAATGCGTTTATATAAGTTTATTCCTGAAATTACTACTTTCAAAAAACGTCTGAAATTTTCTCAAAATTTTGCTATACTAAAAAAGTAGTTAATTTTAAAAAGAAAGATAAAGACATAGGCAACGGGGTACTATAAAGATAGATAAAATTCCCAATAGCTCCAATATTATTTTCCAAATTCTTAGAAAATCTTGATTTTAGTACTGCTAATAATGTAAGTTTCTAGTCAGGGAAAATGGCTGAATCAGTATGTCCAAGATTAAAGAATTTACAGAATTAAAACAAAAAATTACTCACCAAAGCCTTAACGAGGTAACTAGCAACTTGAGTTAATAAAAACATTATGATTCAAGTCTACCATGCAGCCAATACTTCTATTATCACCGCCTCTTTATGAAGTAGTTTTGCTTAAGAATTTTAGAGGCAATGCTGTGCGGTACTCCAGTGATTACATCTAATGTTTCATCCATGTCGGACGTGGAGGGATAGTTATTTGATTGGACTGTGACTAAAATTCGGGCGCTGATTGCCTAAACAAATCGTTTTTTGAATACTAACCAACTAAAATAAATGAGGCTAAAACAAAAACACCGTGACAATTTGCCCACAGCCCAAATTAATATAACAGCCAAAGTTTTAAAAGTTCTTTTTGTCAGTCATGCCTATGTTGTCGGTGTTAACCAGGGCAAATTGAATGCCATCGCACAGCAGGAAAATATTGAAGTCGGTCTTCTTGCTCCCAGTAACTGGAAAGCCTTAGAATGGGATCGTCTCATCCCACTAGAACGCCCTTATTCTCATCTGCATCTCTATTCGGCTCCCGTCATGTTTTCGGGGCGAGTGGGAGCGCATTTATATGCCCCTTGGGTCATCTGGAAAGTATTGCAAGATTTTCAACCCGATCTGATCCAAATCGAGGAAGAAGTCTTTTCCATCTGCGCTTTCGAGGTCGCCATTTTAGCTCGCATCACCAACAAACCGATTATCATCTTTGGCTGGGAAAATCAATTGCGCCAGTTACCATTAGCTCGTTGGCAGATATGCAAATTTGTCTTGAATAGTGCCAGTGCAATTATCTCCGGTAATCAAGACGGAGCTAATGTGATGGAAAAGTGGAACTATCGGGGCTTATTAGAAGTAATGCCGCAAATGGGAGTTGATCCAGAGTTTTTTGCCCCATCCATAAAATCACCCACAGCCAATACATCCACTTTTCAGATCGGCTTTCTCGGTCGTTTAGCTCACAGCAAAGGAATTGACCTCATTTTTAGAGCAGTTGCTCAATTACGCGATAGCGGCATCAATAGTCAAATTATTCTTTGTGGTTCTGGCTCTGAAGAAACAGCACTGCGAAAACTAGCCGAAAATCTGCAAATTAGCGATCGCATCGTCTGGCGAGGCGCAGTTCCTCATCAGCAAGCCCCCGCAGAACTGAGCCAATTTGATGTCTTAGTATTACCTTCTCGCTCAACCCCAACGTGGAAGGAACAATTCGGTCATGTTCTCATAGAAGCTATGTCTATGGGAATTCCCGTCATCGGCTCAAACTCAGGTGAGATTCCCAATGTCATTGGTCGTGCTGATTTGGTATTTCCAGAAGAAGATCACAGTGCATTGGCTGATATCCTCGCCAGACTAATCAACGATGCTGAATGGAGACAAGAAATTGCCCGCTATGGTATGGCGCGAGTACACCAACTTTACACCCATGAACAAATTGCCCATAGATTAATTTCTCTATGGCAAACTATTCTCCTTCAACCCTGTTAATAAGGATATATATGTTGAATTTTAGCCCTAATCCTAAGAATCGCCTTTATACAAATCTCAACAGCTACCTCACATTTTTGAACTACATCCTAGTTGGAAGATTATGGCCAGACAGCAAAAAAATTGACTTGTTTGAGCAGGTACTTTGCGAGAGATTTAAAACTGATTACGCAGTTTGTGTTTATCAATGTCGCCTGGGGATATATTTAGCTATCAAAGCCTTAATCAAGCCTGGACAAGAAGTAATTTTGTCGCCTTATACCATTGTTGATGTTATAAACATGGTAATTTTTGCGGGAGGTCGTCCCGTATTTGCCGATGTTGACATAGAGACTTGTAACATTTCTGCGGCTGAAGTAGAGAGGCTAATTAATCCTAATACTGGGGCAGTCTTAATTACTCATTTACATGGACTTGCTGCTAAAGCACACCAGATTAAAGAAATTTGCGATCGCTACAATATCCCGATAATTGAAGATGCCGCTCAATCATTTGGCGTACAAGAACAAGGAAAACCAGTTGGTACTATTAGTGATGTTGGTGTATTTAGTTTGGAAATGCACAAAAATCTACCTACGTTTCTTGGAGGAGTTGTAGTTTCTCATCGCCAAGATGTGATTGAGAAAATTCGTTCTGAATTAAAGGAATTTTCCCATCCTCCCCTGCCTGGTATTACCCAAAAAGTTAAAAAAGGGTTGATACATGATATTGCTAGTTCGCCTATTCTTTTTCAACTTTTAACCTACCCAATTCTGCGGTTCAGTTATCTCAATAATGTTGAATTTGTTAACAGTAAAGTTAGGAGAAAACCTCAAGAAAGTAAACCAGCAAAAGAACTTCCTGATATTTACAAATCTCAATTTACCTCATTACAAGCTAGTCTTGGTTTGTCACAGATTAAAAATGTTGATCGGAATATCAAAACCAGAATCGAATATGCCCATATTTATTATGAAGGGCTAAAAGATATTCATGGTTTAATCTTACCTCCCCTCCGTAATGATGGCTCTCATACCTACCTTTGGTTTCCAGTTCTCTATTCTCACAGAGATGATCTACTTAAGTTTATGTTTGAGCAAGGTCGAGATATCGCCGCAGGTCATTTTACCAGTACCGCAGATTCACCTCGATTTGAGGAGTTTTATCGGGATTGCCCCAATGCCAAACAAGTTGAGAAAGAGTTATTGTACTTGCCAACCTATCCTAGCTACTCCCGCCGTGAAGTGGAAAAAAATATTGAGGTCATCCACAAGTATTTTGCTGCCAAAGCAACCCCCACTATTGAAAACAAGCCTCGGCGATTAGAAATCGGGCGTTGCTGAATTGAGGTATGAAATTCCCAAATTGAACCTTTAAAACTCAAACCTCAGTGCGTCTTTGCGCCTTTGCGTGAGACTAAAATTCATACCCTTAATCAGCAACACCAGAAATCGCTGCTATACAAACTAAGTCCGCCTGCGCGGACTAAGACTACATTGAGGATTTGTCTGTGTAGTTGTGACTTCCAATCGCTTGGATCATCAGGAACTTTCAATGTATGCACTCTCTCAAACAATCGGTTCGTCTGCATTCCCTAGATACTTTTCGCGGCATCACAATTGCCGGGATGCTTTTTGTCAATATAGCTAGTGTTGCCCCTGGGATTCATCCGTGGTTATCCCATTCATATTGGCAAGTTAAGGCTAATAATAAGTAATTGGTGATAAAAGCCTTATTTTCATCCTGTTCATCCTTTAATCCTGGATATCCTGATTCTGACAATGTGGCAACTGACGTTATTAAACTAAAGGTATAATCATAAAAATGTTTATTGATGCAGAAAATCTTGAAAATGAAACTACTTTCAGAGCAGATATTGCAATAGTTGGCTCAGGTCCGGCTGGTATTGTTTTAGCCTTAGAGTTAGCTAAGGCAGGATACGAAGTTGCTCTCATCGAGAGTGGACGTTTACATTTCTCCGAGGAGATTCAAAATCTTGGTGAAGCCAGTCATTTTGATCCCCAATTTCATGCACCCATGTCAGAATGTACTCGCAGACAATTGGGAGGAACATCCATCATTTGGGGTGGGCGTTGTTTGCCCTACGACCCTGTGGATTTTGATCAGCGACCTTATATTCAGAATTCAGATTGGCCTGTCACTTATCAGGAAATTACAGGTTACTTTCAAAGGGCGTGTGACTATTTCTTTTGTGGTCAGTCAGAGTTTAATATCAAAAATATCTCCAACATCCAGCAGAAATCCATTGTTCCAGGATTACCTGATGCAGAGGTACTTAACTCAACCCTAGAAAGATGGTCTCTCCCTACCAACTTTGGTAAAGAATATTTTCATGATTTGCAGCAGTCCCAAAAGATCAAACTACTTTATGGCTTAACTTGCACTGAAATTGAAACTAATGAACAAGGCACTCAGGTTGAGTTACTTCATGCCAAAACCTTGGTAGGTAAGAATATTTGGGTGAAATGTCAAAAGTATGTACTGGCAGGTGGTGCATTAAACACTACTCGCCTACTACTTGCCTCTGATCGGCAGCATCCAGGTGGCATCGGCAACCATAGCGGGCTGTTAGGAAAGTTCTACATGGGGCATCTTTCGGGAGATATTGCCCTTATACATTTCACCACACCACCCAAGGATACTGTTTTTGGATTTGATCGAGATCCAGACAAAATCTATGTGCGCCGTCGCTTCTCTTTCACCCGCGAGTTTTTACACAAAAACCAACTTCCCAATATTGTAGCTTGGCTAGGATCTCCCAAATTTGGTGATCCATCTCATCAAAATGGCGTTTTATCTTCTGCCTATTTAGCCTTAAATATGCCCGTGTTGAGAAATTACTTGACCTCAACAGCAATGCGAAAAGCTGCGATAGGAAAAGAGAATCAGGGGGTCTATCGAGCGCATATTATGAATGTTTTGAAAGACTTTAAACAGGCTATCGCTTTTGTTCCTCGTTTTGGCTATGGGCGATATATTGCCAAAAGAAAAATTCCGGCCTTGTTTGTCTACAGTGCTGCTAATGAATATCCTTTGCACTATCACAGTGAGCAGATACCTAACCCCAATAGCGCTGTCACCCTATCAGATGAAAGGGATGCACTAGGAATGCGAAGACTGAATATCAATCTTCAGTTTACACAGCAAGATATAGATGGTGTGGTTCAAGCTCATAAATATTGGGATCAGTACCTCAGAGAGCATAACTGTGGTTATTTAAAGTATGTGACAAATGATCTTGAAGCTAGCGTTTGGGAGCAAGCTGGAGATGGATTTCATCAAGTTGGGACAACGCGGATGTCAGTAGACCCCCAAGATGGTGTTGTCGGAACTAACTGTAATATTCATGGTTTAGATAATTTGCTTGTTGCCAGTAGTTCTATTTTTGTAACTTCTGGTCAAGCCAATTCCACATTTATGATTGTGGCGTTTGCTTTGAGATTAGCTGATTATCTAAAGAATACCCTTGTATAGAGCGATTCAGTAAAATTTGTATGTGTTTTCTTTATCTAATAAGGCATTAATAAGTTTTATAAAAAAATAGCCTGTAGAATTAGAAAAATATGCTTTGCAAACAAAAATGTGACAGTCAAGATGTGTCCGCTATCATTACCGCAATGACTGATCGTGAAAAACCCTTT
Organism: Dolichospermum sp. UHCC 0315A; assembly: GCF_008121535.1. Taxonomy (GTDB): domain Bacteria; phylum Cyanobacteriota; class Cyanobacteriia; order Cyanobacteriales; family Nostocaceae; genus Dolichospermum; species Dolichospermum lemmermannii. The sequence continues at coordinate 4,009,917 of NZ_CP043056.1, forward strand.
TTGCGTGATACTGTGCAAGCGGTGATTTCAGACCCCGCCATTGGTCAAGTCATTCTCTGCATTGAAGAAAAGAATACTTGGGTAGAGACAACACTGGGTTCTCTAATCGCAGATCCCCGATTAGAAATTGCTCGGATGCCACTAGCCCCTCCAGGAGCGGTTCGCAATCAAGCTTTAAAATACGTAAAAATGACATGGGTAGCATACTGTGATGGTGACGATGTTTGGTGTCAGGAAAAAACGCTGATTCAACGTACCTATGCAAATAACTTAGGGTGCGATTTCGTCGGTGCTGACCACTACCTCACGAATGAAAAGGGCAGCATACGGGCGTTTGCTATGGCACGCTATCTTCCCTTGCCCTCATCGTGGATGGTACGAACTGAAACCATGAGACAGCATCCATTCAACGAATCGCTTTACGAAGCAGAATGTGGCGAGTGGTGGGTTCGTACCAGTGGTATCGTTCGCAAAGCAAGATGCCCGGAAATGCTTTTACGGTATCGTATTCGCTCAAGCAGTCTCAGTGCAAATACCCCATCCATGAGACGAAAGGCAAAAATTGTCACTTTGGCAAACATACCGGGACTTGGGGCAATAATTCTCTTTGTCACTTGGTTTATTTGGCTATTCTCTCGGAAGAAGACATACATCTGGCATAGAGGCTGGGGTCAACAACCATACAAAAACACTGACCAGAAGATGAAAAATCAATGCGAATAATGATTGTCCGACGAGTACCAGGAGCAGCATTTAGCTTAGATGTCTATGCTGACAACCTAGTAGCAGGATTAAGGACAGTGCGACCAAATTGGGAAATTGCCGAAATTGCTCCCATTCCTTGGAATAGCTCTGACAAACTCTATCTATCAGGCTTAGGTATTAAAAAATATTATGAAACTTTTTGGCGACATCCCCGCGCTGTCTCTCAATTAGAGGCAGATATTTTTCATGTAATTGACCAAAGCGATGCTCATATCGTCTATGGACTACATCGAGCTAATAAGCCGGTAGTTGTCACCTGTCATGACTTGGTGCAGTTCATCTATCCAGAAATTTTGCGAGATCAATCACGGATTCCCGCATTGAGTACGGCTATGTGGAAATATTCAGTAAGTGGGATGGAAAAAGCAAATCATGTAATTGCAGTTTCTACCAATACGGCTGAAGATATCACCCGGATGTTAAAGATTAAACCAGAGAAAATCACTATTGCTCTCAATGGTATTACTTCAGAATTTCAAGTGCTTCCTACTTCAGAGGTGTCCGAGATTCGCAAGCAGTATACGCCCTCCCCTGACACTTTTTGCTTGCTGAATGTTGGTAGCACCCATCAACGCAAAAATATTTTGACAGTCCTGCGAGTATTAAAAGACTTAAAAGAACAGGGATTTCCAATATGTCTATGGAAAACAGGAGATAGATTTACGCAGGAGCAACAAGCCTTTATTCAAGCGCACGATCTGGAATCATATATCTTCAATTTAGGTAATCCAGACAAAGCCCGTCTAGTGCAAATTTACAATGCCGCTGATGTGCTTTTAGCTCCCTCTTTATATGAAGGATTTGGATTAACAATTGTGGAAGCAATGGCCTGTGGTACTCCTGTGATTACTTCTAATGTTTCATCTTTGCCAGAAGTAGTAGGAGATGCGGGGATAATGATCGATCCGAATTGTCCACAAGCGATCGCAGATGCAGTGATTGAGCTTTATAAAAACCCTGCTCTTTATGCAAACTTAATTGAGAAAGGACTATCTAGGTCACAGTTTTTTAACTGGCAAAATACAGCAGAGCAGGTGGCAAGAATTTATGAGAAAACTTTTGCAACTTATAAAATAGGAATCTTCAATGATTTATGAAAAAGATTAAACAGAGATTTTGCCAATTTGTCTACAATAATTCATATATCAGTGTTACTGTAAAATACATCAAAGTTTTATAGTGAAATTAATTTGGACTAAGATACAAAATTTACAGAAAAATCTATACAGCACTCATAAATCCTGAATTCTGCTATAGCTTTGTAGATGAATAAATTTGTTGGAGAAAAATATATGCTCATAGGAAGAAAATTTTGGGAAATAGTTCAAGACAAGCATCCAATGCGCCGTTTAACAGCAGGTTTGATGGGAAGGTCTGGTTTTGCTAGGTTGTTTAAAATTAAGATTAATGTTCAGGACTATAAAATTTTTCTTCATCCAACTGGACTTAGTAGCCTCTATTGGTACGAACCAACTGCGGGGAAGGAAGATTATGAGTTTATTTCCAGTTTCTTAAAAGAGGGTGACATATATATAGATATAGGGGCAAATATTGGAATTACTCTGATACCAGCAGCTAAATGTATTGGAGAAACTGGTAAAGCCATAGCCTTTGAGCCTCACCCTAAGACATATTCATATCTTCAAGAAAATATGGATTTAAATAATTTAAGTGGAGTGCAAATTCACAATTGTGCCGTAGGAAATAGCCAAGGATATATTTACTTTACCAATAAGTTTACAGATGAGAAAAACCAAGTTTCAAATACATCTGAGAATAGCATCAAAGTCCCAATTGTATCTCTAGATAATTATTTAAAGGAGATTAGTAATATTTCTCTCTTAAAGTTAGATGTTGAGGGGTATGAAAAATATGTTCTTGAAGCTGGCAAGGAAACCCTTGAAAAAGTAAATTGCATTTACTTTGAAGTGTGTCCCGAAAATTACGAGAGTTTTGGATATCAATCTTCAGATGTCCTGAAATTGGTTGAGAAATCTGGTTTTAGACTTTTCAAGAGAAAGAATGATGCAAAAGAACTTATACCTGTAAATAATCAATATGTGCCTTTATCAAGTTTGGAAAATCTCATTGGCATCAAGAATGTAGAGGATTTTCAAAACAGGACTCAATGGCAAGTAAAGTTTGAATAATGCAGAATATTGACAAAATTTCGCAAATGAATATGGTGCATATACGGAACTTTTGATGTAAATGAGGTACACCAATTTCATGGTGGGTTGTAAACCTTGGAATTTGAATTGGTCACTGTACCTCATAAACGTCGAATCTGCTGTACTAATCTAGCCCTTATTCTCTACCCCATTCATCTTTATTTATTGCATCAAATGGAAAAATTCTATATACATTCTCCAGTCATACAATAGGCAAATTATGTATTTGCATTCACCCACAACTAAGAAACCAAAAAAGAAAGGATGGATTGATAATACAAGCTTAATTATCCTTGCCTTTTCCGTAGTTTTCTACTCCCGTATTTTTTGTGCCATTACTCGCGCTCCTTCAATCCTGAACCTTGCTCACTTCGCAGTTGTTCCCTTTGTTTTAGGCGTTGTATTATTTACCAGTCGGGCAAAAGATCGCAAACAAATTAATATTGCCTATTCTTTTGTATTAGGACTTTTGATTTTTCTGGTCGCAGTTTTAGCTAGTGCATTATGGAATAACACAGGCTTGATTAACGCAATTGTCTCTTTCATGATGCTTTGCGAACCCTTTATTTTCCTCTTGTCCATCGTCTGTATTCCTATGTCTGCGGAATCCATTACCCGCATCAAGAAGTGGCTGATGTGGTCTGCTGTGATTAACTTTGTTCTTGCTGCTTTCCAGAAGCCTCTAATTGATGCGGGGAAACTCAATGCTAACGGATTTAATGGCACGGATGGATGCGGTGGAGTCTTTTTCGTTTCCGGGGCGGGAAATTATGTATCAGCTTCGGTATCAATTGCTTTTGCTCTTTACTTCTTCACTAATGAAAAGACTTTTCCATTATGGATGAGAATCGCGGCAATTCTCGCTGCTTTTTGGCAGATTCTATTTTCTGATTCTAAACAACTTTTGCTTGGCTATCTAATCGCCTGGGGTCTTTTAGTTTTAGCCAATGCCCAGGATTTTGGTAAAAGTATAAAATTGCTGAGTGCGATCGCTATCTTCGGATACGGATTTCTTTGGTGTGTACAAAACTTAGAAGCATTTGCTGGATTTACATCTTGGGCGCGACCGGAACTTTACGGATTAGATGGTTATGCTTGGTATACCAAATTTTACTCAGTGCGTTCTATTGTATCTCATTATCAATCATCTCTGGATTGGTTATTTGGTCTAGGTCCTGGACATACTGTCAGCCGTCTAGGAGTATGGTTTCTTAGAGATTATTGGTCTATACTCGGACCACTAGGTGCTACCACCAATCCAATTGGTCAGGAAGGAATGGATTTTTGTGTTAGTTCTTGGCTTTGTTCTGGTTCTAGTCTCTTCAGCCCCATTTTTGGCTGGGCTGGAATATGGGGAGATTTAGGACTGTTAGGTGTAGGAGCATACCTATTTCTCTGCTATTTAGCCTGGCAACATTTTGGACTAGATGATTCCTTAAAAGTTACTTTACTAACTGTTCTCGTCATGGGTTTTATTTTTACTCAATTGGAAGAACCGGGTTTCATGCTCTCTATCGCCTTTATGGTAGGAATACCATGGCAAGAACAACGATTGAAGAAACAGACACGGCAGAGGCAGGAAACAGGGAATAGGGAGCAGGGGGAATATTTCTTGTCTCTTACCTTGCCCGAAGAGCGTTAACTACTCAATACAAGTATAAATATGAAAATTTTAATGTCTGCTTACTCCTGTGAACCAGGTATGGGTTCTGAACCTGGTGTGGGTTGGAATATTGCCCGCGAAGCTGCTAAATACCATGAAGTCTGGGTACTCACTCGACCCGATGAGAGTCAGGATATCATCAACGCAGAATTAGCACGTCACCCTGTTCCCAATCTTCACTTTGTTTACTTTACCCTCCCCTTTTGGCAAGATAGCCGACGCTGGGGACAGTCTGGGGGAATGCAGTTTCACTATTACCTCTGGCAAATTCAAGCCTATTTTGTCGCCCGTGACTTACATCAGAAAATTGGCTTTGACTTGAGCCATCATGTCACCTTTGTTAAGTATTCCAGTCCTTGCTTCCTCTCACTCCTACCCATTCCCCTTGTTTGGGGTCCTGTAGGTGGTGGAGAATCAGCACCAGCAAGCTTTTGGCAGGATTTTAGCTTAAATGGCAAAATTTACGAAATTGCTCGTAGCGGCGCTCGCTGGCTGGGAGAAAAAGACCCCTTTGTCCGTCTGACTGCTCAAAGAAGTGCTGTAGTCCGAGCCACAACTAAAGATACAGCCCAGTGTCTCTATAAAATGGGTGTGAATCATGTGCATATTTTGCCGGAATCAGGGTTATCGGCGGCAGACATAGACCATCTAAATCAATATGAAATCCCTAATGAGCCAATAGTAAAATTTATCAGCATGGGTAGACTTTTGCATTGGAAAGGCTTTCATTTAGGATTGCGTGCCTTTGCTCAAGCGAATCTACCAAATACAGAATACTGGATTGTGGGAGACGGACCCCAATGGCATCACCTGCAAACTTTGGCATCAGATTTAGGAATTGCTAAAAAAGTTAAATTTTGGGGTAGGTTGCCTCGTGAAAAGGCTTTAGATTTATTAAAAGATTGTCATGTGCTAGTTCATCCCAGCTTACATGATTCTGGTGGGTGGGTCTGTATGGAAGCAATGGCAGCAAGTCGTCCTATCATCTGTTTAGATCTAGGGGGACCTGCTGTTCAAGTTACAGATGAAACTGGTTTTAAGATTACTGCTAATGAACCATATCAAGCTGTCCGTGATTTAGCGGCCGCAATGATTCATTTAGTTCAAAACCCAGAACTAATAGTGAGTATGGGTCAGGCAGGTCGGAAACTAGTCAATGAAAACTACAGTTGGCAGATTGTCGGAGAGCGTTTGCACAAACTTTATTTAGAGATTGCTATCAAGAAAGTATCAGGAACTAATGTTGAATCTGAAGTTTTTTGAACCTAAATTTAACTAATTAATTTTTCCCACTTGGATAATATGCACATATTAATTGCTGCTTTACACAGACCAACAAAACCAACGGGTGTTTGCCGACACGCTGCAAATCTAGCTCAATGTTTGGCTGATACTCCAGAGGTTAGCAAGGTGACTTTAATTGTCGGAACATGGCAGAAAGATTACTTTGAACAATTTTTTCATTCCCCAAAAATTCAATTAATTACTGTAGATATTAAAAATAGTTCCTTGGCAAGAAATATCTGGTTTTTATTTGGTTTACCAAAATTGGTAAAGCATTTAAATCCTGATATTGTCCATTTATCTTTTCCTTTTCCTTTTTTACAACCACTTTTTCCTTGTCCTATTGTTTCGACAATTCACGATTTGTATCCTTATGAAAAACCAGAGGTTTTTGGCTATCCAAACGTGATCTTTAATCGCTTGTTTTTAAAACAATGTATAGAACATAGTGATGGTCTTACCTGTGTTTCTAAATCTACTTTAAGCAGTCTTAAATCCTATTTTCCCAAAACTCAAACACTCAAACCCATTACTGTTATTTATAATTACGTGGATTTTAGTAATATTGTTGCTGAACCACCTCATAATTTAGATATTAGTGATCATGATTCTTTTCTGTTATGTGTCGCTCAACATCGAAAAAATAAAAATATAGATTTGTTAATTCAATCATTTTCTTTTTTAAAGAAAAATGGTTATTTAAAAGATCAGACTAAGCTAATAGTTGTTGGTAGTACAGGACCAGAAACAGAGAGTTTAGTTCATCAAATTCAGAATCTATCTCTTCAAGATCAAGTGCTGCTAATTCATGCAATTAAAGACCGTGAACTATGTTGGTTATATCAAAAATGTGAAATTTTTGTGGCCGCTTCATCTCAAGAAGGATTTTGTTTACCATTAGCAGAAGCTCTATATTTTTCTTGTCAAGTAGTTTGCTCAGATATTCCCATATTTAGAGAAATTGGTAGTTCTAGCTGTTGTTATTTTGATGTTGAACGTGATACTGTCAAAAATCTCTCACAAGCCATTATTTCTACTTTAGAACAGCCTGTAAATAGAACTGCTAATGATCTTCAATTTTCTAAATTGGATGTAGCAAATCAATATCTAAAATTTTACTCTACATTTTCCTTTATTAGTCAGTAGGGATTTTTAACTGAAAAGTATCCCGGAGGGGCTTAGTATTTCTAAACCCCTTGCTTGCCACGCAACTGAAAAAAATTAACATAAAAAAGAGAAAAATATTATATAATTATTCCCGTTAAATTTACACTTAAAATTATCATCTGCTGACAGTTAATTAAATGTAAAAAATAAGAGCGAAAAAATCATCAAGTTAATCAAAAAATAATTCATGTATTAGCAGGGTAATTTTCGGTAGTCTTAAAAAGAAGCCTTTGCTGATAAGTATCAGGAAAGTCTTCAAAAAAATTGGATGATTGTTGTTACCAACAGGAGTGCAGATTATGAGTCAAAATTTTAACGATTATAATTCATCTGTTCATAAAAAAATCAAGACTGAACAAATAGAGCAAATAATCAAAGCGATTATATCTGGTAAATATTCTTGGGCTTGTGTTCTAGTTTTACAATTTGCTGGTTACAATCCTATGGACTATATCCCCTATCGTACTTATATCAGATTACTTAAAACTAACTGCTTGCTTGGTAATTCTCAGCAAAATTAACCACCTATCAGCAAAGTTGACAGGTTTGATTTGAAATTAAAGTAGTTGCGTTTTAAACATGGATTTGTGAGAATTTTTTCTGAAAAATAAGAAGGAAAGGTGAAGATTCATCAATAAAAATTTATGACTATCATGCCGATTTTATGATCTACCCAACCACAAGTTATAATCATCAAATGCAAGCAATTATTCAAGAAATTGTGTGGCAGAAAAAACTAGAAGTTGCACAAATACAAAAAGATATGTCTTGGGCTTCCTTGCAACGTCAGTTAACTGCTGCTCCTACTGTCCGGGACTTTTTTACGGCTTTGCAGTTGAGTATTTATAAACCTAGTTTAATTGCAGAAGTGAAAAAAGCATCACTTTATCATAGTGTAATTAGACCAGATTTTGATCCAGTTACTATTGCTCAGGCTTATAAAAAAGGAGGAGCATCTTGTGTATCTGTTGTCACTGATCAAAAGTTTTTTCATGGTGGGTTTGATCATCTTCGTGCTATCAGATATCGCGTAGGAATACCTCTACTTTGCAAAGATTTTATCATTGATCCTTGCCAAATTTATTTAGCCCGTTCCGCTGGTGCAGATGCAATATTATTAATTGCTGCTATTCTGACAGATAAGCAATTACAAAACTTCTTACGAGTGATTCACTACTTAGGGATGAATGCTGTCATCCAAGTTCATAACTTAAATGATTTGGATAGGGTTCTCGCATTAGAAGATGTCAGGATAGTTTCCATTGATAACCAGAGTTTAAGTGATTTTAATACCAATATTAACACTACTCAGGAATTATTGGCAGCTAGGCGATCGCAACTTCAAAACCTAGGAATTTTAGTCATCAGTGAATCAGGTATAGAAACCCCCGATGATTTATCATTTGTTGCTGAAATTGGTGTACAAACAGTGATCATCGGAGAATCTTTGCTTAAAGAAAATGATTTAGAAGTAGCTGTCAGAAATTTACTCCAATCCAAATTTCCTATTCATTATTAAGAAGAATTAAGGATTGGCTAGTAATTGATAATTACGAATTTCTCATAACAAAGGTTTCCACCAATCATGATTATTCAGATACCATTCTACAGTTAAACGTAACCCTTCATTAATTGTCACGGATGGAGTCCAACCAAATTCTGTTTTTAGCTTATTGGCATTAATAGCATATCTTCGATCATGTCCAGGTCTATCCTTCACAAAAGTAATTAATTTTTCCGCTGGATATACTGGTAAATCTGGTGCTAATTCATTCATGATTTCACATAAACTTTGTACCAGACTGATATTTTCAACTTCGTTATTACCACCAATATTATAATTTTCTCCTGGTTTTCCTTGATGGATTACCACATCTAAAGCCCGACAGTGATCAACTACATATAACCAATCTCGAACATTTTTTCCATCACCATAAATAGGTAATTCTTTACCAGTTAAAATGTTAATACACATCAAAGGAATTAGCTTTTCGGGAAATTGAAAAGCACCATAATTATTAGAGCAATTAGTGATAATTGTCGGTAATTTATAAGTATGATAATAAGCCCGAACTAAATGATCACTCCCAGCTTTTGAGGCTGAATAAGGACTATTGGGACTATAAGCTGTAGTTTCTGAAAACGCTGGTTCATCTGAAGTGAGACTACCATAAACTTCATCTGTAGAAACATGAAGAAATAGGTAATTATCAGGTTGTGTTTTTGCTTCCCAATGTTGACGAAAAGCTTCTAAAAGAGTAAAAGTTCCTACTACATTAGTTTGGACAAATGCAGCAGGTCCAGTAATTGACCGATCAACGTGAGATTCGGCGGCAAAATGGGCTATAGTATCTATATTTTCTGCTAAGAGTAATTTATCAACTAAAGAGCGATCGCATATATCCCCTTGGACAAACCGGAAATTCTCTCTTTCTGCAACTGATGCTAAATTATGGCGATTTCCAGCATAGGTAAGAGCATCCAATACCACTAATTTATCATTTGGATAAGCTTGACACCAATGATGGACAAAATTCGCTCCAATAAACCCAGCTCCCCCTGTCACCAATAATCGTCTATTCATGAGATTCCTTAATTACTTTGTAAATATTTCTTTTTAATTTTACCAAAAATTCTCTGTATAAACAATTTTGCTAACCGAATTTTTGTCAAATTGGCAATTGGATTTGAGTAATTATTTTCATGAGCAAAGAAATCATTAATTTCTGTTAAAATTACCCGCAAGCGTTGGATAATATTCTCAGTTCTATACTCTGCTAATACATTTTCAGATAAAGTCAATGATGTAGAAGATGCTAAAACTTTCAAAATTCTATCTACGTCATATTCCAAAGCATAACCAGCGATTTTATAACAATTAAATCCTGGATCTAAATAATCAGATAATCCCCCATTGACACTAGAAAACACCTGACAACCACAAGCTAATGCTTCCATTGGTTGTAAACCAAATCCTTCGCTAACTCCTTGTAATTTCCAATATTCTGCCGAATCATAAAGATAAACTTTAGTGCGATTAAATAAAGCTGGTAAATCTTCTACATAACTATCAATAACCAACACCTTACATTTTTTTTCTAAAGCTGGAATTAATGACTTAATTAAATATTCTGAAGATTTCCGCGTTTGAACTAAAACATCAATATCTCGATTTTGATGTAAATTAGTAAATTCCTGACTAATTTGATTAGGTAAATAATAAATTAGAGAATTTGGTGCTTGTTGTCCCCAATAACCTAGAGAATTTCTGCTAACTGTAATTATGGGAATACTTGATGGTAAATTAATCTTATAACCTGCACTGTGAGCATGATAAATTACATGATATTTTTGCAATTTAGATGCAAGTTTACCAACATCAAATCCCCAACTAATCACAAAAATTACATCATCTAAATTTTCCTCTCGCAATAAATCGTCTAAAAACAATTTACCTGATTCCCGCTGACGATAAGTAACTACTTCAGCAGCACAAATCTGTTGAGCTAAAGTAACCGTTTTCAACTCCGCCCAAAGACCACCACAAGCAAATTTACCATCTGTCCCCGGAACTAAAAAGTAAAGCTTTTTCATAATACTAAATATTAAATTTTCTTCCTTCTTTCTTCTTCCTTCGTGTTCTTCGTTCCTTTGTGGTTCATTAACTCCTGATTTATTAACTCCTGATTTATTAACTCCTATTTTTCCCAAGATACCTTAACAAAATGACTTTCCTTTCCCCAAAAATCACGAGCAATAGTAATATTTTCAACAGCCAAATTAAAAGGGATAGAAGTTGTAATATAACGCTGAGTGAGCATTCCTAAATCCGGTGCAATTCCCGCTGCGGCCGTTGCTGCTAAACCTAAGCCAATAAGTTGTTCAATTGGTCGAAACGGCAACATAAAAGGTACAGTTACCGATAGTCCAGCAGTTAATAACATAGCCACAGATACATTTGTGCCACAACGGGGATGTATAGCTAAATCCCATTCTCCACTGGTAAGACGATGTTTAGCTAATGTTACCGCGCGGCGCAAATCATTAATATTCACATCACCATATAGAAAAAATCCCTGTTCGGTAGACAAACCACCTAATAATTCATCATCTAATTGCGTATTAGTGCTTGTTCCTGGTGGTGAATAGGGTTTTTTATTGTCCCCTAATACCCAAACCGTAGCGTGTTCTAGAGCGTGAACTTGACGTAACATGAGAATTTCTTTCAACCCAGGAATAAAAGATAGCTGTTGGAGTAAATCAGCATCTTGGCTGGGGTGAGGTGCGAGAAAGTCAAAGCTAAAGGAAGATGATTCGTCCAAATAAGCAGTATTCATATCACACTCAAGTTGATGAAGTAATATATGTTTTTTAACCAGGACTATGGCGGGCTAGAAGCCCACCCCACAATAAATATATAACTTTTGTGGGGTGGGCATCCTGTCCGCCAATCTTATATTTAATTGTGTCTATCTACCTATTTAATGCCTAACAATTCCACATCAAAAATTAAAGTAGAGTAGGGGGGAATCACACCACCAGCACCACGGGCACCATAGCCTAATTGTTCAGGGATAATTAATTGGCGACGGCCACCTACTTTCATAGTGATTACGCCTTCGTCCCAACCTTTAATTACTTGTCCTACACCAATTTTAAAGCTAAAGGGTTTACCGCGATCGCGCGAACTATCAAATTTAGTCCCATCTTCTAAAGTACCGATATAGTGAACCTCAACGGTTTGGCCAGTTTGGGGAATTGCGCCCGTTCCCTCGACTAGTTCCACATATTTTAATCCAGAGTCGGTAGTAACAACTTTAGCTTCAGACATAGTATTGCTCTTTATTAGAGTATTGTTTTCTTGAGTGACAGTGGTGGTTGGTTGTGCTGCGGAAGAATTACCGATTGCAGTGATTGCAGTATCTTTTTGACCACTAATTTGGGTAAATACTAAAACACCAACACATACCAGCATTAACACCACGCTGAGGAAAATTCCTTTCAAAATCAGCCCTCTCTGTTTTAATTACTGATGATCAGATTACCGATAGAACACAAATTAGTTTAAATCAGAAATGACCGTTTAGCGCCACAGCTTATTTTCCAAATCCCGAACCTGACGCTCTAAACGGTCAATTCTTCCCCGTAATTCATCTACTTCTGACTGACGGGCAACTCCCAAGTCCTGCATCATATTCCGCATTTGTCGGTGCATTTGCTCATCCCAATTACCTTGTTCAGACTGTAATTGGGTAACAAGATCATCCATTACCGCCTTAGCTTGCTCAGGATTGAGTTTACCGTCTTTAACCAGTTCATCACTGACTTCTTTCAGTTTGTCTGCAACTAAAGAAGTTGTGCCAATACCCAACATCATTAACTGTTGCAACCAATTATTACTATCCATACTCCCTTCCTCTGACTAAAAGCTTCGTAATTCTAGCCTACACATTTATTTTGTCAGTTGTCAGTTGTCAGTTGTCCTTTGTCAGTGGAAAAAATCTTATTCCTACCTCCTCCCCTACCTCCCCTACCTCCTCTACCTCCCCTACCTCCTCTACCTCCCCTACCTCCTCTACCTCCCCTACCTCCTCTACCTCCCCTACCTCCCCTACCTCCTCCTCTACCTCCCCTACCTCCTCCTCTACCTCCCCTACCTCCTCCTCTACCTCCCCTACCTCCCCTTGCTCTACTAAACCTCTATCCAACCGTGCATTGGTGCTATGGCTTTAGTGACTGATTCAATGATGTCTGGAGGTGCTTCTGAAAGCATGACACTGGGATAAACAGCAGTTCCCCATTGAGGATGCACAAGAACATGGCATTTATTTTCAATTGCGGGATACTTGAGTAAGGCTTGGGCTACTGCTGTATCATCGTGGGGAACTAAGCCAGAATGAGACAGTAATGGATAACCTGTCCGGGGATCTATCAAGTCTGTTAAATACCCGCGGTCGCGCAAATTAAATGCCAAATCGCAACCAAAACGCATAAATTTTTCCCGCAGCTTTTCCTTTTCTATTTCTGTTTCTGTGGTCATTTCTTCTAGAGAATATTGTGATTGCTGTAAAACAACCACTACCCACAAAAACTGCTGCTGTTTCCAATCTGGTAAGATCTGTTCGCAATTGGCACAGATATATGGACTGGGAGTATGAATAGAAATCTCTACAGCTTGTCCTGTTTTGCCAACTAAATGAATAGGACAGCTAGGCTGTGAAATACAAACTGGGGGATAAGACACCACATTAATTCGGTTTATGAAAGTTTTTAAATTTATCTTTGCTAAAAATAATAACTCTTAAATCTCCAAATAAATCATCAAATTTTGCGAATAATTAGATTAGGACAATTATTTACTCTAATGGAAGCACCCAAGCAAGTTGAGAAAGTTTAAAGAGAGAAAATAAAAAACCCCCAAAGAGAGGGGGATTGTAGGTTATTCGAGTGGAGTGAACAACTAAGTAATAAATACCTAGAGTAAATACAGTAATCCGAACAAAATAATCCAAATTACATCTACAAAATGCCAGTAAATTTCCGCTGCTTCAATCCCGAATCGTTTTTCATTGCTGTAGTGTCCAGGAGTACGCGATCGCCACAACACTGCTAAAATCGCTAAAACACCGATGGTAACGTGCAAGCCGTGAAACCCAGTCAACACATAAAACGTACTAGCGAATAAATTGGTAGTCAGACTAAACTCTAAATGAGCATATTCATAAACCTGACCCGCCAAAAAAATCGCCCCCATAACTGCGGTAATTGCCAACCAAACCCGCATTCCCTTAGTATCATTCTTTTTAATAGCAGTATCAGCATTGTGCATCACAAAACTACTAGCTATCAAAATAGAAGTATTCACAGTAGGTAACAACAATTCTAAATCCGGTGTCCCTACTGGTGGCCAAACCGGAATAGTAGAACGGTAAGTCAGGTATGCACCAAACAAACCCATAAAAATCATTCCCTCAGCCACAAGGAACATAAATAGACCAGTCAAACGATGATCTGGATGTTCCTCATGATGAGAAACAGTTGTGTGGTGACTTAATTCAGTTTTCCCCGTGTCAATAATTTGACCTTGCATAAATTAGTAATTGGTAATGGGTAATTGGTAATGGGTAATTGGTAATGGGTAATTGGTTTTTTATTTCCTTTTTCCCCTTACCTTTCCCCCTTATCCCCTAAAGTGCTGATTCAGTTTGGGGAGTTAACACAGATTCAGTTTCCACCCGTTCCTCACTCACCCCGTAATCGTAGGGGCCAGTAGTCAAAACCGGAAGAGTTTCAAAATTCTCAATACTGGGAGGAGAAGAAGTCATCCATTCCAAAGTTAACGCTTGCCAAGGATTATTACCGGCTTTTTCCCCATAGAACCAAGACCAAACGGCATTGATGATAAATGGTAACGTCGAAACCGCCAATATGTAAGATCCGTAGGTACAGATTTCATTCAAAGCCGTGAACTTAGGATCATATTCAGCAATCCGGCGATTCATCCCCATGAGTCCGAGTTTGTGCATGGGTAAGAAAGTCATATTTAAACCAATCATGGTTAAGGCAAAATGCACCTGACCCCAAAATTCGTTCATTTTCCGTCCCGTCATTTTCGGGAACCAGTGATAAATAGCCGCAAAAATCCCTAACACACTACCACCAAACAAAACATAGTGGAGATGTGCCACCACAAAGTAAGTATCGTGAACGTGAATATCAAAAGGAACAGCAGCCAACATTACGCCACTAATGCCACCAATCACAAAAGTTGCTAAAAAGCCGATAGCGAACAACATGGGACTATTGAGGCGAATTTTGCCACCCCAAATAGTAGCTAACCAACCGAAAATTTTAATCCCAGTGGGGACAGCGATGATCATTGTCGTGATCATGAAAAACATCCGCAACCAACCAGGGACACCACTGGTAAACATATGGTGCGCCCAGACGATTAAGCCTAAGAAGCTGATAGCTAGGGATGAAAAAGCGATCGCTTTATAGCCAAAAATCGGTTTACGGGCATGAATTGGCAGAATTTCCGAAATTGCCCCAAAGAAAGGCAAAATCATAATATAAACCGCTGGGTGAGAATAGAACCAGAACATATGCTGATAAACAACAGGATCTCCGCCCCCAGAGGGATTAAAAAAGTTTGTTCCTGCCAACAAATCAAAACCCAACAAAATCAAAGCCGCAGCTAATACTGGTGTAGATACCAACACTAAAGCCGAAGTTGCTATCATCGCCCAACAAAACAACGGCATTTGAAAGATGCCCATACTAGGAACACGCATCTTCCAAATGGTGACGAGAAAATTCATCGCCCCCAAAATCGAAGAAGTTCCCAATAGCAAGATACTCATAATCCAAATCCCCTCACCCACCTGGCCTGTCACCAAACTCAGCGGCGGGTAAGAAGTCCAACCAGCATCGGGGGCATCACCTACCGCCAAACTAGCAACCAGTAATACACCTGCTGGGGGAACCATCCAAAAAGCTACCGCATTCAGGCGCGGAAATGCCATATCTCTCGCCCC
Organism: Dolichospermum sp. UHCC 0315A; assembly: GCF_008121535.1. GTDB lineage: Bacteria > Cyanobacteriota > Cyanobacteriia > Cyanobacteriales > Nostocaceae > Dolichospermum > Dolichospermum lemmermannii. The sequence goes on from NZ_CP043056.1 coordinate 4,025,504, forward strand.
AATCATCAGCGGGATTAAATAGTTAGCAAATCCCGCCCCTGTTGGCACAATCCACAAAAAAATCATGATTGTGGCATGGAGGGTAAACAGGCTGTTATAGACTTCTGGCGTGACAAAATCTACCTCTGGAGTCCGTAATTCTGTCCGCACTAAATCAGCCATTACGCCGCCAATGCAGTAAAAAACAAACGAAGTGACCAGATATTGAATTCCAATCACCTTATGGTCGGTACTAAAACCGAAAAAGTCTCGCCAATGCCTTTCCTCATGTTCTTCAGCATGGTTAGGGACATTAGCAATTTCTTCTAACTGTGCCTGTGTCATATTTTAAAAAAGTTTGTAGGGGCGCAGGGCCTGCGCCCATGTATTTTGTGCGCCCATGTATTTTGTAACCACTGCAACTCAAGTAATTCTTAAACTACTTAATTTGATGCAGAATTTCTGAGTGAATGCCCATATTGTGAGTGTAAGGAGAGAGAAATTCATCAGCAGTCATGGCCATGGAATTCACAGCTACGGCTTGATTGGGAATATCTTTACCAGCAAGTAGCTGTTCTTGCATCCAACTATCAAAAGCTGCTTGTGTCTCTACCACAACTTGGCTTTTCATCACCCCGTGGTAAGGTCCACACAGTTCAGCACAAATAAGTTGATAATCACCCGCTTTTCTGGGAGTAAAACGCAAATTGGTTTGTCTACCAGGAATGGCATCCTGTTTCACCCGAAATTCTGGAATCCAAAAGGCGTGGATAACATCACTGGCTGTCATGTTGATTTCCACTGTTTTGCCAATGGGTAAATGCAATTCACCTGTTGTTACGTCATTATCTGGATAGGTAAATAACCAAGCATATTGCATTCCAGAGACGTTAATGGTTAATTCTGCTGGTTTTTTAACTGCATCAGCATCAGTATCTAATTGTGATACTTGTCCAGATGCTTCTGTACTGATGAGGGTGGCAGCCATTGCCGTTCCCGGCATATTCATGGCATTTTCCATCATCGGGGCAGCATGAGCCGAATGGGGATCAAAGCCGCCCATGTTGTTATATACATCAAAACTGTAGAGAGAAATACCGATAACGATAATTGCGGGGATCGCTGTCCAGAGTATCTCTAGAGGCACATTACCTTCAATTGCTGGCCCATCTTCATTGTCACCAGCCCGACGACGATATCTAATAACAGCGTAAATTAAAACACCTTCAACAATCAAAAATATGCCTGTAGAAACAGTCATCATGGTGTTGAATAGACCATCTACCAAGGGGGCTTCATCGGAGGCCGCTATAGGTAACAGACCGTGATTTTGACCGTACCAGAGACTGGCGAGGGTGAGGACAATGCCAATGAGTAATGTCCAGATTGCATTTGGAATTTTCACGGCTGATTTCTTGATTAATTGACTATTTTATCTGTAAGTTACTTCACTTGTTAAAGTAACTCTACATACTAAGGTAGTGCAGGCAATGAGATATAGTATCCGCTGGTCTGAAATCTTTATTAATTTTTTCGATTAAGAACACAATTTTGAGTACAAGGGAGATAAGTTGTCTTGCCCAGGTTAGATGACAATTAGGCAAAAAATTTTCAGAAATTTCCATTAATTCCCATTGATTAATTATTTCCATCTGCAAAACAGCACGAAATCTTACAGCGGAAACTAGCTAAAGTGATCCAAAGTGTAAGGGAAAGCTGATTTCTATATTCTGACCTATAGGTTAGGGTAAGTAGAAGTCGGGACTAAATCAAAATAGAAAATTTTCAATTTCCAGCACAAGCGGTCCAAAGGTATTGTTAATGAACGAATTTGTCCTAGAACAACAAAATAAAGCGGCCACAGTAGCACAACAGCCCCAGGAGATGATTCGTCGCTTGGTGTGGAAAATATGCGTAGCCACCTTAATTTTGATGGCTATAGGCAGTGCCACCCGCGTTATGAATGCTGGACTCGCTTGCCCTGATTGGCCTTTGTGCTATGGGGAGTTAGTTCCAGCTAAACAAATGAATCTCCAAGTGTTTTTGGAGTGGTTTCATCGCCTGGATGCAGCTTTAATTGGTTTTAGTGCGATCGCCCTTTGTGGTTTATCCTGGTGGCATCGTCTTTCCTTACCCAAGTGGCTACCTTGGGCTTCCACATTTGCCCTGTTTTTAATTGTCTTCCAAGGGATTCTGGGAGGACTGACTGTAACTGAATTATTGCGGTTTGATATCGTTACCGCCCATTTAGGAACAGCGTTACTATTTTTCACTACGTTGTTAATTATCGGTACAAGTTTGATTCCCTATCAAGGCACGGGAACAGTAGGAAAGTTGCCTTGGGTGGGTTTAACTGCTGCTGTTTGCGTCTACTTACAAAGTTTATTGGGTGCAATAGTCGGTTCTCGTTGGGCTTTGCACCAATGTTTGTCCGGGGAACAACTTTGTGATGTCATGTACAGCCATATTTTTGGCGTAGTACCCCCAACCATCGCTACTTTAGCAGTTGTTTTAATTTCTTGGCGCACACCAGCCCTACATCCGGCTTTGCGAAAACTGGCAAATCTGGCTGGTGGCTTGTTGATTTTACAACTTCTTTTGGGTGTGGCTACCTTCCGTTTACATTTACAAGTTGAACCCCTTACCGTTTCTCACCAAGCTATCGGTGCGACTTTACTGGGGACTTTAGTAGTATTTACAGTTTTATCACTGCGGGATGGTTTGCTTCCTCAGTCACAAACACAGTAACTCCTTCTTCCTCCTTCTTCCTCCTGACTCCTGACTCCTGACTCCTGCTTACAGCGGTTTGCTGACCAGTTCTTGAAAAATAAGGAAAAAGACCTAACATGATTGAGACTAATGTCTCTCGTCGTCAACACGACACATTTCTCCAAGTCGTTCAAAGTTACTACCAGCTAACCAAACCCCGGATTATTCCCCTACTATTAATTACCACTGCTGGGAGTATGTGGATAGCCGCTAAGGGTGAGGTAGATCCCTGGTTGTTAATTATTACAATGATTGGCGGAACTTTAGCAGCAGCCAGCGCCCAAACCATTAACTGTATCTATGATCGAGATATAGATTATGACATGGAGCGGACACGCCACCGTCCCATCCCTTCCGGGAAGATCCAATCCCGTGATGCTTTAATTTTTGCGATCGCTCTGGCTGTACTTTCTTTTACCCTCCTCACCGTTTTTGCCAATCTCCTGGCAGCATTTTTAGCCTTTTCTGGCATCATTTTCTATGTTTTAGTCTATACTCACTGGCTCAAACGCCATACCACTCAAAATATCGTCATTGGTGGTGCAGCAGGGGCAATTCCCGCTTTAGTCGGTTGGGCAGCAGTAACAGACACTTTAAGCTGGTCTGCGTGGCTAATTTTTGCCATTGTCTTTTTGTGGACACCTCCCCATTTTTGGGCTTTGGCTTTAATGATTAGTGATGATTACGCTAAGGTGGGGATACCAATGTTACCTGTGGTAGCGGGTAATACAGCCACCGTCCGGCAAATTTGGTTTTATACGGTGATTACTGTCACTGCGACTATTTTGCTGTTTTATCCCTTACACGCCAGCGGGATTGTCTATGCTGTTATTGCCTTGACTTTAGGGGGAGTATTTGTCCATAAGTCTTGGCGCTTATTGCAAAATCCCGAAGATAAAACCATAGCGCGGGAATTATTTTTGTATTCCATTTCCTACATGATGCTGTTGTGTTTGGCAATGGTGGTGGATAGTTTACCCATTACTCATCATTTCCTTGCTCAACTGCATTTGTAATCATGCTCAGGACATAGATCCCCGATTTCTTTGAGAAGTCGGGGATCTGATTATTTTTTACAAAAAACCCAACAAAAATATACCCAGACAATTTTCTCATCATTTCTTGTATTAGTGCGTTTTGTTACGAAATTATTACAGTGGGGAATACCTCACCTCTTTGAGGGGCATACACACCAGAAAATAATTTGCAACTTCTGTTAACAATCTGTTATATTTATTTACATAAGGTTACAGAAAGTAAAAAACGAGGTTCTCGAATGGCTATTTTAATTTCTCTATTGGTTGTTGCTTGGGTAGCAGTTTCCGTTATCGGTTCTCTAGCTTATTTCATGGGTGAACAAAGCAAGCCCATTCACGAACGCAATTGGGCTTCTGACAAATTTGCAGCTTTGGCTAAATCTATTACTGGCGTAGATATAGACTATACCCAACGCACACCCGCCTATGCTATTGATGCTTACAACAGCCGCAACTTACCCAGATAGTATTTACTGGCAATTTGACAAGATGTGTATAAAAATAACCTCCAGCATTGTGACTGGGGGTTTTGCTTTTCTAGATATAGATCCCCGACTTTTTGAAAAAGTCGGGGATCTGGGAACTAAAATGCTGGCCGATAAACGCGATAGTTAATATTGGGGAAAATATTATCCATGGACTCGACTTTTTCCAACCAACCACTATCAACTTTACCCACTTTCACATCTTCATAGAGTTTATTAAAGCGCATTAAATGCGATCGCGTTCTTCTGACTGCATAGGGAACCATTGTTCCTGTCCGCATAATAAACGCCCAGTCAGAAGATTGTGCTAATAACAACTCTCTCGCAGCTTGATTGAGTGCTTTTTCCTGTAATTCATCTTCAGCTTCAATTTGGGAAATTTCAATCATCCGTTCCGCAGCTTTGTGCAAATGTGGATAAACCCAAGCATTAGTATCATTCAACCAATATTCATGAAAACCCTTAAAGCCCCAACTCGACTGAGCAGGACGACATACTTGTTGCTGAGGATTAGCCCGTAAATAGTCGGCTAAATGGGTCATTTCATAGGTTTTCTGGTCATACCATGACTTACGGAACAGATAATCAATAAACCAAGGACCCTCATACCACCAATGACCAAATAACTCCGCATCATAAGGGGAAACAATAATTGGCGGACGACCCATGATATTGTGTAAATGCCCAGTTTGCTGCTCACGATTATACATGAAGTTAGCAGCGTGTTCTGCACTTTTTTCCTTTGCCCAATAAGGATCATAAAGAGCTTTATCGGAAAGACCTAAGCCCCGTCCGGTAATTTTATGATACTTAATACCTGTATTTTTGCGCTGACCATTGGGCATAATATAGGGCTTAATATATTCATATTCCGCTTCCCAACCCAAATCTTTATAAAATTCCCGATATTCGGCTGCACCAGGATAACCCACTTCAGAAGACCATACTTGCTGGGAAGATTCATGATCTCGACCAAAAGCGGCTACACCGGGTTCAGTAAAAATCGGGGCATAACTACCGAAGCGCGGACGAGGACGAGCGTATAAAATGCCATGACCATCGGTGAGGAAATAACGTAAACCAGCATCCGCCAGCATTCGCTCCACACCTTCATAATAGGCACATTCTGGCAACCAAATGCCTCTAGGGGCTTGGCCAAAAGTTTCTTCGTAATGTTCACAAGCTACCTGAATTTGCGCCCATACAGCTTGGGGATACATTTTCATTAATGGTAAGTAGCCGTGAGTCGCACCACAGGTGATAATTTCTAAATTGTTACTATCTTGGAACTGTTTAAACGCTGTAACTAAATCACCCTGATAACGTTCCCATAACTCCCGCGCTTGATTAAATTCAGTTGCATAATGTTCTGCTAAATACCGCAGATGACCATTATGAATATTGCGCTCAGATTCTAGTTCTATAAGCTCTTCTAGTTGTGATAAGTGAGCATCATAGCGTTCTTGCAATAAAGGATCACGAAGCATAGAAATCAAAGGCGGAGTCATACTCATGGTGAGTTTAAAATCAACGCCGTCTCGCTTTAAGCCTTCAAATACTTTTAATAAAGGAATGTAAGTTTCAGTAATCGCTTCATACAGCCATTCTTCTTCTAGCACATAATCACTTCCTGGGTGACGAACGAAGGGCAGATGTGCATGAAGTACAAGCGCGACGTAGCCTATAGCCATAATATTTTTTATGTGTGGTATTTGGAGGTTACAGACAAAAAAGTCTGTGTGGGGAAATTAAGAATATTTTAAGACTATATGGATCATTGGTCATGAATCCTCGGCTAATACTTAATAGAAAAATATTTTGGTCTAGCGCCGCTTCGCGGAAGTTCAACGGGCGCTTAGAAACCGCGTCTACACTTACTTGTGAAATCCCTTAGTCCGTTTTAACGGACTTGAGCTATGAGACAGGGAATTCATTCCCTGGCGTATTTGCAAGCTTCCCATATTTGTCTGTTCATGATCAATATAATCATCAATCAAATTCGGAAACAGCCTTTTTTCCTCAATACATAAAATGATTAATTTTGACAGTGCATAAATCCTAAATTACTGATTTTCAGTAAATCAAGGTAGAATATCAAATAAACGTCCTAACTACCAAGATTATGAGCCTGTGCATCAATTCTAACTGCCCAAAGCCACAAAATCCCGATAATATCCTTTTTTGTCAAGCCTGTGGCTCGGAAGTCTTGCTACAACAACGTTATCGGGTACAATGTCAGTTAGGACGGGGTGGCTTTGGTGTGACTTATGAGATTAACGAAGTCAGAACCAATCAGGCTAAAGTTCTCAAAGTCTTGATTAATAACGACCCTAAAGCCGTAGAATTATTTAAACAAGAAGCTGATGTTTTAAGTCAACTTCATCATTCCGGTATTCCTAATGTAGAATTGGACGCTTATTTTGAATATTATCCCTACAACAGTCAGAACCCGATTCATTGTTTGGTAATGGAAAAAGTTGTGGGAGAAGATTTAGAAAAATATATGCAAAAACGTGGTTTGCGTCCTATTAACCAAACTACAGCTATAGAATGGCTAAAAGATATAATTATTATTTTAGAACAGGTACATAATAAAGACTTTTTTCATCGAGATATTAAACCATCTAATATTATGTTGCGGTCTGAAAAAGCCGAATTAGTATTAATTGATTTTGGTACTGTGAGGAAGGTAACATCTACAGTATTTAAACAACAAGGTGGTGTCACAGGAATAATTTCCGCAGGTTACACACCCTCGGAACAAATTAATAATAATGCTGTACCCCAGTCTGATTTTTTTGCTTTAGGACGGACATTTGTTTATTTACTCACAGGTAAAGAACCACTTGACCCAATCATGTATGATTCCTATAATGAAAGATTAAATTGGCGGAGTCATGCATCACAAATATCATCTATGTTGGCAGATTTATTAGATGATATGATGCAGCGTTTATATAAAGATCGTCCTCAAAACTCCCATGAGATTTTGCAAAGAATAGCAGCAATAGAAAAAGCTTTACAATCACCAAAACCTCAACCACCAATACCTCAACCACCAATACCTTCCAATAACCTTAAAACCTTTAGTTTTGAAGTTGTCACCACAGACGCACGGGGAAATATCACCAACCAACGGAAGGAAAGCGCGAAATACTTTACAGAAGACTTAGGAAATGGTGTGACGTTGGAAATGGTGGAAATACCAGGGGGAACATTTATCATGGGTTCACCGGAAAGTGAAGCAAAACGACGTTCAGATGAAAGTCCCCAACATCAAGTTACAGTTCCCAGTTTCTACATGGGAAAATATGAATTGACACAGGTACAATATCAAGCTATCATAGGAACTAACCCTTCCTACTTCAAAGGCGATAACCGCCCTGTTGAAGGAGTTAGTTGGAATAATGCGGTTAAGTTCTGTAAAAAGTTAAGTCAAAAAACAGGCAAAAAATACAGATTACCCAGTGAAGCAGAATGGGAGTATGCTTGTCGTGCCGGAACTACTACACCATTTTATTTTGGTGAAAGTATTACTCCAGACTTGGTAAATTATAATCGTAATTATACCTATGCTTCTGCACCAAAAGGAAAATATCGTCAGCAAACCACAGATGTAGGAACTTTTCCCCCTAACTCTTTTGGTTTGTACGATATGCACGGTAATCTCTGGGAATGGTGTCAAGATGAGTATAAAAATAATTATATAAACGCGCCTACAGATGGCAGGGCTTTGACAAGTCCAATCTGGTGGAGAGAAAAACTGCTGCGCGGTGGTTCGTGGTCCTTCGATCCTGTTTATTGCCGTTCTGCTTATCGCGGCAACGACCTTCTCGTCAACGACTACAACGGTATTGGTTTTCGGGTTGTTTGTAGTGGTGCGGCGAGGGCTTAGTAGCCCTTTACACTTTTGCCCTTTTTTTCTCTTCTTGACCCGTCGCAGTTAGGCGGAAAAATACTTTTCTACAAAAAGCTGATTTTGGTGTCTGGATTCAGTATAGCACAGATTTTTTATTTTATCTGAATCAGGATTTCCAGGATTTAAGGATTTTCAGGATGAAAGAAGGGGTGGGATTTTGAATGTTAGGAAATTTGGTTCATTCAAGATCCCAATATCCCCGACTTTTTGAAGAAGTCGGGGATCTGAAATTTATCTAGTATCAATCCTCACTTTCTCGATATAACTCCTGTAAGTCCTGTAGTTGGGTTTTACGGGAAATTCGGCGATATTTTTTACTTTCTAGTTTTGGTTCGTATTGACTCTGACCTTTACCTTTAGATATTAATTTCATACTTGATTCCGGGTCAGCTTGTTGGTTAAGATGGGTTTGATGAGCGATCGCATCATCCAAAAATTCTAAATAATGCTGATATCGTTCCCAGTCGCCACTCACAGCACAGTCTGGCTCATCCTTATGGATACAATCACTAAAGCGACAATGGGCAATGGCTAGGCGTTCCCTGGCTTCTGGGAAATAGTGAATTAATTCTTCGGGACTACAATCTAAATCTGGCTGATTAAAACCAGGAGTATCCGCTAATAAACCACCTGTAGGCATTTTAAATAATTCTACATGACGGGTGGTATGGCGACCGCGAGCTAACTTACCGGAAACTTCCCCCACGCGCAGGTTGATATCGGGAATCAAACTATTAATCAAGCTAGATTTCCCCACACCAGAAGGTCCAGCAATCACCGTAATCTTATCCTGCAAATATTCAGCTATTTGGTCAATATTAATGCTATTTTGAACGCTAATAAATAAAGGTTGATAACCCCAAGCCAGTAAGCGATCGCTAATTTGCTGTTTTTCTGCTGGAGAAACTAGATCACATTTATTCAAACATAACAGCACATCAACCCCTGTAGACTCAGCCTTAATTAGAAATCTACTCAATTGCATAGGTTCTAAAGGTGGGTCAGCCACCGCAAAAACCAGAAGAATTTGATTGACATTAGCGATCGCTGGCCGATTCAATAGACTATGACGCGGTAAAACCTCACTCACAGCCCCCCGTCCCCCAGCCCAATCTGGTTCTTCCACAATCACGCGATCGCCCACCATCACCTGCTGACCAATCTTTTTCAAGCGCGTCCTTCTTGTGCAGAGGAGGATAGGGGGATTGGTGACTGGTGACTGGTGATTGGTGATTGGTGATTGGTGATTGGGAAAAATCTTCTCCCTACTCCCCTGCTCCCCTGCTCCCCTGCTCCCCTGCTCCCCTGCCTCCTCATCCATCTGTACTCGATAAAAATTCGCCTGTACAGCTAACACCGTACCCAATAACTGTTTAGTAGAAATATTTTCCCCTGTCATGCCACAGTAACCGGACGGCGAATAACTAGGGAAAAATAGCCAGCGCAATCTGTCACTTGTTCTATTTGATAACCAGCCATTGTCAGACTATCAGGAACTTGTTCTATCGGTTCACCTGGATCTAACCAAACTTCCAATAAACCCCCAGGGGGCATTTTTTCCAGATATAGTTTTGTCCGCACAAAATTAATCGGGCAAGGAGTCCCACGCAAATCTAGTTGAGCGTCAGGGGTTAATATCAAAGATCCACTCATGACTTAAATAAGTTTCCTATGAATCCGTCGAAACCACCTTTACCTGTCCTGTCTCCCTTAATTTTAGCTAGTTTCTCTAGCAATTCCCGTTCCTCTGGGATGATCTTCGTGGGGATATCAATTAACACCGTCAACAGATGATCACCGCGACTCACAGGATTACCCAGACGGGGAACACCACGATTTTCCAATTTCATCACCGTATTCGGTTGAGTTCCAGAGGGAATAATTAACTCCACAGGTCCATCTACCGTATTTACCTCCAATCGGCAACCTAAAATCGCTTGTAAGTAGCTAATTTTAATTTCCGAGTTAATATTAATGCCTTCACGATGAAATTCTTCATCTTCATTCACAAACAAGTAAACGTATAAATCACCTGGAGGACCATTCCGTTGACCCGCATCTCCTTCTTGGGAAATCCGTAGTCTTGTGCCATTGTCTACACCAGCGGGAACATTGATTTTGAGTTTCTTTGTAACCTGATTTGCGCCCTTACCATCACAAGCATCACATTTATCTTCTACAACCGTTCCTGAGCCATCACAGGTGGGACAAGTTGACACTTGGGTAAAACTACCAAATGGCGTTCTTGTTACCCTTCTAACTTGACCTGAGCCGCTACAAGTGCTACAAGTCCGGGGACGAGTTCCTGATTTAGCACCAGAACCATTACAAACTTCACAAGTTTCTAAATGGGAAATGCGAATTTCCTTTTCCCCACCAAATACCGCTTCCCGAAAATCTAATTTCAGGTCTAGCCGGAGATCATCACCCCGCACTGGTCCACCACGCCGTCTTTGTTGGGGTTGTCCACCTGGACCACCAGCAAAGCCGCTGAAAATACTTTCAAAGATATCGGCAAAACCACCCATATCTCCCATATCTTGGAAACCAGCGCCAGCCGCAGCCGCACCGGAAACACCAGCTTCACCAAAGCGGTCGTAACGAGCGCGAACCTCCGGCTCTGATAGCACTTCGTAGGCGCGGTTAATTTCTTTGAATCGTTCCTCTGCCCCAGATTCTTTATTCACATCTGGGTGATATTTTCGGGCTAGGCGGCGATAAGCCTGTTTAATCTCTTCTTTGTCGGCGTCACGAGAGACACCCAGGGTTTCATAATAGTCTCGAGCCATATAGCAATGTTAAGAATTAGAAGGAAGCAAATAATAGGTTTAAGGTAACACTTTAACAAGAATACAGAAATTTAGGAATGCAAATAGCGTGGGGTCACGCTAAGTCATGCTCTTTAGTTTAATTTTTGTTAATAATTAATTTTACCAATATTTTTTTGCTAGTGTTTGCTCTCACCGATGATTAATCTTTTATTATTGTGCTATTCAGATGTCGAAAAACCCACCTCTTGATTATAGGAACTAGCCGTACCATTAAATGTGGAAAACCCGACCTATACTTTTAGTTCTATCTGTGATACGCGCTCCTGTGTTCCCTGGTAGATGAAGAAAATATATCCTTGCTTCTCTAAATAACTACTTGAGAAACACATTTCTTTACAGTAAACTTATACAAATATTAAATAGATTAGGAGTAACGAATCGCACTGAGACAGCAACCACAGCAGTGCGAGTTGGATGTTGTTAAAATCAGCTTGTGAGTTATTTTCCTGATCTAAATTAATGTTGAATTGAGGTATTTGTGTGTTGCTTGAAGCAGGATGATATTCTTAGGTAAGATTTATTTGCGTGGCAGCTTCTGATTTTAAATCTTTATTATCAACCTGGTTGTAAACATTTGTACCAATAGCAAAGATAGTTTGCTGGAAATCCTCTAAAAGGGTCTTAAACTGTGTGGGGGACATATTCGGATTGTTCATTGCCGTTTGCAATTGTTCAACTTTCTGATTAGCCAAAGCTATCAACTGCTCACTGAGTAAATTGGCATTATCCCGTAATGTTGAAGCATAAGTAAACAAGAGATTATTTGCTTGGTTTTTGAGTTTCACCAGTTCTTTACGTCTTTGATCTTCTTCGGAAAATAACTTAGCTTGTTGCCGCATTTGCTCAATTTCGTTGTTACTTAAACCGCCTGTACTTGTAATCCGAATACTTTGTTCTCTACCTGTACCTTTATCTTGAGCCGCAACTTTGAGAATGCCATTCACATCAATTTCAAAAGCCACTTCAATTTGGGGAATGCCGCGAGGAGCAGGAGGAATCCCACTGAGGAGAAACTGCCCTAGACTTTTGTTATCCTTGGCCATGGAGCGTTCTCCTTGGAGGACATGGACTTCTACGGAGGTTTGACCATCAACGGCTGTAGAAAATATTTGAGCTTTGCTAGTGGGAATAGTGGTATTCCGGTCAATAATTTTGGTGAATACTTCTCCTAGTGTTTCAATCCCTAAAGATAGAGGTGTGACATCTAACAGTAATAGGGTATTTAATTCTCCTCCCAAAACTCCGGCTTGGATAGCTGCACCTAGTGCTACTGCTTCATCAGGGTTGACGGAATGATCTGGGATTTTGCCATTGAAAAATTTGATCAGGGCGTTTTGAACAGCAGGAATGCGGGTAGAACCTCCTACTGAAATAATCTTATCTATATTCTGCGGTTTGACTTCTGCATCTTTGAGGGCTTGCATCATTGGGGCGATAGTCTCCTCGATTAAACTCCCTGTTAGTTCTTCAAATTGAGAACGACTGAGTTCCATTTCCAGATGCTTTGGTCCAGTAGCATCAGCAGTGATAAATGGCAGGTTAATGGAGGTAATAACCATGCTAGATAGTTCAACTTTGGCTTTTTCCGCGGCTTCTCGCAGGCGTTGGAGTGCCATTTTGTCTTGGGTAATGTCTATTTTCTCTTCTGCTAGAAATCGCTCTACCATCCAGCAAACAATAGCATTATCAAAGTCGTCTCCGCCGAGATGATTATTACCACAGGTGGCTTTAACTTCAAAAACTCCATCTCCTAGTCGGAGAATAGATACGTCAAATGTCCCTCCTCCTAAGTCAAATACTAAAATTAATTGCTCTTGATCTTGTTTGTCTAGACCGAAGGCTAGGGCGGCGGCGGTAGGTTCGTTGATAATTCTTAATACTTCTAGTCCAGCAATAGTAGCTGCATCTTTTGTGGCTTGTCTTTGGGCATCTGTAAAATATGCTGGTACGGTAATTACGGCTTTTGTCACTTCGTCACCTAAGAAATTTTCCGCGTCTTGCTTGAGTTTTTTCAAGACCATAGCGGATATTTCTTGGGGTGTGTAATTTTGTCCGCGAATTTGGACATCAACGGTATTATCTCTTCCTTTGATGCAATTATAAGGGACGCGACTGCGCTCTAATTCTGTATCTTCCCAGCGACGACCGATAAATCTTTTAATACTGTAGACTGTGTTTTCGGCATTAGTTATAATTTGTCGCTTTGCTAATTGTCCGATGAGGCGATCTTTCCCTTTACCAAAGGCTACAATACTAGGGGTAGTGCGTCCACCTTCGGAGTTGGCAATTACTTTTGGTTGCCCAGATTCCAAAACAGCTACACAACTATTCGTAGTCCCTAAGTCAATCCCAATAACTTTTCCCATAACAATACTGCCAAAAAAAGAGTATGAAGAGAGAGGGCTGATGTAGTAGAGTTATAGTCTTCCAAAATAACAACTCGAAAACCACACACAGCCCATGTTCGATATCCTAACACTCTTGCAATGCCATACTTGAATCCCACCTTCCGCACCCTAAACTGTCACACAACGAAAAATGGTCGTTTGGGGATTTGAGATTGGCGATAGCCACCTAAGATTTCGACAGTTTTGTATCAAAATTATCATTAAATGTATTCAAAAATCCGAAATTACCGATTGTGACACTGGGGGGTGCGGAATGTGGGTTGAATAACCAACGTCAGAACTTTGTTCACCAAGAAACTACACGAATAATCAGCGGTAATAGCACGGTAGTTACTGAAAAATTAGAAGTCAAAAACATGAGTGCCAAAGCTTTGAATATGGTTGCTTTATTTCCGCCGTGATGTACTAGCCTCTTAGACGTGGATGATTCTAGCTCTACTTCAAGCACCAGCAAACGCAAGAATGCTGGAAGTATGAAGCAACTAGGTCGTGCGAAGCGTCAAAAATCTCAGGCTCCGCTAGGGGATGTAGAAACCCCTGGCTCAAACGAAGTTAGCCAGGAGTAGTTCATGTTAACCGTTATCTTGGCTAGACAAATCTTCTGATTCTAAAGATATATCTTCTCTGGGAGCAGCTACTTTCACCATGGCATGACGGAGGACACGCTCACCAAAATAGTAGCCGCGAACTAACTCTTCTAAAACTGTTCCTTCTGGATGTTCATCTGTCGGTTCTCGCATGACGGCTTCATGCAAATTTGGGTCAAATTCTTGACCTTCAGGGCGCATGGGTGCTACACCTAGACGTTTTAAACAATCCACCAACTGTTTGTAAACCCCTTGATAACTCTTATGAATTGTCATTTCGCCATCACCTTGGGGTTTGAGGTGCGCTCGCGCTCGCTCAAAATTATCTACAACAGGTAGCAATTCTGTAATTGTATTTCGCTTTACCTGTAAGTCAATTTCTTCTTTTTCTTTGGCAGTTCGCTTGCGATAATTCTCAAAATCTGCGGCAATTCGCATATACTGAGTGCTACGGTCTTCTAGTTGGGTTTTGAGCGTTTCAATTTGTTGATTTAACTCTGCTAAAACAGCGATATCTACTTCAATAGGGTTGGCTGTAGCATCGCCATGTTCTTCAGTGAGTATGTTATCTCCCTGTTCATTTATTTGGTTTGCTGCTTGCTCATTAACCTCGTATCCAGGTTCGTTGGAGTTAATTTCGGACGGGGAGTCACTTTTCATAAGAATATGTGGTATGTGGTAAATTCAGTCACTTAAGTGCTGAGAAGAATGGTTTGAGGTAAACTTAGGTGTGTTCGGTGACTTTAGCAACTGCTGGCTATATCTTGAGTTGATTAGCCTAATTCCTGGCTTATATAGTGTACCTGTTTATTTTCGTTTACTATTATTTACTCATTCCAGATGCTTTTAACAGCAGAAATTTAACGAGCATTCAGCTAGTAAGCTAATTTTGGGTTTAAATCCCCCTTTTCAACAACCCGCTGACGACGGGCTGCTTTTTAAATTACCAATATTTTGGCAGGAAGTGATACCACTAAGCTGTCACGCATCTAGTTTTTGAACCCAATCTGGGCTATAGGCGGGTTTCCACCTCCAAATTATACAATTTAAGTGCGCGACAGCTTATTATTCTATTGTGAGATACTCATAACCTCCTGCCCCCTGCCTCTTAACTCCTGCCTTTTTGTAAAAAGGTTGTTGACTGAAATTTAAGGGGATGTAGAAACCCCATCTTCAACGAAGTAAGATGGGGTAGTTCATAAAAGAGGTTTCTCTACCCTAACCCAATTGCTTATGACTTACTCATCACCACAACGGCGTAGCACTGCGCTGACTACAAGAACTGAGTTTTCGCCTTTCGGTAATAAATTAGTAACGTCTGGCTATGTCAATAATGAACAAATGAAGCAGGCTGTAATTGCCAGCCGCAAGTCCGGTAAACCACTGACAGAAGTATTAGAATCAATTACTGAGCGAAAATTATCACCTGAGTTGGTCACCGAATACAAAAAACAACATTTATTTGAACTCAAAATTTTATACGGCCTTGAGTCTCTTGATCCCGAAATCTACGAAATTGATACAACAAACGTGGGGAATTTAATTCAAACCCTCATTCCTGTTGATATCTGTCGTCGGCATCACTTAATCCCACTGTCAAGAAATGATAACCAAAGCCCACCTTATGTGTTGGTGGCTATGGTTGATCCAGATAATTTAGATGCTTCTGATGATCTTAATCGGATTTTGCGTTCCCAAGGCTTGTCTTTTCAACGCAGGGTAATTACCCAGAAAGATTATCAGGACATCATTAACAAATTTTTAAATGAACAAGCGGCACGCCGAAAGATATTAGACCAGCAAAAAAATTATGATGTCAAGGGTGATTTAGACAATCTAGGGACTCTGGACATAGATGAAAGTAGTGATAATGATGTTGATTTAGATAATGCTATGAAGGGTGCTGATCATGCACCAATCATTAAACTTGTGAATCGGATTTTGTTGAAGGCTTTAACTGAGGGTGTTTCGGATATTCACATTGAACCGCAGGAAGAATATTTACGGATTCGTTTCCGTAAGGATGGGGTATTACATGAGGCATTTGATAATATGCCGAAAAAAATTATCCCAGCGGTAACAGCCCGATTTAAAATTATTTCTAACCTGGACATTGCTGAAAGACGTTTACCTCAAGATGGCCGGATTCGCCGGATATTTGCCGGAAGAAAGGTGGATTTCCGGGTAAATACTCTACCTAGTCGCTATGGAGAAAAGGTTGTTGTACGGATTTTAGATAACTCTGCAACTCAATTAGGTTTGGATAAGTTAATTACTGACCCAGAAACCTTAAATATTGTTAAGGATATGTTTAGTAAGCCATTCGGGTTGATTTTAGTGACGGGACCAACTGGTTCGGGTAAAACTACTTCGTTGTATTCGGCACTATCGGAAAAGAATGATCCGGGGATTAATATCAGTACAGTAGAAGATCCAATTGAGTATAGTTTACCGGGGATTACTCAAGTACAGGTAATTCGGGAAAAGGGGTTGGATTTCTCGACGGTCTTGCGGGCTTTCTTGCGTCAAGATCCAGATGTGTTGCTGGTGGGGGAAACACGGGATCGGGAAACTGCGAAAACGGCGATTGAGGCAGCATTAACCGGTCACTTGGTATTAACTACTTTACACACTAATGATGCACCAGGAGCGATCGCTCGCTTGGGAGAAATGGGTATTGAACCTTTCATGATTTCCAGTTCTTTAATTGGTGTTTTAGCACAACGTCTAGTTCGTCGTGTCTGTGCTGAATGTCGTATAGCATACACTCCGACCATTAAAGAACTAGCTCGCTATGGTCTATCCGTTTCCCAAGAAGCTCAGGTAACTTTCTACAAAGCCAATACTATCCCACCAGAAGAAATAGCCAGCCATAAAAATCTTTGTCAAAAATGTGGTGGTGTTGGCTACAAGGGGCGTTGTGGGGTTTATGAAGTAATGCGGATTACTGAAGAATTACAAACTCTGATCAACAAGCAAGCACCTACAGAAAAGATTAAAGAAGTAGCTGTTGAAGAGGGGATGAAAACCTTACTAGCTTACAGTTTGGACTTAGTTCGTCAAGGAGCAACTACCTTAGAAGAAGTAGAGCGAGTAACACTTACAGATAAAGGTTTAGAGGCTGAATTAAAAGCTAAACGCAAAAGTGGTCTGACTTGTCTGACTTGTAGTGGGGAATTACAACCAGAATGGTTAGATTGTCCTTACTGTATGACACCTTGCTTTACAGATTAGCCGCACATTTTGAATTGAGAGTTTTAAGTTTTTTATTGTTAATTAATGGGAACGAAATCAGACTATGGAAATGATGATTGAAGACTTGATGGAAGAACTAATTACTAGAGGTGGGTCAGACTTGCACCTATCCGCTGGATTGCCTCCCTATTTTCGGATTAGTGGACGTCTGACACCTATTGGTGAAAACATATTGACGGCTGATGAATGTCAAAGGCTAATTTTCAGTATGCTCAATAACACTCAGCGCAAAACTTTAGAGCAAACATGGGAATTAGATTGTTCTTACGGTGTCAAGGGATTAGCTAGGTTCCGGGTGAATGTCTATAAAGAACGTGGTGCTTATGCTGCTTGTTTACGAGCATTAAGTTCTAAAATTCCTAACTTTGAAAAATTAGGTTTGCCAGATATAGTCCGGGAAATGACGGAAAAACCTAGAGGACTAATTCTCGTCACAGGTCCAACTGGTTCTGGTAAGACTACTACCCTAGCGGCAATGATTGACTTAATTAACCGCACTAGGGCAGAACATATTTTAACAGTTGAAGACCCTGTGGAATTTGTTTATGAACCAATCAAAAGTCTAGTTCACCAACGCCAATTAGGAGAAGATACGAAGAGTTTTGCTAATGCTTTAAAAGCAGCTTTACGAGAAGATCCCGATATTATTCTGGTAGGAGAAATGCGGGACTTGGAAACCATTGCGTTGGCGATTTCCGCCGCAGAAACAGGTCACTTGGTATTTGGTACACTACATACAAGTTCTGCCGCACAAACCGTTGACCGGATTATTGACGTTTTTCCCTCAGAAAAACAAACTCAGGTGCGGGTGCAGTTGTCTAACTCCTTAGTCGCAGTTTTTAGTCAGACTTTAGTACCTAAGAAAAATGTCAAGTCAGGTGAATATGGGCGAGTAATGGCTCAAGAAATTATGATTATCACTCCCGCTATTTCTAACTTAATTCGGGAAGGAAAAACAGCACAAATTTACTCAGCTATTCAGACGGGTGGTAAATTGGGAATGCAAACTCTAGAAAAAGTTTTAGCTGATTTGTACAAAGCTGGAACTATTTCTTTTGAAGCAGCAATATCTAAAACTTCTAAACCAGATGAAGTCCAGCGTCTAATTGGTGCAACAGCCCCAGCAGGAGCTAAATTACGTTAACAGGCAGGGGGCAGGGAGCAGGGAGCAGGGTAAAAGAATTATTCCAATGACAACTGACAACTGTACGGGCGAAGCATTTGGAGAACTATTTTTGGCAATGACCGATAATTTATCTTCCAAATGCTTCGCCCCTACTAACAACTGACCAATTCTAAAATTTTAAATAAATATTATGCCTACCTACGTTACTCGTATTCGTGATTCTCAAGGAAAATCCAGAACCGAAAAATTTACCGCTGATTCCTTGACTGATGCTCGCAATAATATTATAAATCAAGGTTTTATTATTCAAGATTTAAAAGAATCTCAAAGCTTGGCTTCTCGGTTCGATATCCAAAAGATTAAGAATTCCTTTGTCAAGGTTTCTGTTAAGGATAAAGCAATTTTTTCCCGTCAATTTGCTGCTTTAGTAAATGCGGGTGTAGCCATAGTCAGAGGCTTGACTGTACTTTCTGAGCAATGTAGTAATCCTAAACTTAAAGCTGCTTTAGTAGAAATTTGTGGCGATGTTCAGACTGGAATTAACCTCTCAGATTCCATGCGTAAACATCCTGAGTGTTTTGATGGTTTGTATGTGAGTATGGTACAAGCTGGCGAAGTTGGGGGTGTGTTGGATGAAGTCTTAAATCGTCTAGCTAAATTATTAGAAGATATGGCACGATTACAGAATCAAATTAAATCAGCTATGTCTTATCCAGTGGTTGTGGGTTTTTTAGCAACTGCTATCTTTGTGGGCATGACAGTTTTTCTGATTCCAATTTTCGCAGATATTTTTGTATCCATAGGAGCAGAATTACCACCACTTACATTATTCTTAATGACCTGTAGTAAAGTCTTACGAAGCTATTGGTCTTTGTTGGTTATTGGGATTTTATTTGTATTATCGTTTCTTTATAAGCAGTATTACAAAACCCCTGTTGGTAGGTTACAGATTGATAGTATTGCCCTAAAGCTACCTTTATTTGGTGATTTGATTCAAAAATCTGCTATTGCCCGTTTTAGTCGGACTTTTGGTTCATTGACTCGCTCTGGAGTCCCGATTTTAACTTGTTTAGAAATTGTGCGAGATACATCAGGAAACCAGGTTATTGCTAATGCCATTGACGCTGCCCGTGAAGAGGTTCAACAAGGGGGGATGATTAGTGTTGCTTTGCTCACAGAAAACGTTTTTCCAGCTATGGCAATTCAGATGATGAGTATTGGTGAAGAAACGGGACAACTAGATGCAATGTTGATGAAAGTCGCCGATTTTTATGAAGATGAAGTAGAACAGGCAGTTAAATCACTCACCAGTATTTTAGAACCAGTAATGATTGTGGTGCTGGGGGGAATGGTGGGGACAATTTTGCTGGCTATGTATTTGCCGATGTTCAAAGTATATGAAAAGCTCGGTTAAGGAAAGGTTGAAAGATGGAGAATGAAGACTAAAAAAATCAATTTAATCCTTCATTCTTCATACTTTATCTTGCGTATTTGTCATCTGATGATATCAACACCCACCGTGAGTGTTATTTTTCTGGTAAATTTCCCTGGTAAAATAAGTAGTAAATCACTAATCCAACATCCACAACCCAAAAAGTTATCAAACAATGATCCGTTTAAAACTCTGGCAATGGATAATCTTAGTTTCACCAATTGCGGTAATTATCTCCTTCCTTCTCATTTCCGCAGGAACGCAAATTCACGCTTGGGGATTAAGTTGGATTTGGGCTGTATTTACATTTGTATTTGTCGGTTGGCGGTGGTTGCTGGTACGCTGGACTAAACCGGCAATAAATCAAATTGAAGCTGTTTTTGCAGAAGTTCGAGAAGAATTAGAAACTACCACAGAGAATAATTTAGTCATCGAAACAGATAGGACTAAAGCAGTAGAAACAGCATTACAAAATATTCTCACCGCAGCCGCAAATGATTTACCTATTTGGGAAGATTGGCAAACTTTTTGGCGAAGATGTCAAGATTTAGTAGTAGCAATTTCTCATATTTATAATCCTCAAGTTAAATATCCGCTTTTAAATATTTACATTCCTCAAGTTTACGGTTTAATTCGCGGAACAGTAGATGATATGGATCAATGGATGCAAAAATTATCTCCTGTTCTCAATCAAGTTACCGTTGGACAAGCTTATCAAACCTATGAAGTTTATCGTAAATTAGAACCATCTGCCCGTAAATTATGGAAAGTTTGGAATTGGGCGCAATGGGTATTAAATCCTCTTACTGCGGTGGCAAAAAAAGCTATTGAAGGTGTGGGAAATCGCGCTTCTCAGGAATTATTAATAAACTTGAGTCAACTATTAAGAGAAGCAGCTTTGCGGAATTTATGCAAACAAGCTATCGCTCTCTATGCAGGAACTAAAATTGAATTACCTATTCCCACCCTACCCCAAGTTAAAACCCAAACCCTGCGGGACATTCTCACCCAAGCTGAACCCCCGGAAATCGTTGCCCAAAAACCCGTAAATATTCTCATTATTGGGCGCACAGGTGCAGGTAAAAGTAGTTTAATTAATACTCTTTTTCAAAATGAATTAGCTGCGGTTGATGTTTTACCCAGTACAGATAAAATTCAAAATTATCATTGGGAAACAGAAAATGGGGAAACTCTCAGCCTTTGGGATACTCCCGGTTATGAACAGGTAAAACGGGAAGATTTGCGAGATTTAGTGATTGATTATGCTATTAATGCTGATTTACTATTATTAGTTACTCCAGCACTAGATCCAGCTTTACAAATGGATATAGATTTTCTCCAAGATGTAAAATTAGAAGTGGCAGATTTACCGATTATTACCATTTTAACTCAAGTAGATCGTTTACGTCCTATCCGTGAATGGCAACCTCCTTATGATTGGGAAAAAGGAGAAAAACCAAAAGAAATTTCTATTCGAGAAGCCACAAAATACCGCCAACAACTATTAGAAAATTTCGCTAATTTAGTTTTACCAGTCGTTACAAATGATCCAAAAAATAATCGCAATGATTGGAATATAGAAGCCTTATCTTCAGGATTATTAGCAGCAATAGATCCGGCTAAACAATTACGGTTAACTCGCTTTTTACGGAATTTAGAAACTCGCACCACAACAGCCGCTACAATTATTGAGCATTACACATTTCAGATGACAACTACCCAAGGAATTGCTGCATTACTAAAAAGTCCCGTTTTGCAATTTATTTCCACATTATCAACAGGTTCTCCTACTCTGGCTTATTTACTCGCAGAACAAATTCCCATTGAACAATTACCCATAGTGATTGGTAAATTACAAATGGCTTATGAACTTTTTCCCCTATTAAATATAGACAATTCCAAAACCCGCAACTTTGATTTATTATCCCTGTGGCCATTGTTGTTAGAAAACCCATCTACACCAGGTCGTAATGCTTGGGCTTTTGGTCATGCTTTAATAGAATATTGGACGCAAGATTTAACAATAGAACAATTGCGAACCAGATTTAATTATTATCTTCAACAGTGAAAAATTAGAGATTTTTTATGTAATTCTTTTATCCGCTTGAGTAGAAATTATCACAATAAATATTTCGGAGATATCTATGACCAGGGATAGTAATACAAAGTTGGGTTAAGAGATATTATTTGTTCAATAGTAGTTAACAAGTGATCCGAAAAATATCTTTTTTTCCTCTGCGGTTTAAGAAGTAATTTATCGAACCACAGAGGCACAGAGGACGCAGAGGAAAGAGGTTTAATTTCCAGCTATGCACCATCCTTTACTGTTGATTTTCGTTAAAATCACGATTTTTTCTTTGATGTTAGCCATAGGAAGCAATCTCTGTTTTGAAGAAATGCTTTCCCTATGGCGAAAACCTGCTTTACTATTCCGTGCGCTTTTAGCCGTTGTGGTGCTAGTTCCTCTAGTGGTTATTGTCCTGCTAAAACTGTTTAACTTACCCCCAGAAGTAATGACAGGATTAGCCTTGTTAGCGGCTTCTCCAGGTGCGCCTCTGACCACAAAACGAGCGCAAATGGCTGGATGTAGATTTTCCTACTCAGCGAGTTTTCAGTTAACTCTCGCTATACTTGCAGTCTGCGTTACTCCTATTACCTTGGAAATTTTTGTCACCCTATTTGAGAATATTTCAGAAAAAGTGACAATTTTAGAAGTTACCCGACAAGTGATCATGGTACAGTTATTGCCTGTCAGTATCGGTCTGTTGCTGCAAAAGTTTGTGCCTCAATTTGCCGAAAATATCGCCCAACCCTTAAATTTTATTGCTAATAGTCTTTTTTTCGTACTGGTTGTTTTAGCTGGTATTTTAGGGATTCCTCTATTTTTAAAAGTTTGGGGATTACCAATGGTTGTTATTACAATTATGGTAATCGCCTCTCTAATAATAGGACACAGTTTAGGGGGTAACAATGATGATACACGACCGATTTTAGCAATTTCCTGTATTGCTCGTAATGTTGGTTTAGCCTTGTTTATCGCTATTTTGAATAACGTAGAACAAAAGGTAATTCCCACACTCATAGCTTATGTAATTTTAGGAGCATTTCTAGGTAGTTTTTACTCAATTTGGAATAAACGCAAATTAGAGCAACAACCTAACTAAATGCGGTTTTTTCCGTTACATAATGGCGGTATAAATTATGTTTCGCGCAAAGAGACAAAGGAGCAAAGACGCAAAGTTTGAGATTTGATATTTTCCAATTTAATACTTTGATTCACTAAGGCTATTGTAATTAATCTCTATGCCTGGAGCGTGAAAAAAGCTAAATTATGGCATTATTTGAACAGCTAGAGAGCGGGTTATCATTTGTTGTGACTTTGCTCAAATTCTTACTAGAATTAATTTCTGTTTTTTGTATTTTATTGGGTGTATTAAAAAGCGGAAAAATAGCGATTTCTCTAAATCATCATCATAGTCAAAACCGATTTCTGCAAATCCGGCTCAACTTTGGCATTTGGCTAGTGCTGGCATTAGAATTTCAATTAGGAGCAGATATTCTTTCCACAACCTATCATTCAACATTTGAGTCTCTAGGAAAACTAGGAATTGTTGCCTTAATTAGAACTTTCCTCAATTATTTTCTGAATCAAGAACTCAATAAACAACAATAAAAGTAATTATTCAGAGGTAATTTACAGGCACATCTTACCACAATGAATCAGCCACTTATCAAATCAGAAACACCTGAACAATTGTCTACCAACGATTTAGCGGCAGATCGAACAGAACTAGCTAAATACCGCAGTCGAGCAGCAGCAGATCGCACATTAATGGCGTGGATACGCACCTGTCTTTCCTTAATTGGTTTTGGTTTTGGGATTCCCACCATTGTTAGAGCAATTGAAAATACTCGTCTGAGTCATCACCTTAACCCAGTCAGATTTTCGGTGATTGTGGGACTATCTTTTATTGTGACGGGAATGTTGGGAATGGTTTTAGGGTTAAGAGAACACCGTAAGTTACTTAAACAAATTCAAAATAATCGCTATACCTACGAAACCTCTCACAGTGCGGAAATTATCGGAGTGGCTTTACTTGTAATTGGCTTAGTTAGTTTTCTTGGTGTGATAATTCGGGCAATGAATTTTTAAAGATTTAAGATATATAGCAACTTACGTTACTAAAGCAGGAGTTGAAGGCGTTGGATAAGGTTGATAGTTGAGTGTGTTTATGCCATAATTAATTAAACGATTGGTGATTGTTGGGTTTCATTCTCTCTACTCAACCCACAAGATAGACGATAGCACTAAGAGGTAAGATCATGGATTCAGAAGAAAACAATCAAGAACAAAGCATGATAGAGATTATTGAATCTGGTGAATTAAACAGTATTTATTTCAACGCGTTTGGTATTGGAGTATCTAAAAATGATATTTTAATCTTATTAAAACGCAATGGAAAAGCAGAAGCGGTACTCAATGCTTCTCACATTACAGCAAAATCACTTGTAAGCTCTTTAGATGAAGCTCTGAGAGGATTTGAAGATAAGACAAATCAAAAGATACCAACTTCAGATGAAATCGAAAAATTAATGGAGGAGGAAGATGAAACTAACCTCTAGTAATCCAAAGTATCAAGAGTACCGTAGTCCCTCTCTTTTTGTAGAAGAACCAAAGTTTTTTATAGAAAAAAAATCTCCTTTGGGATTTCGTACATTCAATGAAAACAAAATTTTACTGACAACCAAAAACTTAACAAACAGAATTGAAGAACATAAACCAGACAATCTAGAAAAACCAAAAAGTAAATCAATTAAAATAGATCAAATAGATAAATTATCAACCTTTGAAGAGATTCTAAAATATGGTATTGATGTTATTAAATTGAAGGATGATTATCTTTTTAAACGAATTAGTGAATTAAAAGAATTATGTGATTCAGAAGAAGACTATGATGTTTCCTTAGAATCGCTAAAGTCAATGTTTTTATTTGTTGGAACAATTGGAAATATTTCTAAGCCTAGCAGTATCACAGTAAGTGAAAGTGGTCTTTTTTATGTAAAATGGCAAAGAAATAGGAACAATTCGATAACTGTACGATTTCAAAAAGATTACTTTTTAGACTATGTTATCTTTAAGCCAAGTTCGCATACAAGTAAACGAATTATTTTGAATGGTTCGATGAATGCTATGGATCTAATTGATTATCTTAATGATTTAAATATAAAAATACACCAACAAATATAAACAAAAAATATAAAAATGACAGAGATCGAAACTGGTAATGTTACGCGTTATTGCAAACCTTCGTACTTAGAAAATGGAATAGTACAGAGTTCTGCTTTTGAAAAACGAATAGAACGTAAGGAAAAGTATTTGTCTGTCTATTTACTTGAATTTTTTCAAAAATAAACGGAAATAAAAAATGTTATTGAAGTCATAACATTTATGACAAAAAAAGGTTTCAATCTCAAACCTAATGGTTCATTTGCTGTTATTAATATACAACAATCTAAAGAATATATTTTTGCAGAAATATCATTAGAAATATCCTATCAAGAAGAAAATTTGCCTCATTGTGGTATTTTTCATGATGCTGATGACCTTTTAGTTGCTGAGTTACTGGCTGAGTGCGTTCAGAATAATTATCTTATTAAAGAGATAACTGATTCAACAAATGAGTAGTTAGAATATTTACACATTAAAAATCATCTGAATCCGTTCTTTAACTACCCGATCTGATTCTTGCATCATAGCTTGATAAAGGATAGTATTAATTTCCTTTGTAGCAATTCCTCCCAAAGAAACCGCAGCCACATAACACATTGAAACCATGCACGGTCTAGGATATCGTCTCAAATTACCAGACCTTTTGCAAGGTTGCTGATTTTTAACCTGTCCTAAAGAGGATATAAAATTTCCGGGTTTTTGTTAAAAATTAAATATTCTCAAGAGGTCAGATTTATGTCTCTGCATGAATACAAACTCGGAACTACCTTCCCCGGAGTCATCGGCCGGACAGTTGATAAATCCAGTCCAGCTTGGCCAGAACCATTACGGGCAAAAGAAAATACACCAAACATCCTATTTATCGTTTTCGATGATACAGGATTTGGACAATTTGGAAATTATGGAAGTCCCATCAAAACACCCAACCTAGACACACTAGCCGCTAATGGATTGCGCTACAATAATCTACACACAACGGCACTGTGTTCTCCCACCCGTTCTTGCCTTCTAACTGGGCGCAATCACCATTCTAACGCCATGTCCTGTATTACAGAAGGGTCTACGGGTTATCCCGGAGGTAATGGGAATATTCCCTTTGAAAATGGGTTTCTCTCAGAGATATTACTCCAGAAGGGTTATAACACTTATGCCTTGGGAAAATGGCATTTAACCCCCTCAGACCAACTTTCAGCCGCAGGCCCCTATGATCGCTGGCCTCTCGGTCGCGGATTTGAGCGTTTTTATGGCTTTTTGGGCGGAGAAACCCACCAATATTATCCAGATTTGGTTTATGACAACCACACCGTCAAGCCAGAAAAGACCCCCGCAGAAGGCTATCATTTAACCGAAGACTTAGCAGACAAAGCCATTAGCTTTATCGCTGATGCCAAGCAGGTTGCCCCAAATAAGCCCTTTTTCATGTATTTTTGTCCGGGGGCAATGCACGCCCCCCATCATGTCCCAAAAGAATGGGCTGATGCCTACGCGGGACAATTTGATGATGGTTGGGAAGCTTACAGAAAAAAGGTTTTTGCCCGTCAGCAAGAAATGGGGATTGTTCCCGCAGATGCTGAACTTTCTCGTCATGATCCCGATGTCCCGCACTGGGATTCCCTCCCAGCCGCCGAAAAACGGCTTTATGCTCGGATGATGGAAGTATATGCTGGTTTTTTAACCCATACTGACTACCATATCGGTCGTTTACTCGATTTCCTCAAATCTATCGGTGAGTTCGAGAATACTGTCATTATGGTGATCTCAGACAATGGTGCAAGTTCGGAAGGGGGACCGACTGGTTCAGTGAATGAGAACCTGTTTTTTAACAATGTGCCAGAATCCCTAGAGGAAAATCTCAAAGCATTGGATAAACTAGGCAGCGCCGAAACCTTTAACCATTATGCTTGGGGCTGGACTTGGGCAGGAAATACGCCTTTTAGGCGTTGGAAACGGGAAACCTATCGGGGGGGAATCAGCGACCCTTTAATTGTGCATTGGAGTCAAGGTATTGAGGCTAAAGGGGAGATTCGGACTCAGTACGCTCATGCTATTGACCTTGTGCCGACGGTGCTGGAATTACTGGAAATTGAACCACCGACAACTATTAAGGGTGTGACTCAATCCCCCATTGAAGGTGTCAGTTTTGCCCATACTTTTAATCATAGTAACGCCCCCACTAAGCATATTACCCAGTATTTCGAGATGATGGGACATCGTTCTCTTTACTATGATGGTTGGCGGGCGGTTTGTCCTTGGCCGGGTCCTTCATTTACAGAAGCAGGGCGGTTTTTTGGTGAGGCGATTTCGGCGGAAACTCTGACGGATTTGGATACTCATCATTGGGAACTGTATCACGTCGCCTCAGATTTTGCGGAAAATCACAATATTGCGGCGGATAATCGTCCTAAGTTAATTGAGATGATTGCTACTTGGTATGTGGAAGCTGGTAAGTATAATGTATTGCCTGTAGATGGACGTGGTGTGCAACGACTGGCGGAAGAACGCCCACAAATTACGGTGAATCGTAGCCGCTATGTTTACTATCCTGATACTCAAGCGATTCCCGCCGGTAGTGCTGTGAGGGTGTTAAATCGTCCCCACAGTATTACGGCTGATGTGGAGATTCCCACAGGTGGCGCTGAAGGGATATTACTGGCTCATGGGGGTAATGATAGTGGCTATTCTTTCTATGTGCAAAATGGCAAACTGCACTGGGTTCATAATTATGTCGGGCGATCGCTCTATCATGTTGAATCTGGGTCATCTGTGCCGATAGGTCGGCACCAGTTGCGTTTTGAGTTTAAAGTCACAGGACAACCAGATTTAGCCAAGGGTAAAGGAACGACAGGACGCGCCCAACTGTATATTGATGAGAAATTGGTCGGGCAGATTGATGTGCCTGTAACTACTCCTTTAGCACTAGGTTTGACCAGTGGTGTCACCTGTGGAATTGCCCCTGGTGCGCCTGTTACACCGGATTATGAGCCGCCTTTTAAGTTTACGGGTAAGATTTATAGTGTGATGGTTGATGTTAGTGGCGATTTGATTCAAGATCGGGAGGCTGAAATGCGGACTATTATGGCGCGACAGTAAGGATTAAATACTTTGCAGGGTGGGTTATCTCACCCTGCATTAATCAAATTATTCATATTTATCTAAAATACTAAATATTGTTTCGCGCAAAGTCGCAAAGGAGCAAAGACGCAAAGAAGAAAAGAAGAAAAGAAGGTTTTAGTCAATATCTTCTAAGTTACGAAACTTTGGTTTTATTTTCGGTTTTAATGATATCGAATTTTTAGCGATTACAAGGTATTCCGGTACAGCAACATTTACAATAGATTCAGGGATGTTTTGTGAAAATGTACCTACAAAAACCCATACAAACGACTAAGTATGACTTATATATCAGAAAATATGGAAATTAAGGCTTTCCCTATTCGCATAGAAAATGAGGGAAAAATTACTATTCCAGAAGATTTAAAGGTGCATCTTAGCTTAGTTACAGGTGATACGTTGACGTTATTGCAAATTGGTGATGTTGTTTTACTTACTCCCAAACAGCCGCAAGTTCCACAAATTGCCGACAAAATTACAGCAATGATGGAAGATGCAGGTTTAGAATTAGGTGATTTACTTCAGGGTTTGGCAGCAGAAAGAGTAGCAATTTGGCAAGAGCAAGATCACAATGCGTAAAGTCTTTGCTGATTCTAGCATTCTCATTGCTGGTGCTGCTTCTCGTACAGGAGCTAGTCACGCTGTGTTAACAATGGCGGAAATTGGTTTGTTTCAGTTAGTAATATCAGAGCAAGTTTTATTAGAGTGTGAACGAAATCTCAAGAAAAAATTACCTGATGCTTTACCAATTTTCTCGCAGTTAATAGCAGCTATTAATCCAGAAATTGAACCTGATCCAACTCTAGAAGAAAGTAATCGTTGGGTTAGGATTATTGAAGCTAAAGACGCGCCTATTTTAGCTGCTGCTGTGTTGGCAAAAGTTGATCGTTTATTAAGTTTGAATACTAAAGATTTTACTACGGAAGTTGGTATTGAGAGTGGATTAATTATTCAAACTCCTGCTGAGTTTATTAGAGAAATTCGAGAAATTGTACAAAGAGGTTTGTAATATACAAATATCACCTTCACGCTCAATAATTGCAGTAAATCGCTTATAATTAAATTAATGATCAAATTTCTATTAATCTTGAATTACCTTACATAAAATTTATATGGACATCAAAGTTAGAGACATAATCGATCAACGTTATCAAATCGTTGAGGAATTGGAACAAGGAGGCTTTGGTAAAGTTTTTCTTGCAAAAGATAGGTTAAAATTTGATTCCAGATGTGTTGTAAAGCAATTCATACAGCCCTATAATGAAGAATCAACCAATGGACAAAAAGCAAGAGAATTATTTAAAACAGAAGCAAAAATTCTCTATGAATTAGAAGCTTATTCACAAACTCCTAGCTTACTCGCATATCTGGAAAGTGAAAATTGCATCGTACAAGAATTTATTGAAGGAAAAAATTTGAGACAAGAATTAGAACAAAATAATTTTAAAATTTTTAATGAAAAGCAGATTTTGGAACTTTTGCTAGAAATATTACCTGTATTACAAGAGATTCATAATAGAGGTATTTTTCATCGTGACATTAAACCCGATAATATAATAAGAAATAGTAAAAATGGAAAATTTGTACTAATTGATTTTGGAATTTCAAAGCAAGTTTCCGATCTCGATACTTCATTACAAGGAAATGTAACTATCAAAACCCTCAAAAGTACAAATTTTGGTACATCTGGCTATCAATCACCCGATAGTTTTTCTTCTGCTGCGAGTGATTTGTACTCTCTAGGTGCAACTTGTTTTCATCTTTTAAGCGGATATTCACCGTTAGACTTAGAATGTAATCTTGGAGATAATTGGATTAAAAGAAGTTGGAATCTTCTGGATATGACTATCACAGAACAGACAGTCTCTATTTTAGAAAGGCTTCTCAATACAAATATATCTAGTCGTTATTCAAATGCGGAAGAAGTTTTAGAAGATATTAGAGCTATAGATGACATAAAACGTAGTGAAAAAATAAATTTTCTTCTGTCTTTGTTAAGTAGCACAGATGAAAGATATAAAAGTCAAGCAATTGATGATCTGGCTGAGTTTGGTGCTGAAGCTAGTGAAGCTATTCCTCAACTTATTAAAGTTTTTCAGGAAGATAACTCTGAACTTCGTGGTTCAGCATCAATTACTTTAGCAAAAATTGGTAAAGAATCTGTTCCCTTTCTTGCCGAACTACTTCAACACGAAAAGCTGGAAGTAAGACGAAGAGCAGCAATTACACTTGAAGAAATTGGAACACAAGCTGAAGTTGCAATTTCTCAACTCATTTGTGCATTAGAAGATATTGATCCTGAAGTTCGTGGATATGCCGTTATTGTAATTGCAAATATTGGAATACCAGCTAAAGAAGCTATTCCTGCTTTAATTGAAAGGCTAAAAGACTCTAACCCTAATATTAGAGCATGGTCACTTTACGCACTAGGTAGAATGCAAGAGCTTGCTAAGGAAGCTATACCTATTATCTTAGAAATTTTATCTCAAGAAGAGCCTAATGCTACAGGTAATAAAGTCTTTATCGCTGGCATTGAAGCTTTAGATGCAATTGGGTTTAACATTGATAAAATTAATATTAAGTCTATAGAAGACAATGTTATTAGGACAGCTAGAGAATGGGTTCTCTTTATCAGACAGGATCAGAAAGAAAAAAGAGAACAGGCAAAACAACAAGCGCGAGCTAGAAGAGCAATATATTTTGATTTCCAACCCAAATTAATCTCTAATACTCCACCACAAAAAGATCCTGCTCAATTTATGGAGACATATAAAAATGAGTAGGAATCAGGCTAACAATGATATGGTTTGGTAATTGACACCCCAGAATAGCGATAGTAATCTTTTATATAACTCTTTTTAACAACTTCTCTATAGTTCATCTGACGGATATAATTGTTTCTATCAAAGCTGGTGAATTTTGGTCTACAGATTGTAGATTATCAGGAAGTTCTTTACCTAAATCTTCATACATTTCTATAACTGCTTCCAAAGCATCTTGAACATTAGCTAAAACTTCATCCATAGAATCCCCTTCAGTGATCAATTGTGGTAAGAGTGGAGAAGTTACAGTGAATCCTTCTTCTTGTTGAGGTGTAAGCAATAGTGAGATTTTGTAAAACATATTGTGATGGTATGGTGTAGTTTATTATATTTTCATACTTTAACTGACAATTTTTCTCATAAAACTGTCAAAAGTATTGGTGTTGATTAAACCATTTTCTACCAATATTTGACGTACAGCTACCAAATGTACAGGCTGAAGATATGCCTGTTGTTCGTAAGCTGGTAAAATGACCAAACTTCCTGACGATAGATATTGATAGACTTGTTGAGAGCCTGTTGTTGGTACTTTTGTAAAACCTATCTTGAAAAGCAATTGTTCTAGGTCAGTAAACTGAATATCTCTAACCATGATGACGAATCACTTCAGGGGAAACGCATCTAATTTTTTTGACAAAATGTCACTTATATGTATTTCACAACTTCGATAGAGACGTTTCATGAAACGTCTCTACATTATAATTTAGGAAATTCTCAATTCCCTGCTTTCATCTTTCCATAAGCATAACGAACAAAACTGCCTTCATTGAGATTGTTCCACGCATACATCCGATCTCTAAAGGGTTTCCACTGTTCATAAACGGCTTTAAAATCAGCGTCTTTAGCTGCAAACTCATCATATAAAGCAAAAGAGGCTTTTTCCCCAGCTTCCAAAATTTCCTGACTATAAGCACGCAATTGAGTACCCGTTTTTAATAGTTTCTCTAAGGACTCATTATTGCGGACATCATAACGAGCTAACATTGTTGTATTTGACTGAAATGCAGCAGTTTCTAATGCTGCTTGGTATTGCGGTGGTAACTTTTTCCATTCATCTAAATTCACTTGTACTTCTAAAGTTGGACCTGGTTCCCACCAACCTGGATAATAGTAAAATTTAGCGACTTTATTTAAACCCAATTTTTCATCATCATAGGGGCCTACCCATTCTGCCGCATCAATAGCCCCTGTTTGTAGCGCTTGGAAGATTTCCCCCCCTGGAAGAGTCTGCACAGTTACGCCTAATTTAGCCATAACTTGCCCTCCTAAACCGGGAATTCGCATTTTTAGGCCTTTGAGATCATTGAGGGTTTTCACTTCGTTGCGAAACCATCCCCCCATTTGTGTACCAGTATTTCCCGCAGGAAATTGAATCACATTAAATTTACTGGCATAGATTTCTCGCAGTTTGGTTAAACCTCCGCCTTCATATAACCAAGCGTTTTGTTGTTGGGCATTAAGTCCAAATGGTACTGATGTACCAAAAGCGAGGGCAGGACTTTTACCAATATAGTAATAAGCGGCAGTATGTCCAGCTTGTACAGCACCTTGGGAAACCACATTCAGAACTTCTAAACCGGGGGCTATTTCTCCAGCCGCACGGGGTTCGATAATAAATTTACCGTTAGTGAGAACTTTGACACGTTCTGCTAATACCTGCGCTCCACCAAATATAGTTTCTAAGGACAATGGCCAACTTGTCGCCATTTGCCATTTTATTGTCGGTAGATTACTGGTGTCGGTTTGAGCGGTTGCTGTTTTATTTTGAGCTTTTTGACAACCACCAATAATTGCTACTCCTGTGGCAGCGATCGCACTTTGAGATAATCTGTTAACAATAGCTCGGCGTTTCATAAAAGTTAATATTATTGACTAACTGGAGGATTTCACTACAATATCATGTTTGATTTGATTGTGTTAATACACTGAAAACTTATTATTTCTTATAATTTTGCCAATTGCTGATCATTTCCGATTAGTATAAAAATATTAAGTAATTTCTAACTAAATTTAACGGCTATGTTAGAAACTGTTTTAGCTGAACCTAGCATTAAACTGCCACCCACCCAGGCAGAACTTCCTTGTGATGATGGTATCCCGATGGAGACACAAAGACATAAATTCCAAATGGATATCTTAATTGATACCATTCAGCCTTGGTTAGAGCAAAGGACTGATGGATACGTAGGTGGCAATATGTTTGTCTACTACAGTTTAGCACAATTGAAAAATCAAGATTTTCGAGGTCCAGATTTCTTTGCTGTTTTGGGTGTACCGAAAACAGAACGATTGTCTTGGGTAGTTTGGGAAGAAGGAAAACCCCCAGATGTAGTAATTGAATTACTTTCAGAAAGCACAGCTAACAATGATAAAAATCAGAAAAAATTGATTTATCAAAATCAAATGCGCGTTTCTGAATATTTTTGGTATGACCCGTTTAACCCAGATGATTTTGCCGGTTTTGATCTTAACAGTGGTGCATATCAACAGATTGCTCTAAATGATAAAAACCAACTGATAAGTAAAGTTTTAGATTTAGCTTTGGTACGTTGGGAAGGTAATTATAGAGGCGTTGATGCCACTTGGTTACGCTGGGCAACTTTGGACGGTGAATTATTTCCCACTTCTCAAGAAATGGTAGGAATTGCACAACAAAGGGCAGAACAAGCTGAATTGCAATTAAGGGCAGTTGCCATTAATTTGTTACAGAATGGAATGTCTATAGAACAAGTGGCACAATTGACAAATTTAGATATTTTGGAGGTGGAACAATTGATGAACTAATAGTAAAAATTCACTAAAGTTTTTCTCGTTCCCATATTCTGTATGGGAACGAATTGCAGAAGGCTCTGCCTTCAATAACAGCAGAGGCAGAGCCTCCGTTAAGTCATTCCCAGTCAGAGACTGGAAACGAGGTAAAAGTCATTTTTAGATGACTAAACACTGGGAAAATTTCTGAGTCTGTTTTAACAGACTTGAGCTATTAGACAGGGAATTTATTCCCCGGCTGACTGGTGACTGGCTGACTGTATTCTCAGGTCTTACCTTTAATTTATTATGTTCTATGCGTGACTCAAGCAGATTTTCTTTAATTCGTAAACTCTTAAAATTTTCTCAGTTTATTGACAATGGTGCTGATAAATTGGGATGGTTATCGAATTGGCTAGTTTTACTAACAATTGGAGTCGGTTTTTTTAATGTTGTCGCCCGTTATATGGGTCGCTTCATTGGCGTACAATTGTCTTCTAATGCCTTATTAGAACTGCAATGGTATTTATTTTCTCTCACATTCTTATTCGGCTTTGTTTATATTTTACGTCATGGGGAAAATGTCCGCGTTGATTTTATCTATACTAATATGAGTGAAAAAAAACGCGCCTTGGTTGATTTTGTGGGAACAGTTTTATTTTTAATTCCCTTTTGTCTACTTGGTATTTGGGTAACAATCAATCCGGTTTTACAATCTTGGGGCAGATTAAGTGACGGTAGTTGGGGAACTTGGGAAATATCTTCTGACGCTAATGGTTTACCCCGCGCCCCAATCAAAACTATGGTTCCTATAGCCTTATTACTGCTGCTTTTGCAAAGTATTTCTCAAGCAATTAAATATTTAGCAGTATTATTAGGTTATCAACAAGTAGCAGAACAAATTCGTTTAGAAACTTCAGAAAATATCAATATTGAATAGGGAGACAATATGGGTTTTGAATGGTTAGCAATTTTAATGTTTGTCGGCTTTTTCTTTATTCTTATGAGTGGCTTTCCTGTCGCTTTTTCTTTTGCCGGCACAGCCATTGTTTTTGGACTTATTGGTACAGCAGTTGGGGCTTTTAATCCGGCGCGTCTCCTCCTATTACCTAATAGTTGGTTTGGCACAATGTCCAACTTTACCTTACTTGCTATTCCCTTCTTTGTCTTTCTGGGTGCAGTTCTAGAAAAGTCAGGATTAGCAGAAGAATTATTAGAAACTATCGGCATTATTTTAAGTCGTGTCCGGGGAGGATTAGCTTTAGCAGTTGTTTTAGTGGGAACTGTTTTAGCAGCCACAACTGGAGTCGTAGCCGCCACAGTAATTGTCATGGGAATGTTATCATTACCGTTAATGTTACGCTATGGCTATGATAAAAAATTAGCTTCAGGAGTTATTATTGCTTCCGGTACTTTAGCTCAATTAATTCCTCCCAGTTTAGTCTTAGTGATTCTGAGTGATCAAATTGGTGTTTCTGTGGGAGATTTATTTTTAGGGGCATTAATTCCCGGATTAATGTTATCTGGTGCTTATATTCTCTATATTTTAGGACTAGCTTTTTTTCAACCGGAAAAAGTCCCAATGATTCCTGATGATGTGGTAATTCCTCAAGGGACTCAATTAATTAAACAAGTTTTCAAAGCTGTTGTTCCGCCGATTATTTTAATTTTTGCAGTGTTAGGAAGTATATTCTTTGGTGTAGCCACTCCCACAGAAGCGGGGGCTGTAGGTGCTGTTGGGGCTTCTATTCTCGCCGCTTTTAATAAACGTCTCACACCACAATTAATTCGTGATGCTGCTCATTCTACCGCAGTAATTACAGCTTTAGTTGTGATGATTTTATTCTGTTCTTCGATGTTTAGTTTGGTGTTTGATGCTTTAGGTGGCAAAACTCTGATTACTAATTTATTAGTAGGTTTACCCGGAGGATATTGGGGTTTTTTAATTGTTAGTAATATCGTGATTTTTATTTTAGGAGCTTTTTTAGAATTTATTGAAATTTGCTTTATTGCTATGCCTTTATTAGTACCAGCAGCCCAAGCTTTAAATATTGATATGGTGTGGTTTGGTGTGGTTATGGCAGTGAATTTACAAACCGCATTTATTTCTCCACCTGTGGGATTTTCTTTGTTTTATTTACAAAGTGTTGCCCCTAAAGAAGTGAGTACATTGGATATTCATAAAAGTGCGATTCCTTTTATGGTTTTACAGTTTATTGTTTTGTTAATTGTAATTATTTTCCCGCAAACAGTTCGCTGGTTAATTGATATTTCAGCAACGACTGGGGTTTGAATTTGTGCTGGACTGCAAGAGCGATCGCTCAAATTGGTTTGAGAAGAATATGAACCTCTACCTTGTGTCTTTCTTATCTAATAATCAAGGGTTAGATTCTTCATCAGATGAACCATTTGCCGCTTCATTCCAAGACCACCGTTCAAGGTACTCATCAAGCAATTGACTAATTAATGGCTGGGCATTTTGATAGCCTTCCTCTGTTCTCGAAGAGGGACGGCGGTGATGGGCTATACAGTTACGCATTTTTTCAATTGCACCTATTTTGTTTTTAAGTGCGGCCAAGAAATCAGCATCATAACTATCTTGAACTGGTTTACGAGTAATTTCTGCCTGAAGTTCATCATATTTGATAAAGTTGCGAATATTGTCTAGTAAATCATTAATTTTAGGGTCAGGACGTTGGTTTAAGTTAACGTATTGGCTAAAGAGTAAATGAAAAAATTGATTTTCAAGAGCGTCTTGCATCTCTTTATCGGTTGGCTTGTCTTTTGCGGCTGGCTGTTCCTTCTCGTCTCTTAAAAGTTTATAAGGTTCTACACCTTGGTAGGCGTTTAAATAGATCAGTGTCAGGACTCGTCTTAATTTCATTTCAATCGCAAATATTTCTGCTGACCATTGAGCTAGTTTGAACTGCAATAGAGGATCTTCAAATTTGACTATATGAGAGATTGGGCTGGTTTCTTCAGTTAAGGCTTTGGCAAATTCTTCAACTACTCTTTCGGCTTCTTCGGTTTCTTCAGGTAAGTCTAGGTTAAATCCTAGAATAATCGTTTGTGTTGTGTTGCCGTCTTCATTAGTTGATTGATTTCCGATTCTTTGAGTTTGTAAAATGATCATCTGAGCAACTGTATCAGGCTCAAATTCATCATAGTTATCTTGTAGAGAAACGGTTAATGTGTCTATTAGGATTTGTCTAATATCTGTGTCAGAATTTTGCTGATAAACAATTACAAACTCAAAAATCACAATCAGCTACCTCCCAGTAGTTGTTCTTCAAACCATTGTTTGGCAGCTTGCCATCCTGACTCAGCTTCGGAGCGTAAGCGTTGTGATTCCGAGCGACGGCGTTGTATTTCCGCAACAATTTGCTCTTGGATGGAAATTTCAGGAATAGGAATAATAATATTTTCTAGCTCAGTTTTAGTAATGGCAGGATAATTACCCCCGCTAGACCTCTGAAGCATTTGCTGGAGAGAGAGTTGAGAACGAAGAATACACCAGAGATATTCTCTATTAACTAACTTGCTAACTGAACGAATTATGGCAAATCCTGTTGACGCAATACAACCATCAAATTCTTCAGACAGATGGGCAATAGAACCATGATGGGGACGGGTAAGGCTTACAATAATATCATCACCATGAACTAGCATTCGAGCGCGACTAGGTGCTTCTTTTGTTAAAGTCTCTGTCCAAATAGCTTCACCTGTTTGTGGCTTTACGTTACTTATTTCGATATAACGAAATGTTAATTTTTCTTCGTCTTTCGGATTCCAAGAATCTTTAGAAAATTGCACTATTTCTCCAAGTTTTTTAGTAGTAGTTTTGGAAAGCAAACGATAAATTTTTTTAAAGTTTGGAGCATGAAAATGTGGATCAAATCGTCCGCTAATAATGGAAGTCTGAATCGCAAATACTTTCCGCTCATCTTTAACGGGAGATTCTAGTCCAAGAGTTTTTAACAGGTAATCATCAAGGCTAGAGAGAAGGGCATCGGCTTCTGCTAGTTTTTGGTTTCGCTGCGATCGCGCCTCATCCATAGCAGCAACTAACTCGATTTGTTTATTTAATGGAGGAATTGGTATTTTTATTGCGGCAATATCTTCAAGGTGTAAGTCGGGAACTCCAATACCTTTAACAACGCGACTAAATTGTATTTTTGCAACTTGGGAGTTAAGAAAATAGGTCACAAAAGGTGGTGATATACTATTTTCATTCAATCTCAATAAAGCAACACTAACAAAAATATCAAAAATGGGAGGATTGGATGGAACTAAGGCGGCTTTACCGATAGTTCCAATTTTAGTCAACAAAATATCATTAGTTTTAGGAGAGCATCGTTTGGCTAATTTATGGTGTTCCTCTTCACTAATAAATTTAGTCTTTTCAAAAGAGATTTCCCATTCTCTAACATCCTTTACACTAATGAAGTGTATTCCGTGTTTATCATCGCTAATATATCTAGGTGTATGATGA
Source organism: Dolichospermum sp. UHCC 0315A (assembly GCF_008121535.1). GTDB lineage: Bacteria > Cyanobacteriota > Cyanobacteriia > Cyanobacteriales > Nostocaceae > Dolichospermum > Dolichospermum lemmermannii. Next base: position 4,063,735 of record NZ_CP043056.1, read on the forward strand.
GTTCCATCTGAGATTAGAGAACAAATTTCTGAAAGCGAACGACAGGTAAATTTAGAATTTTCTAATCTAATATCAAAAATTTGATAAATAGGCTGATAAAATTCAACACTAAATCGTTTTTTAGCTTTGCCCTGCTCAACACCAAAACACAAAGCGTTAATTTGTTTAGCAGGGCTTAGACGAAAAAAGGTGAAGGATTTCTTTCAAACTCTCGCCACTGAGCGACTAGACCAGTATTAGGAATAATCTCTCGATAACGCTCACTCCATCCCGATTCCTTTGGATTAGATGTATTCCATTCAAAATAAACTCGATAGTCAAACAGATCGCAACTATGGCGTTCAATCTTTTCCCTTTCTGGCGTTTCACTCTCCACCGTTACATTAAACGTCTTCCGTCCCGTTGCGTCATAGCCAATATTTTCTGCCAACGCCATAAAAATCGGCTTATCGTCAGGCACAACCTCACCATCACCTAACTTTCTCAAGAAAACAATACTCGCTTTTACTCCCGCATCATAATAAGCAAAAGCAAACTGAGGCAAACTCACCACCGCCAAAATTTGGAAATGGGAAAGCATCCAATCTCTTACCCCTTGCAAAGAAGAATTAGTTAAAATCCCATCAGGTAAAACAATCGCCGCCCGTCCTTCCTTTGGCTTTAGATACGACCAAACTCGCTCAATAAAAAGAATTTCCGTTTTAATGCTAGTCCTTGCTTTAACCGCTTTTGCACCCCGTTTCGCATTGCGTTCACTTTGCGTAGATTCATCTGGCTCTGTATCCGTTGTCGCCTTATTCAAATAGTGCCGTAAATCAAACTGTTCTAAATAACCATCACCTTTCTCTGTTTGTTTCACAACTGATCCAAAAGGCGGATTAGTCAAAATAATATCAAACTTATTTTCAGATAATTCAGGCTTGAGAGTCGTTAATTTATCCAAAAAATTAAGGGCATCATGTCCAACAATATTTGTATGACCATCATCATGAATGATCATATTCATCTTCGCAACACGGGCTAATTCTTCATTAATTTCAATGCCAAAAAGATTGTGTTCAGCAAAATCATGCCAATGTTTGTAGTGACTGATTCCTTGACGGGCATCAGTTTTGTGTTTAGGATAACGCCGATTTGCCTCACGGCGAATATGATCAAGGGCATAAAGTAAAAAACCTCCCGAACCACAGGCAGGATCGAGAACCAGATGTTTACGTTCTGGATTTAATAGCTCAATGGAAAAAGCAATTAATTCACGGGGCGTAAAATATTGACCAAAATCACCCTTAAAGAATCCCCCCATAAATTCTTCAAAAGCAACTCCCTTTGTATCCAGTTCCGTGCGATCAAGGGATAAAGCCTCTAAATGTTCTACCACTTGAGCAATGACAGGCGGATCGATATTAATTTTGTCAGTAAAAACCCCTGGTTCTTTTTCCTGCTCATTCGTATAGAGTTTTAATATTCGTTTCGATAAATCCTCACTACTCTCACCATCACGACGCTGAAACGCATAAGGCTGTCCATCTTCAATATCAGGATTTTTCTCATCACGATATTTGACAAAGATCAACTTACAAAATTCACCAAATGCTGCGATAGGACTGCGGCGACCACCTTCCCAAAGCGTCTGATGACATTTCCGAATCGCAGAACGCAATTCTTCACGAGGAACAGCCGAAAGATCCTGCCCCTGCTTATTTTTATAAAATCTCCATTCAGGAGGTTTACCAAACCGCTTGGGAATATCCGTTAAATGGTTGCGATCGCGCTCCATTGGTGGATACTTTTGCTTATCATCAAAGCGCAGTAAGCGACGGGTTAAACCTGCGACAGATCCACAAAAAGGCGCACCTAAACTAGCACGATTGCCACAAGCCTGTTCAATTGATTGGGCAAACTCAGCATCACTAATATCCGAGCGCTTAATCTCAAATACAAAATAAGGATCTTTATATTCCTCATCCTTGTAAATCACTATATCCGCCAGATCATTAGGAGTCCGTCTAGGTACTTTCACCTCAAACTTGATCAATTTAGGATTATATTCATACTTATAAATTAATTCAGCCCAAAATTCAGCCCTAATCTTCTCTTCAGGATCAGACCAACGCTCAGAATGATCGGCAGCAAGGTAATAAATACGTTCTTTTTTACCTTCCCCTTTAATTTCTGCGTATCCATCTGCGATCGCTTTGTCAAGATAGGTGTCAAGTGACATTTTAGTTTCTCGTTGCTTAATTTTGGTCTAGCTACAGTTTAGCCCTCAATCATACCTATTTTAGCTAAGGTCAGCTTAATTTTTACATTTTCAAAATTCTTAACTTCTGCGATCGTTGATTTTAGATCAAGCCTTCGACGGGTAACAAAAAATTAAGGGATTGAAACCCATGAAGATGGGTTTTGCTTGTGTAGCTGCGGTTTCTAACTGCCAAGGCGAAAATAACTGATTTTTCTTCAACTAAAACTACTACAATGACTATTGATGCTAGATAATGGGAAAGCCTTGACATTTACCCAACCTAGCCCGGAACCAAAGAACTAACAACTATGCGAACTCACTATTGCGGCGAACTCCGAAAAGAACATATTGGTGAAACTGTTACCTTTTACGGATGGGTAGACCGTCGCCGCGATCACGGTGGTGTGATATTCTTAGATTTGCGCGATCGCTCTGGTATTGTCCAAATCGTCAGCGACCCCCAGCGCACCCCAAACTCCTATGAACAGGCTAACGCACTCAGAAATGAATACGTTGTAGCAATCACCGGTACAGTTAGCCAACGTCCTCCAGAATCCCTAAATCCCCGGCTTCCCACAGGCGAAGTAGAAATCTACGCAGATAAAATAGAACTACTCAACGCCGTCCGTAAACAGTTACCTTTCCAAGTTTCCACCGCAGACACGGAAACAGTCAGGGAAGACTTGCGGTTAAAATATCGTTATTTAGACCTACGACGGGAACGCATGGCGCAAAATATGCAATTGCGTCACCAAGTCATCAAAGCCATGCGGCGCTACCTGGAAGACTTAGAAGGGTTTATCGAAATCGAAACCCCTATTCTCACCCGTTCTACCCCCGAAGGGGCGCGAGATTACATTCTTCCCAGTCGCGTCAATGAAGGTGAATGGTTTGCTTTACCGCAATCACCCCAACTATTCAAACAATTATTGATGGTATCGGGAATGGATAGATACTATCAAGTAGCGCGATGTTTCCGGGATGAAGATTTACGTGCTGATAGACAACCAGAGTTTACCCAATTAGACATGGAAATGAGTTTCATGTCTGAAGATGAAATTATTGAACTCAACGAAAAGTTAGTTTGTCATATTTTCAAAACCGTGAAAGGAATTGATTTACCTCGTCCTTTTCCTCGTCTTCCCTACGCGGAAGCTATGAACCGTTACGGAAGCGATAAACCAGATACCCGTTACGGTTTAGAATTAGTTGATGTTTCTGACGTTTTAAAAGATTCCGGTTTTAAAGTTTTTCGAGAAGCTGTTGCTAATGGTGGTATCATTAAAATTCTCCCCATTCCTAACGGTAACGATGCAATTTCTAATGTTCGCATTAAACCAGGTGGAGATATTTTCCGAGAAGCCGCAGAAGCAGGTGCGAAAGGTTTAGCATATATCCGCGTGCGGGAAAATGGCGAAATTGACACCATTGGCGCAATTAAAGATAATTTGACACCGGAACAAAAGCAGGAAATTTTAACAAGAACAGGTGCAAAAGCTGGACATTTGTTATTATTTGCGGCTGCTGATACAAACACCGTTAATAAAACTTTAGATAGAATTCGTCAATTTGTGGCTAAGGAATTTAAGTTAATTGAGAAAGACAAAATTAACTTCCTGTGGGTGACAGAATTTCCCATGTTTGAATGGAATGCTGATGAAAAACGTTTAGAAGCATTACATCACCCATTTACAGCACCTCATCCTGATGATATCAGCGATTTAAAAACCGCCCGCGCTCAAGCTTATGATTTAGTATTAAATGGCTTTGAAGTTGGTGGTGGAAGTCTGCGAATTTATCAGCGAGAAGTTCAAGAACAGGTGTTTGCAGCTATTGGTTTATCAACGGAAGAAGCACAAAGTAAATTCGGCTTTTTGTTAGAAGCTTTTGAATATGGAACTCCTCCCCATGGTGGTATTGCTTACGGTGTAGATCGTTTGGTAATGTTGTTATCTGGAGAGGAATCAATTCGTGATGTGATTGCTTTTCCTAAGACTCAACAAGCTCGTTGTTTGTTAACAGATGCCCCTGCAAGTGTAGACGCAAAACAATTGAAAGAGTTGCACGTTGCTTCGACTTTTAAACCTAAGGTGTAAGGTTTGATTATTCCCTCTGCTTTTTTTGCAGGGGGGTTAATTTTGATTAAATTCTCACGCAAAGGCGCAAAGACGCAAAGGAAGAAGTTAGAAAGTTACATTTATTACCCACATTCCGCACCATTGACTGTCACAAACGGTGATTACGGAGGTAAATTGATGAAAAAGGAGTAAAAAAATACATTTATCTATAAAAAAATAAATTTTAGATAGGAAAGTTGGTTCAAATATATTCTCAATAAGAAGCAATAAAGAATAAGGGTGGTTTCTGGCAAAAAATATAATATAATTTTATTGTTAGTCTATCAAGACTTAATCATAACTTATATCCCACATTCCGCACCCCAAAATGTTACAGAGGGAAATTACGGAGATGAAAATCAAAGGGAGCATCAAAACAAACAGATAAAGTGAAAAAAGGCATTTGAGAAACAGTAAATCACCAAAAATGTCATCAAAATCTATTCTCAATAAGAAGCAATAAGAATGCACACCACCTGGAGAGGTCAATAGATAAGCGAAAGAAGATATTCAAGAAACAATTATAAGTTAGACTAATCAATTAAAGTAAAAAACGAAATTATAGACATAGTAAAATGGAGCTATAAATCAAAGAGATTAGCTCATCTTTACAAGAGAAATTAAATTGATAGAGATGATAATTAGCTGACTAATTGATAGTAACGTAAACAATCATCTGGTAAAAGACTCAAGATAAAATCTCTGTCCTTATTCCAATTAGAAATATGTTTCTCCTGATTGAGTGTAACCAAATGAATACACTGAAAGCATTGAAAAATCCAGCGTAAAGTAGGACGATTAGTTGCTTTGCCTAATTGATTTTTAATTGTTGATTTAGACTCCAAAAGAGCATTTCTAATATGACGTTGAGCCAAAGTATAAACCAGTAGACATAAACCCATAATCATTCCCAAAGACTCTATTCTCTCAGGACTTTTGAGGAAAATACTGTCGGCAAAAAATAATGGGTCTTTGAGAAAACCAAACCCCCTCTCACATGACTGCTGGGCTTTATATTCACTTAGCATAGAATCATTGCTTAGTTCCTGTGAATCTAAAACATTTGTCGCAATAATAAAACGTCCCGCACTCAGCAATTCTGTATTAATTTTACTTTCATTCTGGGAGACTGTAGCTGATATTTGGTAAGATATTTCTTCTGGAGAATCTTTTGTCTTAGATTCGATTTGAGTAACAATACTTACGTTAATTTGGTGATATTTGAATTGTTTTGATAATTTTGATAATGCCTTGATAGCATCTGCAACACATGCAAATCTCTCTTGTGATAACTTTTTCAAATCTTGCACAGCTTTTGATTCTGCTTTGGTAATTTTTTGTGTGAGCTTATGCAGGTCTGATTCTTTTCTTTCTTGACTTTGCACTACTAACCATCTTTGTTCTATCCCTGCATAATTTTGGATTTTTGATGCTAATTTATATCCTGGTATTGTACTATCAATAAATTCTGATTCTGCTAATGTTGATATTAATGTTTTTGCTGCTTTTATGCTTAATGGTACTCGACATAACCAACGTAATTCTGACATCATTTTCAGGTTTGATTCTGTATATAAAGCAGCGTCAGCAACCATGAGACTATTAACTTCTAATTGTTTTTGATATTCTACTGCTATTTGACCAAAACATGATGAATCTGCTTGATTTCCCGATGCTAGTTTTAAAAATATTGGGATGTCTCCATCTCCTGAACATATCATTTCTATGATGAATTGTTTTAAATCTGGTCTATGGTCACGGGAATAACCGTAGGTGATGGTTATTTCTTTTGGTGATTTTACTGCTAATTCTTCTAATTCTTGGTTATTTCCTACTTTTTGACTCTCAAATATTACGAATGGTAAGCTAGTGTTATACTGCCCATGCACGTGCATTGATGATGAGTCTAGATGTGATGTTGATAGTGATACTCCAAATTTTTGAGCAGCTTTTAAGGCTATGATAAAAAAGATTGTATCTAAGCCTTTTATAAACAGTTTATCCATGACTCTCCCCAATTTATCGTCGTTAAGATATTCTGGTTTTACTCCTGTTCCTATTAGATGCTCACAGGCGATTGTTTCAAAATATTGGGGAAACATATATAACGGTTTGGAGACAAATCCTAACCCGTTTATTATCATGGCTTTTACCACTTGACCTGCATTTACTTTTTCGTCTTTTTCGACTCCTATTAATTCATTTATTATTTCTACTATTCCGATTGAATCTATGATTCCTGCTACTATCCCTAGATGGTCTATGTTCTCAATTTCTATTTCTTGAGGTTTTAATTTCACAACAGTTTCCTCTAATACTTCTGTTGTCATCAATTATTTCTTATTTGGTTATCAATTCATTTTTTTCTTTTGTTACCAAGTTTCACTTTATCACACCACGTCCCTTTTAATGCTACTTATTCTCATTAAGCATCTTAATTTTTGAATTGACTTTAGTTATTATGTACTACTTTAAGGGCTTTTTTGATCTGTGACAGTTTGGGGTGCGGAATGTGGGTTATATATTGAGCGGATACGAAAAATGCACCTATTTTGGCTGATGGTGTCTAGTGTGTTAATTCTGAATCCCTTGTCCCATAAGACTTCATGCACAAAATGTGTCGCCCTATTTTTATGAGAAAGTGCCTGGAACAGATGTTTTCGGTATAAACTACGGTAACACCAATACTTTTCTGGACAATCCCTCCAAAAATACACAGAATTAACATACTAGATGGTGTCCCAAAATAGGTGCATTTTTTTTGAGATAAAAATCTGTAAAACCTTTATTAATAAACGGTTTTAGCTTTATTCAGCAAGCCCTACATATACATTTTCGCAGTTTTTGACCCCTTTTTTTCTTTTCTTTATGAGAAATCCGGGCAAAAAGACAGAAAAATTATTATTGCAACTTTTCCCAAATTCTTTGACAGGGTTCCATAATTAGCCCCTGAAAAATTGATTGAGTTGATGGGTGAATGTCTACTTTGTACAAAGATAAAAGACCTGTAGGACTTTTAAGATTTAACTCTCTTCGGGTAAGAGATAATGCTTGCGCTCGATGGAGTTCCACGGCTTGGAGTAAACCTGGATAACTCAAATTACGTAAAGCTAATTGACTATTTTTAGTGATATATATGGCATCATTTTGAAAAAGATATTCTAAGCTGATCAGGCTAGCATATACATCCACATCTTTTTCTATCCCTCCTAAACGGTGAGCATCTAAGCCAAAGCGAATGCAGAAATTGACAGCTACCAACTTCCCAGCTTCTTGAGCAGGTAAAGTGCAAGCTGCAAACTCAAATCCTAGGCTATCAGATCGCCATTCCTCTACACCAGAATTGGTATAGTTTCGGAAAATTTTATGCTTTAACTTGAAGTTAAATCCCAAACCACTCGCATGTCCTGCTTCATGAACTTGAGTATCTAGGTGGCGATAGCGTTCACCATTGATTTCGTCTTCTAACGGACCTAATAGTAAATTAGCTGTTTCATATTCAAATATTTTTCGGATACATTCGTGGCTGGAACCTAAAAAACGTCGTCGCTGCTCCTTTGCATTGTTTAATGCAGGACCACAAACACTATTAGGAAAACACCATCTATGTGGGACTACAAAGGCTTCACCACTTTCACCACTGACATTACCCCAACTAGCAATCTCGGTAAAGGAAAGGTTTATGGGAATTGGTTGTCCGAGTGTGCCAAATTTTGCCCGCACCAGATTTTCTAATTGTTCAATAGATGGTTCTTGGTTATCGTGTATTTTCCCGTAAAGTGCGCTTAACGTCACATTGGCTTGGCTTTGTCGATTTATTTGGTAAGGTGCGATAATTAAGAAATAGCCATTTTTACCAATAAAATCCATATTGATAAAGCCTGCTGACAAGATACTCCAATCGTTATTTTCTAAAGCATCGGCTGTGTTGAGTAGCCAAGTTGGAGGAAGTTCACAAGAGTTTTTAGCCTGTTGACGCAGTTTTTTGACAGCAATAGCAATTTCATTTCGCCCAATATCTTGGACTATTTGTTTAGTTAATTCTTGTTCATCTACAAAGATGGTTACCATTTTTTATGCCTAATGATTTAATCAAAGTTTGATATCGTTTATTGCTTTAGAGAGTGTTTGAAAAGTCTAAATTCACACTCTCTGGGCGATTTATAATCGCCGATAGCGTAGCGTGGCCTTAGAGGGTGTTTGAAAAGTTTTGAATGTATAGACTGACCCCTCTCCAAACCTCTCCCCTGCAAGGGGAGAGGCTTTAAAACCCCCATTCCCTTGCAGGGAAGGGGGGTAGGGGGGTTAGGTTTTTGGAGATTACTGGTTTGATATAATACTTTTCAAACAACCTCTTAGCCATAAACTTTTCCAACATCCTCTTCAATCTTACAAAAAAAGGGAACAGGGAACAAGGAACAGATAAGAAACTAAATTTACACCTCATAATGTAGTATGAGCCTTTTCAAGAATTATTCTTAATAAGGGTCAAAGAACTAGTAGTGGCAATTTCTGTGGTTTTTTGTCGCCGATAATCCTGTACAGTCAAAAGTTGCCAACTGGAATTTTGTGAAAGTTCCAGAACCCATTGATGATAATTAAATAAACTTTCCCGATGTCCCACACTAATAAATGTTGTTTTTCTCTCTTGTAATTGTTGATATAAATTACTTTCATTTTTCAAATCTAAAGCACTCGTTGCTTCATCTAATATAGTGAAACTAGGATGAGTAACTAACAGTCGTGCAAATGCAAGGCGTTGTTGTTCTCCCAGCGATAATATGTTCTCCCAAGGAACTTCTGTATCGAAGTTATCGACTCGACTTAGTAAGTTTTGCAGATTAACTTGTTGCAAAATATCTTTCAGTTCTGCGTCAGGTATTTGACGATTTGTACTAGGATAAAGTAACTGTTCGCGCAAAGTTCCTAAGATTATATAAGGACGTTGCGGCAAAAATAAGACTTCTTCTAAGGGTGGTCTCACCAGACGACCAGTCCCCGCATTCCACAAACCAGCGATCGCTCTCAACAGAGAACTTTTACCTCGACCACTAGGGCCAACAATTAATAAACCTTCTCCTGCTTTGACAGAAAGTGATAATTCTTCAACAATCACCTGCTCATAGTCGGGTGTTTGTAAAGTGACATGATCAAAAGCGATATGGTTTTCTTCTACTGTTTTAATGGTACTGACATTCTCTAGTTTTTTAGTAACTGCTTCTAAAGCATTTGAAAATTCATTTAAACGCTTAACGTAACTAGAAAATTGTCCATAAGTCCCAAATTCACTGATTAATTCACCCATTGCAATAGCAAACATATTAGAAGCTAAAGCGGCTTGTCCCAGTTGTCCAAAATCAATTTCACCTCTAATATATAAAGGTGCAAGTACTAAAAAGGGGAATATTTGGATAACAGATTGATATCCTCTGCTAAAAATGTCCGTCCCTCTCTCCCAACCTATCTTGCGTTGGGTATTTTTGAAAAGATGATTAAATCGCTTCGCAATTATATTTAATTCTTGGGGTTCTCCTTGAAAAAAAGCTATCGATTCAGCGTGATTCCTAACATGCGTCAAGGAATAATTGTAGTCAGCTTTAAATACGAGTTCCTCTTGATTAATTTTAGTCAATTCTTGATTTAAGTAAATGGCAATAACATTACCTATAATTGTATAAGCAAGCAAAATAACCGCAATCAGTCGGGAAATTGACAAGATAATTATGAAAAAAGTCCCCATTTCCAGGACTTTTTCCAGTAAAGTAGCCGAAAAATTCAGAGCTTTAGTGGTGACAGGTTCAATTTCTTGGGATAAACGCTGATCTGGGTTATCAATATCTGCTTTAAAGTTAATTTTATAATAAGCACGATTGCTTAAATATTTATCTAAAATATGATAATTGAGCCAGTTGTACCAATCAAGAGCAATTTGTTTTCTGACAAATTTAGAAAATCCTACTAAAAGCGTTAGAAAGACAAGTACAACAATATTGACTGATAAGGTGTTAATGAACTTAGAATAATCTTTTTCTTGAATCAGAGTATCGACCAAATAACGATTAACGAAACTACTAAAAGCATTCATACCCACAAGCGCGATTATTAGTAATATCAGGAGAATCAGCATTCCCCATGAACGAATCACGTCTGAGAATGCTCTTTCACCTTGCTTTGTTGGATACCAATAAGGTGCCGCAATCGCTTTTACACCTGCCAAAAATTGAGTAAAATCTGAAAAAGCATTTGTTATGGGTTGAGCTTGAACAACTTGGGTTGGCATATTTTAGAAATAAGATAAATTATGAATGCTGAATTTAAAAAATTAATTTTTTATGAAAAATTAATCATTCAAATAACGGCTACCCTTGGACTCCCTTCGACTCCGCTTAGGGTGGTCTGGTCAGTACGGCTTGCTTGATTTCTCTTACAAGCCCAGTCCCTTTAGGGCTGGGTTACTGACAATTCAAAGTAAAGTTACACCACCATCCACAGGCAAAATCACCCCTGTGAGATAGGGATTAGTAATTACACTTAACACTGCTTGCGCGATTTCTTCAGGTTGACCAAGATGCTCAACAGGTAAGGCGGCGATCGCCCATTTTGTCAGGTCTGAGCGTTCAGATTCGCTTTGACTGCTCCAGATACTTGTATCTTCTATCAGTCCAGGCGCAATCACGTTGACCCGAATCGGTGCAATTTCTAAGGCCAGTGAGCGCCCAAACACCGCAACAGCACCATTCGCTGCGGCGATGGCGGAAATACCCCCCATTTTTGAAGACTTGAAGATAGTGACACTGGATGTGAGGGTAATAGAGCCGTCAGGCGCTATATTTTTCAACGATCCACGCACAGCCAAGAACGTCCCCCAGAATTTATCCATCGCACCTTGAGCCGTTTCGGTGGTCATCTCTGCTAAAAGCGAGCGCGGCATATTTCTGTCTCCCATCGCCGTTACAATCAAATGATCGAAGTTGCCGATCTGCTCAAAAAAACCATTGACTGCATCCTCATTCAACAAATCAACAGTTTTACCCTCAATTCCCAGAGAAATCAACGCCATCGCCTCATTTAATTTCTCTTGAGATGAGTGGGAAAGTACAACTTTTGCCCCCATTTCTACCATTTTTTTGGCGATCGCCAAATCAATCCCTGAGCTTATACCAATAATCACCACTTTTTTGCCTGATAGCAACTGAAACATTGTCTTACCTCATCAAATAAAAACAGAACAAAATATCACATTAAGTTTACTGGCTTCTTTACTGAAACCAACAAATAATCTATAGATGAAGAATCTAGCAAAGCATCTATAGCAACCACATTGAAATTATAAGTTTCTTCATCTATCTTTCCTGTGTTAAATTCCTCTATAATCGAAGATTTTAAATCTCGGTAGTGTATTTTCCAGCATACCTCTGTCGCTTCCACAAATTCTATTGGCTGAAATCCTGCTTGTTGATAAAGACGTTTATAATCTTCAATATCTTTATCTTTGACAATATTTTCAGGAACAATCAAATCACCAAAATACTTTGTAGTGTCGAAAATGAGATCGGCGAGGATCAGATTTCCCCCTGGCTTCAATACTCGCATTGCCTCTTTCAGAAACTTCTCTCTTGTGTTAAAGTAAAAAGCAGCCTCCACACAGATGATGTTATCAAAAAAATCATCCTCAAATTCCATCTGCACAGCATCCATGCAAATAAATTTGCAGCCTGGCGCATTAACTATACTTCTTTCGATTTGTTTTCTGGAAATATTAATGCCCACAACATCCGCAGGGGAATAATAGTTAAGGAGATGACTGGTAGTTGCTCCCAAACCGCAACCAACATCGAGGATATTTCCCTGCTTTCTTGGAATAAATTCTAACAGCTTTTCCATCAGATTAAAACAGGCTTCATGCTGATTTTGAGTATCTGAGTGCCAATAACCCACATTGAAAAACTCTTTTTGACCATAGTAATCTCTAGTCGAGGTATTGAAAATTAAACTGTCAAATATACCGATAAATTCGTTTTTATCCATTTTTACTCACACTTGTTTATATTGGTTTTCATTGTGATCAACCCCACTCATCATTTAGATGTTTGCTTGTGCTTGCTGAATACAAGTTTTCAACTTTTCGGCTAAAACCTGGACATGGGGTTCAACCATAATTGTGATATGGTTTCCGAGGACAAAATGAATATCCACTGGCTCGCTAGAAAACTCACTCCAGCCCAAGGATAAATCCTGTGAAACCTCAGCATTTAAATAACCATTAGGGTCTTCTGGTAGATCCTCATTAGCGCGGAGAATTGTCAATTTACCTGAATAAGGCTGTTTTGGTACATAATCAACTAGACATAAACAACTATTTTTATAAGCTTGGACGATATTTGTCAACTGGGTAATTTCAGCATTTGGAGGCAGCATATTAGCCATTTTGAAATACTGTAAAACGTATTTTAGTTGCTCATCCACAGTCAAAGATTGCAGAGTATCATAAGAAATATCCACATTCTTTTCTAAATAAACTTCTATGCCTTTGCTCACTTCAACTAACCACCTCGCATGATCCCAATTAATATAATCAATCAGCATTTGTTTATCTTTATAGGTTGGTGCTGAAGAATCAACTATTGCCAACAAAGCAACTTCCTGTCCCTGGTTACGCAACTGTTGAGCCATTTCAAAAGCTACATTTCCCCCATAAGAATGTCCGCCTAAAAAGTATGGTCCCTGTGGCTGAACAGCTTGCATGGCTTCAATGTAAATACTAGCCATATCCTCAATATGAGTAATCGCACCTAATTCCTGATACAGATTATTTTCAAAACTGTATAACGGTTGATCATCTCCTAAACAACGTCCTAAGTGATAGAAGTAAAAAGGTCTACCCCCTGCACCGGGAACACAGAAGAAAGGTAAGTTTGAACCATTGGGCTGAATTGCTACTAAACAAGATGGAGAAGAATCATCGGATTCCTTTTGGATAATTGCTGCTAACTGTTCTATTGTGGGGTTTTGAAACAGGTCTTTTACAGGAATATCTTTACCAATCTGCTGCTTAATTTGAGTCATTAAATAGGGAGCTAAAAGAGAATGACCACCCAAATCAAAAAAGTTATCCTGTACCCCAATTTTATCAACTTTAAGAATATTTGACCAGATTTGCAGCAGTTTCAATTCCAATTGATTACGCACTTCTATAAATCTATCGGAGTTACTGGTGTGAGCAGGTGCTTTCAAGGCGCGGCGGTCTACTTTACCATTAGGAGTAAGTGGTAAAGACTCCAACATCACAAAAGCATTTGGTATCATATATCCAGGTAATTTATTGCCAAGAAATTGACGCAGTTCGCTAGTGGTGAGTGTGACATCTTTTTGCGGCACAATATAGGCGACTAACTGCTTACTTCGGCTACGCTCAGTACAAGTCTCACCTGGGGTATCTTCGCGGACAATGACGCAAGATATTTGCACATCCTCATGTTGACTAAGTACGGCTTCAATTTCGCCTAATTCAATGCGGAAGCCACGAATTTTAACTTGATGATCAATGCGTCCCAAGTATTCGATATTTCCATCAGGTAAATAGCGTGCCAAGTCCCCGGTTTTATATAATTTTGAATTATCAAAAGGGTTGGGGATAAATTTCTCCTGTGTTAACTCTGGTCGGTTGAGATAGCCCCGTGCTAAACCTGCTCCACCAATGTGTAACTCTCCCGGTACACCAACGGGAACTGGTTGCAAATAGTCGTCTAAGATGTAGACTTGGGTATTAGCAATGGGAGAACCAATGGGGATTGACTCTATAGTTGTCTCAAGTTTTCTAGGGATAGGATAACAACAAGTAAAAGTCGTGCTTTCTGTCGGTCCATATCCATTAATGATTTGTGTAAATGGCAGAGTTTCATAAGCTCTATTAACGTGAGCAAGTGAAAGTGCTTCTCCACCAATTAGTAGCTGTTTAATTCCTGATAACGCTTGTGGGTCATCATCAATTATAGAGTTAAACAAAGCAGATGTTAGCCATAAAACAGTAATGCCATGTTTGTGGATTTCCTCACTCAGACTTTTAGCGGTAGGAATACTTTCTGGGAAAATAACACATTTTCCACCATGCAACAAAGCTCCCCAAATCTCAAATGTGGAAGCATCAAAAGAAATTGGGGCTATCTGAAGAAATCTTTGAGTTTCATCCAAATGAACATAATTTACTCCAAACAACAGACGATTAACACCACGGTGAACAACTTCCACACCTTTCGGCTGACCTGTAGATCCTGATGTATAAATCACATAAGCCAAGTTAGTAGCTTGTACATCAGCGATAGGCGTAGCGATCGCATTATCCTGACTACATTGAGCAATCAGGTGCCAGTCAGTATCCAAACAAACAAGTTTTACTTGATGTTTTTGTAATTTCTCAACTAAATTCTGTTGTGTTAACAGCACTTTTATCTGAGTATCTGCGAGCATAAAACTCAAACGCTCAGTTGGATAATCTGGGTCAAGCGGCACATAAGCACCACCCGCCTTGAGAATACCCAGTAATCCCACAATCATCTCCCAAGAGCGCTCCACACAAATACCCACTAACACATCTGCTCCCACTCCCAAAGACTGCAAGTAATGCGCTAACTGATTAGCTCGACAATTTAATTCATGATATGTAAGTTGTTGCTCTTCAAACGCCACAGCCACAGCATCCGGGTTGCGCTCTACCTGCTCCTCAAACAACTCATGGATGCACAAATCATGGGGATAATCTACTTGAGTATCATTCCACTCCACCAACAATTGATGACGCTGGGCTGGACTTAACAGTGGTAATTCCGAAATTCGCATTTCTTGATTTGCCACAATTGCTTGGAGTAAAATTTGAAAATGTTCCCCTATGCGAGTAATTGTGGTTGCATCAAATAAATCAGAGTTATAGCACCAAACACCCTCCAGACCTCCTGGAATTTCCCAGTAGTTCACTTCCAAGTCAAATCTGGCCCTGACATCAAGTGGTAAGGGCATATTTTCGATAATTAAACCTGACAAATTGCTAGAAGATTGGGGGGTATTCTGGAGAGAAAACAGCACCTGTACCAGGGGATTACGACTCAAATCGCGGTCTAGCTGCAACTTTTCCACCAACATTTCAAAGGGTAAATCCTGGTGAGCATAGGCGGACAATGTTGTTTGTCGCACTTGCTCGTGGAATTCTCGAAAGGTGGGGTTTCCAGAGAGATTACCCCTGAATGCTAGGGTATTAGCAAAAAACCCCATGAGCGGCTCGACACTCTTGCTGTTGCGGTTGGCAATGGGGGAGCCAACCACCAGATCCAACTGACCACTATAACGAGAAATTAAGACCAAAAAAGCTGCCAGTAGGGTCATAAACAGCGTAGCGTCTGACTCCTGGCTCAACTGCTTGAGGCGTTGCGTCAGGTGGCGATCCAGTTGAAAACACTCAACCCCACCTTGAAAAGTCTGAACTGGGGGACGGGGATAATCCGTTAACAGTTCCAAGATGGGAGTTAACCCTGCTAATTGTTCTCGCCAGTAATTCAGTTGGCGATCTAGGACTTCACCTGTGAGCCACTGACGTTGCCAAACGGCAAAATCCGCGTACTGGATCGGTAATTCAGCTAGAGGGGAGGGTAAACCTTGAGTGAAAGCTTCATATAACTGAGATAATTCACCGAAGAAAATGCTCAATGACCAACCATCGTAGATAATGTGGTGCATCTTCAACAGCAGTATATACGAATAGGGACTCAGTTTCAGTAACGTAAACTGTACTAGGGGTTCTCCTGCCAAATCGAAGGGTTTTAATGCAGCAGCGATCGCCATCTGTCGAAATTGCGCCGTTTGTTCTTCTGTAGATAACCCCTGTAAATCCTCGATTTGCCAGGTTACTGTTGAGGGCGGAGCAATTCGCTGGATCGGTTTTCCGTCTACCATAGGAAAAGTAGTTCTTAATATCTCGTGACGACGAATCAGTTCAGTCAAACTCTGTTCCAGAGCCACTAAATTTAGCGCACCTTCTAGCCGCAGCGCCTCCAACAGATTGTAAGCAGTGCTGTCTGGTGATAGCTGGTGCAGAAACCAAAGCCGCTGTTGGGCAAAAGATAGGGGTAAATCTTCATCCCGTGAGACAGGAATAATCGCTAATTCAGCAGTATTCGTCGGCGTTTTTGCTTGTTTTAAAAAGTCCAGAATTTCAGATTTTCTAGTCCCGATTGCTTGCTTAATTTCTGATGTCATTACTCCCTTGGGAGCCTGATATCGTAGCTTCTGCTCCTCCAGCCAAACTTTGATATCTAAACTATTTAAATAAGATAAAAACTCTACTACTTTCACTTGCCAATTGCCTCCCAAAGCTGTTGTTTAATCAGGTTTAAATTTTATAAACCTAGGAATCGCCTATTTTTGAGCATATTAAAGCCTCAAGCCCAACCAGGATAAGGGTTTATGCCATATTTATTCCAAGAAATCATAAAGGGAGCGGTAGAACCGAAATTTTTCTATAATTCTCCCTCTTCGTAATCTTCTGGGGTTTCGGTAATAGATATTTGACTAACCCCAAGTACCTCAATCATTTGGGCTAAATTGGCGATAGTTGGATACTCCAGCAAATTTTGTAAGGACAATTCCACCGAGAAAATATCGCGGGAACGAGAGATCACCTGAGTCGCTAATAGAGAATGTCCTCCCAAAGTAAAGAAATTATCCTTAACCCCAATGCGTTCCAATCCCAAAACTTCACTCCAGATTTGTGCCATTTGAGCTTCAATTGGAGTGCGAGGAGAAACAAAGCCAGTGGAAAGATTTCTGGAAGCTTTATCAGGTATTGGGAGGGCGCGACGGTCCACTTTACCATTGGGGGTTAAGGGTAAAGCATTTAGCAGGACAAAAGCTTGAGGAACCATGTAATTGGGTAGCTTTTGTTGGATAAATTCCCGCACTTGCGGCACAAGCTTCTGAACTAACTTACCATAGAGGGGATTGTTCGTATAGTCAGTCCAGGGTTTAGTTGTAATTGTCTCATGCTCCCAAAAACTTGGGTATGATTGTATATCAGAAACTAGCATTGAACTGTTACGGCTAAATACCACATCAAAACAACCATCCTGACTACTTTCCCCCCAACTGAGGTGGACTGTGTAGCCTAACTCCTCTCCTATCTGCCAAATTTGCTCAGGATTGATCCCCACCATTGGCTGTGCGGCTAACCGTTGTCGCAGTTCTCCCACCGTAGAGGCGGCAGGAGGATTTTCCCACCAGCCTAAAACCTGCCGCGCCTGTTGTAGCCGTTGATTAGGTACATCTCTGATTCCTAACCATTCTGGCTGAACCAACTTCAGCTGATCTTGTAATTGTGTCCACGAAAGTTGGTCAAGTTGCCAATTTAACCAAGGAACTGCCCTTTTCTCTACATTATTACTTAGATGCAGAGTGACATCATAGCGGAATTGGGTTAACTCATTTTGAGCATGACCGCGCTTAGGTTGAATCTCTACCCAAGTAATCTGGGGAAAACGTTGTTGTAGAGCAATGAAAAATCTGGGATCAATGAGCAGTTCCTCTTCAGCGGCCACAGTCTGATGTACCTGCTGTTGCCATTGTTCAACGGTTCTGTCAGACTCGGCGCGGGCTAACTGTACGGCGGCATGGTATGGCAAGAGCAAGGGTAAACTACGGACATCCCCCACGAATATCTTACCTTGAGAGGCGATCGCTGTCATTGCCCCTTCTAAAACCTGTAACAGATAGTCCACACTGGGAAAATACTGTACTACTGAGTTGACAACCACCGTATCAAAGGCTCCTTGGGGGATACCTTCAAAGTTATCTGCTGTTTTGTGCAGCAGGCGGACATTTTCTAGCCCCTCGATTTCCCCACATAATCGCTCCAGATTGCGAATAGTTGCTGAGGAATAATCGGCTCCCCAATATTCTTGACAATGGGGAGCAACGCGAAATAGCAATAACCCACTACCGCAACCAATTTCTAACACTCGCTGTGGTTTCCCTAGCAAAATTCGGCTCACCGTACTCTCAACCCACTCCCGCATTTCTGAATCGGGAATGGCTTTGCCAGTATAACTACTGTTCCAACCACTAATATTGAAGGTGGGGTCATCTGTTGGGGTTTGCTGTTGGCTATAGGATTGTTCATAGAGTTTTTGCCAATCACTAACATACTCGCCTTGCCATTGCGCCAATTGTTCTGGTAAAACTTGACCCTGGAGAGCCGGAACTAAATAAGCCACCAGACGTTTATCACCAGGGATGTCTTCTCTTGCTATGACGACACTTTCCTGTACTAAGGGGTGTTGGCTTGCAACTGCTTCAATTTCACCCAGTTCTATGCGAAAACCCCGAATCTTCACTTGATTGTCGATGCGTCCCAGGTATTCAATCGTCCCATCCGCTAAATAACGACCTAAATCCCCGGTTTTATACAATTTTGATGGGCCAAAGGGATTGGAGATAAATTTCTCTTGGGTTAATTCTGGTCGGTTGAGATAGCCTCTGGCTACCCCGACGCCAGCAATATGTAATTCTCCTGGTACACCAATCGGTACAGGCTGTAACTGGGAGTCTAAAATGTAAACTTGGACGTTGGCAATGGGACGACCAATGGTAACTTTTGGGTCGAAAGGGGTGCATTTTGCCAGAGTTGCACAGACGCTTCCTTCTGTCGGTCCATAAGCATTAAAGAAATTGCGCCCCGCTGACCATTGTTTGATAAGTTCAACCGCACAGGCTTCTCCCGCTACAATTATGGTTTGCAGGGTAGTCAGTTCGACTTTATGCAGAACAGCTAATGCCGATGGTGGTAGGGTGATATGGGTAATGGCATAATCTTGTAATCGCTCAATTAAGGGCGTACCGGGCATTAGAGAATCTTTGCTTCCTAGATAAAGTGTCCCTCCCGATCCCAAGGACATCAAAATTTCTGATATACAAGCATCAAAACTCAAGGAAGCAAACTGGAGAATTCGACTATCAGAATGCAACCCAAAAGCCTGAATCTGAGCTTGAGCTAGGTTGCACAATCCTTGATGCTCAACCATTACCCCTTTCGGTTTACCTGTAGACCCAGAAGTATAAATTACATTGGCTAAGTTAGCAGCAGTGACGATTCCCGTGAGATTTTCTTGGCTGTTTTGGGCAATTTGTTGCCAAATTTCATCTAAAAATACAGTTTTGGCTGGATGTTGGGGTAATTTTTCAATGAGTGTCCATTGGGTCAGCAGTAACGAAACTTGACTGTCCTCTAACATCAAGCTCAGACGTTCTTGGGGATACTCAGGGTCAAGCGGCACGTAAGCACCGCCTGCTTTGAGAATTCCTAAAATTCCCACGAGCATTAAGGGCGATCGCTCTACACAAATCCCCACTAACTGCTCGGTTTCTAGCCCCAAAGACCGCAGGTAGTGAGCTAACTGATTAGCGCGATTGTTCAACTGTGCATAGGTCAGTTGTTGATTTCCACAGACTACTGCGATTGCATCGGGAGTCTGTTCTGCCTTTTCTTCTACTAATTGATGAATACACTTGTGGCAGGGATCATCGGTTTGGGTATCATTCCATTCCCTTAATAGTTGATGGCGATCGCCCTCTGTTAGCAAGGGTAGTAAAGCCACCGATTGTTGGGGATTGTCAACAATTGCCCCTAATAAAGTTACAAAATTTTGCATCATCCGGGCAATAGTTGTCCCATCAAACAAATCCCTGTTATACGAGCAAAAGCCCCCCAGACCTTCTGGTAAGTCCCACAAGTAAAGTTCTAGGTCAACTCGAACCGAGTCCAGTCCTGAAGGCATATCCTGGACTCTGACACCAGGAAAATCCCAAGGCGCAGTTGGCGCATTCTGGAGGGCAAATACCACCTGCGTCAAGGGATTGCGATCCAAGTTCCGCTCCAGTTGCAACTCTTCCACTAACATTTCAAAGGGTAAATCCTGATGCTCGTAGGCGTTTTGAGTAACTTTTCGCACCTGCGCTAGTAAGGCTTCAAAGCTCGGTTCTGGGGAGAGATCGAATCTCAGCGCCAATGTATTGACAAAAAAGCCAATTAGTGGCTCGATTTCTTGGCGATTGCGATTAGCGATCGGTGAGCCAACCACCAAATCTGTTTGTCTACTGTAGCGAGACAGTAACACCACAAAACCCGCCAACAGTGTCATAAACAGAGTGCTTCCAGACTTTTGAGAGAGCTTTTTCAGTTGCTGGGTTAGCTGGCTATCTAGTTGCAGTTGCTCTGTACCGCCTCGGAAAGTTTGTATAGCTGGGCGGGGGCGGTCTGTGGGTAATTCTAATAGAGGTGGCGCACCTGTTAACTGTTGCTTCCAGTAGCTTAATTGACGCTCTAATACTTGATTTGTCAGCCACTGACGCTGCCAGACAGCGAAGTCGGCATACTGTATGGATAATTCTGGTAATTCAACAGAACTACCCGTTGAAAAGCTGCGGTAATAGGCTGAGAGTTCATCGATCAAAATGCCCATTGACCAACCATCAGCTGCAATATGATGAATTGCTAGTAGCAATACATACTCGTCGGGCGCAACTTGCCAAAGCTTGACTCGCAGCACTGAACCATTAGCCAAATCGAAGGGTTTACAGGCTTCTGCTGTCGCCAGTTCCTCTACTTGTTTGGTGGGGTCTTGGAGATTTTGTAAATCCACCACTGGTAGGGTGATGGTCATACTGGGTGCGATCGCCTGCACTGGCTTATTATCCTTAATCTTAAACTGAGTCCGCAGCGGTTCATGGCGTTGCGCGATCGCCCTAAAAGCTTGCTCTAAAGCTTTGACATTGAGATTCCCCACCAGCCGCATGGTGAAATCTATTGTGTAAGCACTACTTTCACCTTCCAACTGATTCATAAACCACAGGCGTTCCTGCGCCCACGATAGAGGTATGTCTCTGTCTCGGTCAACAGGTGTCATTGCTGGCACCGTCAAACCTGAACCAGTTTCTAGCTGACTTAATATCACCTCACTTAACTGGGCAACTGTCGGTGATTCAAAGATATGACGCAACGGTAACGAAATCTTCAAAGCTTCCTGCAAGCGAGAAATTACCTGAGTTGCTAGTAGGGAATGTCCGCCAAGTTCAAAGAAGTTATCCTCAATGCCTACTTGCTCTAACCTCAGCACTTGAGTCCAAATGAGTGCTAATTTTTCCTCAATGGGGTTACGGGGTGCAACAAATTTGTCTGCTATTTCACTGTGTAAATCTGGCGCTGGTAGGGCGCGGCGGTCTATTTTTCCATTTGGTGTTATCGGTAAAGACTCCAGGATTACAAAAGCCTGGGGTATCATGTAGCTTGGGAGTTTATTGCCAAGAAACTGACGCAGTTCGCTAGGTGTGAGTGTGACATCTTTTTGCGGCACAATATAGGCGACTAACTGCTTATTTCGGCTACCCTCAGTACAAGTCTCACCAGGGGTATCTTCGCTGACAATGACGCAAGATATTTGCACATCCTCATGTTGACTAAGTACGGCTTCAATTTCGCCTAATTCAATGCGGAAGCCACGAATTTTAACTTGATGATCGATGCGTCCGAAGTATTCTATATTGCCATCAGGTAAATAGCGTGCCAAGTCCCCGGTTTTATATAATTTTGAATTGTCAAAGGGATTGGGGATAAATTTCTCTTGGGTTAACTCTGGTCGGTTGAGATAGCCGCGTGCTAAACCTGCTCCACCAATGTGCAATTCTCCTGGCACACCGATGGGTACTGGCTGTAAGTGTGAGTCTAAGATGTAGATTTGCGCGTTGGCGATTGGACGACCGATGGAGATTTTCTGATCAGCATCAGTACATTTTGCTACTGTAGCACAGACACTGGCTTCTGTCGGACCGTAGGCATTGAAGAAATTTCTGCCCACAGACCATTGTCTGATGAGTTCACCAGAACAAGCTTCTCCAGCAACAATTATTGTTTGCAACGCCGGGAGTTCTTCCGTCGGGAGAACTGCCAGTGCTGATGGTGGTAAGGTGACATGGGTAATGCAATAATTGCGTAATCGCTCAATTAACGGCATACCCGGTAATAAAGAGTCTTTTGTTCCTAAGTAAAGTGTTGCCCCTGATCCCAGAGCCATGACAACTTCCCAGATAGAAGCATCAAAACTGAGGGAAGCAAACTGGAGAATGCAGCTATCAGAATGCAAACCAAAAGTTTGCATCTGAGCTTGAGCTAGGTTGCATAATCCCTTATGCTCAACCATTACACCTTTAGGTTTACCTGTTGAACCGGAAGTGTAAATTACATTCGCTAGATGAAAAGCCGTCACCCCACTGGTAGGATTATCTTGATTATTTTGGACAATTTCTTCCCATATCTCATCCAAACAAACAAGCTGCGCTTGATGCGATTGTAATTTGTCCAGGAGTGACTGTTGGGTTAATAGTACCTTCACCTGGGCATCTTCAAGGATAAAGCTCAAACGCTCTTGGGGATACTCTGGGTCAAGTGGTACATAAGCTCCACCCGCTTTGAGAATTGCAAGTAGTCCCACGATCATTTCTAAAGAACGCTCTACACACAACCCTACCAGTACATCTGCGGACACTCCCAAAGAACGTAAATATTGCGCCAACTGGTTAGCGCGACAATTCAACTCATCATAGGTAAGTTGTTGCTCTTCAAATACCACCGCCACAGCATCCGGGTTGCGCTCTACCTGCTCCTCAAACAACTGATGAATGCACAAATCATGGGGATAGTCTACTTGTGTATCATTCCACTCAATTAATAACTGCTGCTGCTCAACTGCTGTCAACAGAGGTAATTGGGAAATCCGCTCAAAGGGATTCGCTACAATTCCCTCAAGTAGTGTCACAAAATGACTCGCCATCCGCTCGATGGTGCTGCTATCAAACAAATCAGTGTTATATTCCCACACTCCCACCAGTCCAGTCCCTGTGTTCTCCATTGCTAAGGTAAGATCAAACTTGGCAGTTGTGCTTTCTACAACCAGTGGACTAACAGTTAACCCAGTCAGTTCTACTTGAGAGTTAGGCGCATTCTGGAACACAAATGCCACCTGGAACAGGGGTGTATGGCTGAGGTTTCTTTGGGGTTGTAATGCTTCCACCAGCATTTCAAACGGCAAATCCTGATGAGCGTAGGCGGACAGCGCCATTTCCCGAACACGCCCCAGTAATGATGAGAAACTAGGATCTGCCGATAAATCAGTCCGCATCACTAAAG
The DNA here is from genome assembly GCF_008121535.1 of Dolichospermum sp. UHCC 0315A. GTDB lineage: Bacteria > Cyanobacteriota > Cyanobacteriia > Cyanobacteriales > Nostocaceae > Dolichospermum > Dolichospermum lemmermannii. The sequence continues at coordinate 4,087,313 of NZ_CP043056.1, forward strand.
TATTCACAAAAAAGCCAATTAACCCTTCTATTGCGCTGTGATTGCGGTTAGCAATTGGTGTCCCCACCAAAATATCTGATTGTCCGGTATAGCGGTAAAGTAATGTATCGAACCCTGCCAACAGCGTCATGAACAAAGTTACCCCTTGTTGCTGACTCAGTTGCATTAAGCCTTGAGTTAATTCCAGAGAAAGTGCAAACTCTTGATACGCGCCCAGGAATTTTTGCACAGCAGGTCTGGGTCTGTCGGTGGGAAGGGACAATAAAGCTGGTGCGTCTGCTAGTTGTTGTTTCCAGTAACTCAATTGTCTTTGCAGTACCTCCCCGACTAACCACTGTCTTTGCCAAATTGCAAAATCGGCGTACTGAATCGGTAGTGGTGCGGCATTGGCAGGCTGACCTTGAGCATAAGCATTGTAAAATGTTGCCAGTTCCTGAATAAACACCCCCATAGACCATTCATCACTGACAATGTGGTGCATACAAATTAACAATATGTGTTCTGTCTCGGACAGTACGACTAATGTTGCTCTCAGTAGGGAACCGCTTGCCAAGTCAAAGGGTTGAATAGCCTGTGTAATTGCCAATTCCTGTGCAGATGTTTCTTGCTCCAATCTTGGCAGATGTTGCAATTCAATTACTGATAGTTGCCAATTCCTGACTGTTTGAATGATTTGAGTGGGTTTTCCATCAATGGTGATGAAGTTGGTGCGTAACGCTTCATGGCGATAAATAATTTCTTCTAAGCTTTGTTCTAGGGCTGCAACTTCGAGAAATCCTGCTAGACGCAAAGCTAAGGGTATGTTGTATAAGGAACTGTTGGGCTGTAACTGGTCTAAAAACCATAAACGTTGTTGGGCATAAGACAATGATAATTCTGCATTCTCTGCCCTTGGTAAAATTGGTGGTACTGTTATTTCTAAGTTTTGTCGCTGTGATTGCCCAATAAGATCAGCTAATTGGGCAACTGTGGCTGCTGCAAACAGGCTTCGCAATGGTAGTTCTGTTTGGAAGTTGGAACGGATGCGGGATACCAGTTGCGTTGCGAGTAGGGAGTGTCCCCCAATTTCAAAGAAGTTATCATGAATGCCGACTTGCTCCACTTTCAACACTTGCGCCCAAATCTGTGCCAGCATTTCTTCGGTGGGGGTGCGTGGGGGAACATATTTGTCTGTTCGGTTGCTGGATAAATCTGGTGCTGGTAGGGCGCGACGGTCTACTTTGCGGTTTGGTGTTAGTGGGAGAAAGTCCAGAAATACGAAAGCCTGGGGCACCATGTAAAGAGGCAGATTCCTAGAGAGGAATTGACGCAGTTCGCTAATTGTGGGTATTTTTTCGGGATATGGTACTACGTAGGCAACTAAATATTTATCCCCTGGGGTATCTTCGCGGATGATCACACAAGATGTTTGCACATCAATATATTGGTTTAGTACCGCTTCAATTTCTCCCAACTCGATGCGGAATCCCCGAATTTTTACTTGATTGTCGATGCGTCCAAAGCACTCAATGTTACCATCTGGCAAATAGCGGGCTAAGTCCCCGGTTTTATAAAGTCGGGAACTGGGGACTGGGGACTGGGAATTAGCTAGAATTTCTGCCCCTCTGCTGCCACTGAAGGGGTTGGGAATAAATTTTTCCTCCGTCAGTTCTGGGCGGTTGAGATAACCTCTTGCTAAACGAACACCACACAGGTGCAGTTCACCTTTGACTCCCACTGGTACTGGTTGCAGATGACGGTCAAGGATGTAGGCTTGTGTATTGGCAATGGGACGACCAATTAGCACTGAGTTGGCTGTTTCTGATTGGGGATGGAGTAGGTCATGGACTATGGCTGTTACAGATGCTTCCGTAGGACCGTAGACATTTAGACAATTGACGCGATCGCCTACTACTTGTCGCCATATTGTCACTGTTTCTGGGAGAACTGCATCCCCACCCACAGCCACTAACCGCAGACTTTGCGGTACAGTTGCATTGTCTTGAGATACCGCTACTGCCCATTCATGCCAATAGGCTGGAGTAATATTTAAGACGCTGAGACTTTCTTGGGCAATAAATTGGGCAAAACTGGCAAAGTCAGGAAACATTTGTGTGGGTCTTAATACCACCGTTGCGCCTTTGTACCAAGTGGGGAATATTTCTTCCGCCGCTACATCAAAGCTGAAGGACGCAAATTGCAACACACGATCTGCGCTAGTTAGGGCAAATACTTCACTAATTGCACTGCTATGGTTAACTAAAGCAGCATGAGTCAGCATCACGCCTTTGGGTTTGCCGGTAGACCCAGAAGTGTACAATAGACAAGTTAAGTTTTCTGGTTTGACCTCACTGACCGGATTTGCTGGACTTTGATTCGTCAGCATCTCAGATTCTCTATCTAAGACAATGACTTTTACTCCTTGTACTGGTAGAGAATTGAGTAATTTTTGCTGTGTGATTAGCACAGAAAATTGTGAATCCTCAGATATGTCAGCTAAACGCTGCTGGGGATAATCAGGGTCGAGGGGGACATAACCGCCACCGGCTTTGAGGACGGCTAACAATGTGACGATGATGGATAGCGATCGCTCTAAATAAATCCCCACCAAAACTTCTGGTTTTACACCAATATCTTGTAGGTAGTGTGCTAATTGATTAGCTTGGGTGTTCAACTCACCATAAGTTAATTGTTGATTTTCAAATATTACTGCTACTGCATCTGGGGTAAACCTAGCCTGCTGTTCAAACAACTGATGGATACATTTATCTTGGGGATAATCGGCTTGAGTATCGTTCCATTCTACAAATAACTGGTGTTGCTCAACTGCTGTTAGCATTGACAATTGGTCAATTCGCTCGCTGGGATTCGCCACAATTGCTGCCAGGATTGTAACAAAATGACCCGCCATCCGAGCGATGGTGCTATGGTCAAACAAGTCGGTGTTGTACTCCCACACTCCCACCAGTCCATTACCTGTGTTCTGCATTCCTAAGGTCAGATCAAATTTTGCCGTTACGGTTTCTATTGGTAATGGACTGACAGTTAACCCAGTCAACTCTACGGTCGCTAGGGGATCATTTTGGAGGAGAAAATCTACCTGAAACAGTGGTGCATGGCTGAGGTCGCGTTCTGGCTGCAATACTTCCACCAACATTTCAAAGGGTAAATCCTGATGAGCATAAGCATCCATTGCCATCAACCGAACACGAGTGAGTAATTCCGCAAAACTGGGATTACCTGATAAATCAGTCCGTAAAACTAAAGTATTGACAAAAAAGCCAATTAACCCTTCTATTTCACTACGATGACGATTAGCAATTGGTGTCCCTACTAAAATGTCTGATTGTTCTGTGTAGCGATAAAGTAGGGTATCAAAGGCTGCCAACAACATCATGAACAACGTCACCCCTTGTTCCTGACTTAGTTTTGTCAGTTTTTGACTTAACTCAACAGAGAGTGCAAACTCATGATATGCCCCAGCGGTGGTTTGCACAGCAGGTCTGGGTCGGTCTGTGGGGAGTGATAATAGGGTTGGTGCATCTTTTAGTTGTTGTTGCCAATAACTCAATTGGTTTTGTAATACATCCCCGGCTAACCACTGTCTCTGCCATAAGGCGAAATCTGCGTACTGAATCGGCAGTGGTGCGAGATTGGCAGGCTGACTTATTGAATAAGCATTGTACAGGGTCGCTAGTTCTTGGACAAACACCCCCATGGACCAGCCATCAGAGACAATATGGTGCATACACACTAAAAATAGATGCTCTGTTACAGACAGCACTACTAATGTCGCTCTCACTAATGCTTGTTTTTCTAGGTCAAAGGGTTGCAGAGCTTGTTGTTGTACTAATTGCTGTGCAGCTATTTCTTGTGCAGTTGTCGATAAATGCCTCAAGTCAACAACTGCTACTGTCCAATTTGTTGCTGTTTGAATGATTTGTCTTGGTTGTCCATCAACTGTAATTAAATTGGTGCGTAAGGCTTCGTGGCGATGAATAATTTCTTGTAAGCTTTGTTCTAAGGCTGCTTGATTGAGAGTTCCTACTAGACGCAAAGCTATGGGTATGTTGTATAAGGCACTGTTCGGCTCGAACTGGTCTAAAAACCACAGCCTATTTTGAGCAAATGATAATAGTAATTCTGCATTCTCTGCCCTTGGTAAGATGGGTGGGGAAGTTAGTTCTAAGTCTTGTTGTTGTAAATGCTGAATCGATGGCATCAATTCGGCTATTGTCGGTGCAGCAAATAACTCCCGCAATGGTAGTTCCAGTTGGAAAATGTTGCGGATGTGTGAAACCAGTTGTATTGCTAGGAGTGAGTGTCCACCGAAGGTAAAGAAGTTATCTTCTATCCCCACTTGCTCTACTTTGAGGACTTGCGCCCAAATTTGTGCCAGCATTTCCTCAACTGGAGTGCGCGGGGCTACATATTTGTGTTTGAATTCCCTGTGTAAATCTGGTGCGGGTAAAGCGCGGTGGTCGATTTTACCATTGGGAGTTAGTGGCAGAGAGTCTAAAATGACGAAAGCATTAGGTACCATGTATTCTGGTAGTTTGGCTTTTAGGAATTGTCGCAGTTCACTAACTGTCGGTGTCACCTCTTTTTGTGGCACGATGTAACCAACTAGGCGTTTATCCCCGGTTATATCTTCGCGGACAATGACGCAAGATGCCTGGACATCGCCTAGTTGACTTAGTACTGCTTCAATTTCTCCCAATTCAATGCGGAAGCCACGAATTTTTACCTGATTGTCGATGCGTCCCAGGTATTCAATGTTGCCATCTGGCAGATAACGGGCTAAGTCCCCAGTTTTATATAATTTTGAATTTTGTCCGCCTTTGGCGTTTCTGTAGGGTATTTTAAATTTTGAATTGTCAAAGGGATTGGGGATAAATTTCTCTTGTGTCAATTCAGGTCGGTTGAGGTAGCCTCGTGCTAACCCCGCACCACCGATGTGCAATTCTCCTGGTACACCAACGGGAACTAGTTGCAGATATTCGTCTAAAATGTAGATTTGCGCGTTGGCGATTGGACGACCGATGGATATTTTCTGATCAACATCAGTACATTTTGCTACTGTAGCACAGACACTGGCTTCTGTCGGACCATAAGCATTGAAGAAATTTCTTCCCACAGACCATTGTTTTATCAGTTCAGCAGCACAAGCTTCTCCACCGACAATTATTGTTTGCAACGCCGGGAGTTCTTCCGTCGGCAGAACTGCCAGTGCTGATGGTGGTAAGATGACATGGGTAATGCCATAATTGCGTAATCGCTCAATTAACGGGATACCCGGTAATAAAGAGTCTTTTGTTCCTAAGTAAAGTCTTGCCCCCGATCCCAGAGCCATGATGATTTCCCAGATAGAAGCATCAAAACTGAAGGAGGCAAACTGGAGAAGGCGACTATCAGAATGCAAACCAAAAGTTTGCATCTGAGCTTGAGCTAGGTTGCATAATCCCTTATGCTCAACCATTACACCTTTAGGTTTACCTGTTGAACCGGAAGTGTAAATTACATTCGCTAGATTAAAAGCCGTCACCCCACTGGTAGGATTGTCTTGATTATTTTGGACAATTTTTTCCCATATCTCATCCAAACAAACAAGCTGCGCTTGATGCTCAGGTAGTTTGTCCAAGATTCGTTGTTGGGTCAGCAGTAGAGAAACTAAAGTATCTTCGAGAATATATTGTAAGCGTTCTTGGGGATACCCTGGGTCAAGCGGCACATAAGCGCCACCCGCCTTGAGAATTGCTAAAATTCCCACGATCATCTCTAGCGATCGCTCTACACACAACCCTACCAGTACATCCGCACCCACACCCAAAGACTGCAAGTAATGCGCTAACTGATTAGCTCGACAATTCAACTCGTGATATGTAAGTTGTTGATTCTCAAACACCACAGCCACAGCATCGGGTGTCCTCAAACACTGCTCCTCAAATAACTGATGGATACACTTATCTTGGGGATAGTCTACTTGTGTATCATTCCACTCAATTAATAACTGCTGCTGCTCAACTTCTGTCAGCAGAGGTAATTGGGAAATCCGCTCAAGGGGATTCGCCACAATTCCCTCAAGTAAGGTGACAAAATGACCAGTCATCCGCTCAATAGTGCCTGTATCAAACAAGTCAGTGTTATACTCCCACACACCAATTAGTCCAGTACCTGTGTTCTCCATTGCTAAGGTAAGATCACACTTGGCAGTTACACTTTCTACTACCAATGGACTAACAGTTAATCCAGTCAACTCTACTTGAGAGTTAGGAGCATTCTGAAGGCCAAACACTACCTGAAACAGCGGTGTATAGCTGAGATCCCGTTCTAGCTGCAATGCCTCAACTAGCATTTCAAAAGGTAAATCCTGATGAGAGTATGCATCCATTGCCATTAACCGAACACGAGTCAGTAATTCACTAAATCGAGGATTCCCTTCCAAGTTGGTACGCATCACCAATGTATTGACAAAAAAGCCAATTAATGCTTCTATTTCACCGTAATTGCGGTTGGCTATAGGAGCCCCTACCACAATGTCTGATTGTCCTGTGTAGCGGTAAAGTAGGGTATCAAATGCTGCCAACAATGTCATGAATAGTGTTACTTCCTGCTCCTGACTCAGTTTTGTCAACTTTTGAGTTAACTCAACTGAAAGTGCAAACTTTTGATGTGCGCCAACGAAGGTTTGCACAGCAGGTCTGGGTCTGTCTGTGGGTAGGGATAATAACGCTGGTGCCTCTTTTAGTTGTTGTTGCCAGTAACTCAATTGGCTTTGCAGCAAATCCCCTTGCAAAAACTCTCTTTGCCAAATTGCAAAATCTGCGTATTGAATTGGTAATGGCTCTAACGGTGTTCGCTGACCTTGAGCATAAGCATTATACAGTGTCGCTAATTCATGAGCAAACACACCCATAGACCAGCCATCACTGACAATGTGGTGCATACACACTAATAGTAAGTGTTCTGTCTCTGATATTACTACTAATGTCGCTCTGACTAACGATTCACTTGCCAAATCAAAGGGTTGAATTGCTTGTTTTTGTGCCAATTGCTGTGAAGCACTTTCTTGTTCGGCGGTAGATAAATGCTGCAAGTCAACAACTGATACTGTCCAATTTATTTCTGTTTGGATGATTTGTGCTGGTTGTCCATCAATTGTCATGAAATTGGTGCGTAAGGCTTCGTGACGATCAATAATTTCTTTTAAGCTTTGTGCCAAGGCTGCTCGATTGAGAATTCCTACTAGACGCAAAGCTAAGGGTATGTTATATAAGGGACTGTTCGGCTGTAACTGGTCTAAAAACCACAAACGCTGTTGAGCATAAGATAGTGGTAATTCTTCATTCTGATTTTGCATTCTTTTTCCTTGGTAAGATGGGTGGTACTTTTATTTCTATGTTTTGTTGCTGTAACTGCTGAATCGATGGTGCTAATTCGGCAACTGTCGGTGCCGCAAATAAACTACGCAACGGTAGTTCTACTTTGAAACTGGTGCGGATGCGTGAAACCAATTGGGTTGCTAGTAGCGAGTGTCCTCCCAGTTCAAAGAAGTTGTCATGAATCCCCACTTGCTCTACTCTCAGGACTTTTGCCCAAATTTGTGCCAATTTTTCTTCAACGGGAGTGCGGGGTGCGACTAAACTCTCTTCTATTCCTGCGCGTGATTCTGGAACCGGTAGGGAGCGACGGTCTATTTTGCCATTGGACGTGAGGGGTAAAGACTCCAAGATGACTATTGCATTTGGTATCATGTAATCTGGTAACTTTTCCTTGAAGTAGCTACGCAGTTCTGCTGTTGTGGGAGCTTGTGCCACTTGCGGTACTACGTAAGCTACCAGACGTTTGTCGCCCGGTTCATCCTCCCTGACTACCACTACACTTTCCCAAACGGCTGGATGTTGTGCCAGTAATCCTTCAATTTCGCCCAACTCAATGCGGAAGCCACGTATTTTTACTTGCTGGTCAATTCGCCCTAAATACTCTAACTCGCCATTGGGCAAATAACGGGCTAAGTCTCCTGTTCTATAAAGGCGTTCTCTTCCCTTACTTCTTTGGAAGGGGTTGGAGATAAACCTTTGTCCTGTGAGTTCGTCACGATGGAGATAGCCACGAGTCACCCCCTCACCACCAACGTACATCTCCCCTGGAACTCCAATCGGTACTGGTTGTAAATGCTGGTCTAGCACATACACTTGTAAGTCGGGAATCGGGCGACCAATAACACTAGCTGTGCGATTTAAATCGTCAAGGCTCAATGGACGATAGGTTACGTGTACAGTAGTTTCTGTAATCCCGTACATATTCACTAACTGCGGTTTCTGGTCGCCGTGGCGCTCAAACCAGGGTTGCAAACTCTCGAGTTCCAGAGCTTCTCCACCGAAAATTACGAGACGGAGGTTCAAATCGCTCATTCCGATTGACTGTTCTGCTTGAATTAACTGGCGGAAAGCTGAAGGCGTTTGATTGAGAATTGTGACTTGCTCTTGAGATAATAATTTATAGAACGATTCAGGCGATCGCGTCAACAGATACGGCACTACTACCAGTCGTCCGCCATAAAGCAATGCACCCCAAATTTCCCAAACAGAGAAGTCGAAGGCATAGGAGTGGAACATTGTCCACACATCTTGAGAATTAAATTTATACCAAGAGTTTGTGGCTGCAAACAGACGAGTTACATGATGGTGGTTGACTAAAACACCTTTAGGCTGACCTGTAGAACCTGAAGTGTAGATGACGTATGCCAGATTAAGCGATGTGGCAGTATTGACAGGGTTGGAGTTGCTGTTTTGGGTAATTTTTTCCAAGTCTGTATCTAAGCAGACAAGCTGTGCAGTATGGGCTGGTAGCTTTTTGACTAATTGCTGTTGGGTCAGTAGCACTTTCACCTGAGTGTCTGTGAGGATGAAACTCAACCGTTCAGTTGGATACTCAGGGTCAAGGGGCACATAAGCCCCACCCGCCTTGAGAATCCCCAGTAATCCCACAATCATCTCCCAAGAGCACTCCACACAAATACCCACCAGCACATCGGCTCCCACACCCAAAGACTGCAAGTAATGCGCCAACTGATTAGCTCGACAATTTAATTCATGATATGTAAGTTGTTGTTCTTCAAATACCACCGCCACTGCATCTGGAGTCCGTTCTACCTGCGACTCAAATAACTGATGAATACACTGATCAACAGGATAATTTACCTGAGTATGATTCCACTCAATTAATAACTGCTGCCGCTCAACTTCTGTTAACAAAGGTAATTGGGAAATCTGTTCCAGAGGATTAGCCACAATTGACGAAAGTAGTGTCACAAAATGACCAGTCATGCGCTCAATAGTGCTGGCATCAAACAAGTCAGTATTGTACTCCCACACCCCAATCAATCCATTACCTGTGTTCTCCATTGCTAAGGTAAGATCAAACTTTGCCGTTGCACCTTCTATTGGCAATAAACTAATACTTAACCCACTCAACTCTACTTCTGACAGGTAAGGATTCTGGAGGGCAAACATCACCTGAAATAGGGGTGTATGACTAAGGTCGCGTTCTGGCTGCAATGCTTCCACCAGCATTTCCAATGGCAAATTCTGATGAGCATAAGCGGATAAAGCCATAGACCGAACACGAGTGAGTAATTCCGCAAAACTGGGATTTTCCGATAAATTACTCCGCATCACTAAAGTATTGACAAAAAAGCCAATTAACCCTTCTATTTCACTGCGATCGCGGTTAGCAATTGGAGTCCCTACCAAAATATCTTCTGTTCCTGTGTAGCGATACAGTAATACATCAAATGCTGCCAACAGCGTCATAAACAGAGTACAATCTTGTTGCTGACTCAGTTGCATTAACCCTTGAGTTAATTCCACAGAAAGAGCAAAATCTTGATATGCGCCTACGAAGGTTTGCACAGCAGGTCTGGGTCGGTCTGTGGGCAGCACTAACAGGGCTGGTGCATCTTTTAGTTGTTGTTGCCAGTAATTCAGTTGGCTTTGCAGTACATCTCCGACTAACCAGTTTCTTTGCCAAATTGCAAAATCTGCGTACTGAATCGGCAGTGGAGTTAAAGGTATTCGCGTAGCGTCTGTCAGAGAAGGTAGACCTATTGAATAAGCATTGTATAATGCTGCCAGTTCTGCGACAAACACACCCATTGACCAGCCATCAGAGACAATGTGGTGCATACACACATTCAACAGGTGTTCTGTCTCAGAAAGCACTACTAATGTTACTCTGATTAATACTTCACTTGCCAAGTCAAAGGATTGAATAGCTTGTTTTTGTGCCAATTGCTGTGCAGCTATTTCTTGTGCGCTGGTGGATAAATGCCTGAAGTTAACAACTGATACTGTCCAATTTGTTGCTGTTTGAATGACTTGCCTTGGTGTACCATCAACTGTAATGAAATTGGTGCGTAATGCTTCGTGACGATGAATAATTTCTTCTAAGCTTTGTGCTAAGGCTGCTTGATTGAGAGTTCCGACTAGACGCAAAGCTATGGGGATATTATATAAGGCACTGTTCGGTTGTAATTGGTCTAAAAACCACAACCGCTGTTGGGCATAAGACAAGGGTAATTCTGCATTCTCTGCCCTTGGTAAAATGGGTGGGGAAGTCAGTTCTAACTCTTGTTGCTGCAACCGTTGAATATGTGGCGACAATTGAGCAACTGTCGGTGCAGCAAATAAACTACGCAACGGTAGTTCTACTTTGAAGCTAGTGCGGATACGGGAAACTAATTGGGTTGCTAGTAGGGAGTGTCCGCCAAAGGTAAAGAAGTTATCATGAATGCCTACTTGCTCTAGTTTAAGGACTTGTGCCCAAATTAGTGACAGGATTTCTTCGGTGGGGGTGCGTGGAGCTACGTATTTGTCGGTTCCTTGACCCTGTAAATCGGGAACAGGTAAAGCGCGGCGGTCTACTTTGCCATTAGGGGTTAAGGGGAGGGAATCCAGGATCACAAAGATATTGGGAACCATGTAATCTGGCAGTTTTGTCTTGAGGAATTGCGGTAATTCACTAACAGTACAAGTCATCTGGGAAGACGGCACAATGTAGCCTACTAGCCGTTTATTCCCAGGGTCGTCTTCACGGGCGATAACACAAGCTAGCTGTACATCATCTCTTTGGTCCAGTACCGCTTCAATTTCTGCTAATTCGATCCGGAAACCACGGATTTTTACTTGATTATCAATGCGTCCCAGGTATTCTATATTGCCATTGGGCAAATAACGGGCTAAGTCCCCGGTTTTGTAGAGACGGGAATTAGGGTAGGTGCTAAAGGGATTGGCGATAAATTTCTCTTGTGTCAATTCGGGGCGATTGAGGTAGCCTCTGGCTAATCCGGCTCCACTTATATGCAATTCGCCTGGTACACCAACGGGTAATGCTTGTAAATTTTGGTCAAGGATATAAATTTGGGTATTGGAAATTGGGCGACCAATGGGGACAATTTGTGTATATATCTCTCGCTGACAATTGCAGAAAGTTGCATCGATACAAGTTTCCGTCGGTCCGTAAAGATTGTGTAAGTTCACATCTAGCTTGCTTAACAAGCCTTCAAGTAGAGCAACTGGTAAGACTTCACCTCCACAGAAGACGTGTTTGAGGGAGTGACAAGTTTCGATTCCTCCCTGCTCTAAAAGCATTTGTAACAAAGATGGGACAAGTTGAACAATCGTTACCTGCTGTTGGGCAATTAACCTTAACAGATAAGCACTATCAGTATGACCTCCTGGTTTAGCTATTAACAACTGTCCACCGGCTAATAATGGAGCGTAGAATTCCCAAACTGACGCATCAAAGCCAAAGGGAGTTTTTTGCAATACTTTGTCTTTTTCCGTCAGGGGGAATGTTGCTTGCATCCAGGACATATGGTTGCAAAGGTTACTGTGAGAGAGCATTACCCCCTTGGGTGTGCCAGTAGAACCGGAGGTATAAATCACATAAGCTAAGTTACCAGGTTGTACCTCAGTGATTGGACTCTCCTGACTAGATTCACAGATCAGCAGCCAGTCGGTATCTAAGCAGACGACAGGCGCTTGATTTTCAGGTAATTTCTCGACTAAATGCTGTTGGGTTAATAAGACTGAAACTTGAGCATCTGCCCACATAAAAGTCAAACGCTCAGTTGGATAATCTGGGTCAAGCGGCACATAAGCCCCACCCGCCTTGAGAATACCCAGTAATCCCACAATCATCTCCCAAGAGCGCTCCACACAAATACCCACCAGCACATCGGCTCCCACACCCAAAGACTGCAAGTAATGCGCCAACTGATTAGCTCGACAATTTAATTCATGATATGTAAGTTGTTGCTCTTCAAATACCACCGCCACTGCATCCGGTGTCCGCCGGACTTGCTGCTCAAATAACTGATGAATACACTGATCAACAGGATAATCTACCTGAGTATGATTCCACTCAATTAATAACTGCTGTTTCTCTGGTTCTGTTAACAAAGGTAATTGGGAAATCTGTTCCAGAGGATTAGCCACAATTGACGAAAGTAGTGTCAGAAAATGACCAGTCATGCGCTCAATAGTGCTGGCATCAAACAAGTCAGTATTGTACTCCCACACCCCAATCAATCCATTACTTGTGTTCTCCATTGCTAAGGTAAGATCAAACTTTGCCGTTGCACCTTCTATTGGCAATGAACTAATACTTAACCCACTCAACTCTACTTCTGACAGGTAAGGATTCTGGAGGGCAAACATCACCTGAAATAGGGGTGTATGACTAAGGTCGCGTTCTGGCTGCAATGCTTCCACCAGCATTTCCAATGGCAAATTCTGATGAGCATAGGCGGATAAAGCCATAGACCGAACACGAGTGAGTAATTCCGCAAAACTGGGATTTTCCGATAAATTACTCCGCATCACTAAAGTATTGACAAAAAAGCCAATTAACCCTTCTATTTCACTGCGATCGCGGTTGGCAATTGGACTCCCTACCAAAATATCTTCTGTTCCTGTGTAGCGATACAGTAATACATCAAATGCTGCCAACAGCGTCATAAACAGAGTACAATCTTGTTGCTGACTCAGTTGCATTAACCCTTGAGTTAATTCCACAGAAAGAGCAAAATCTTGATATGCGCCTACGAAGGTTTGCACAGCAGGTCTGGGTCGGTCTGTGGGCAGCACTAACAGGGCTGGTGCATCTTTTAGTTGTTGTTGCCAGTAATTCAGTTGCCTTTGCAGTACATCTCCGACTAACCAGTTTCTTTGCCAAATTGCAAAATCTGCGTACTGAATCGGCAGTGGAGTTAAAGGTATTCGCGTAGCGTCTGGCAGAGAAGGTAGACCTATTGAATAAGCATTGTATAATGCTGCCAGTTCTGCGACAAACACACCCATTGACCAGCCATCAGAGACAATGTGGTGCATACACACATTCAACAGGTGTTCTGTCTCAGAAAGCACTACTAATGTTACTCTGATTAATACTTCACTTGCCAAGTCAAAGGATTGAATAGCTTGTTTTTGTGCCAATTGCTGTGCAGCTATTTCTTGTGCGCTGGTGGATAAATGCCTGAAGTTAACAACTGATACTGTCCAATTTGTTGCTGTTTGAATGACTTGCCTTGGTGTACCATCAACTGTAATGAAATTGGTGCGTAATGCTTCGTGACGATGAATAATTTCTTCTAAGCTTTGTGCTAAGGCTGCTTGATTGAGAGTTCCGACTAGACGCAAAGCTATGGGGATATTATATAAGGCACTGTTCGGTTGTAATTGGTCTAAAAACCACAACCGCTGTTGGGCATAAGACAAGGGTAATTCTGCATTCTCGTCCCTTGGTAAAATGGGTGGGGAAGTCAGTTCTAACTCTTGTTGCTGCAACCGTTGAATATGTGGCGACAATTGAGCAACTGTCGGTGCAGCAAATAAACTACGCAACGGTAGTTCTACTTTGAAGCTAGTGCGGATGCGAGAAACCAATTGTGTTGCTAGTAGGGAGTGTCCGCCAAAGGTAAAAAAGTTATCATGAATACCTACTTGCTCTAGTTTGAGGACTTGTGCCCAAATTAGTGATAGGATTTCTTCGGTGGGGGTGCGTGGAGCTACGTACTGGTCTGTGAGTTCAGCGTGTAAATCTGGTATGGGCAAAGCGCGGCGGTCTACTTTGCCATTGGGGGTGAGGGGTAAGGAATCTAAAATGACGAAAGCCTGGGGACCCATGTATTCTGGAAGCTTTTGTGTGAGGAAGCTACGCAGTTCGCTGACAGTGGCTCTCTGCTCTTTTTGCGACACAATGTAGGCAACTAAGCGCTTGTTCCCAGGAATGTCTTCACGGACAATCACGCAAGATGCTTGCACATGGGTATATTGGCTGAGGACTGTTTCGATTTCGCCCAACTCGATGCGGAATCCCCGGATTTTTACTTGATTATCGCTGCGACCCAAGTATTCGATATTGCCATCTGGCAAATAACGGGCTAAGTCCCCGGTTTTGTAGAGACGGGAATTAGCGTAGGTGCTAAAGGGATTGGCGATAAATTTCTCTTGTGTTAACTCTGGTCGGTTGAGGTAGCCGCGTGCTAATCCGACTCCACTTATATGCAATTCTCCTGGTACACCTACTGGTACTGGTTGTAAATTTTCGTCAAGGATATAAAGTTGGGTATTGGCAATGGGACGACCAATGGGAGGCAGCAGCGGCCAAGTTTCCACGGAATTAGTCAGAGTAAAACTGGTGACGACATGACTTTCCGATGGTCCATAATGATTGTGCAAAGTACAATCAGTTAACTGGCTCAACCATTGAGAAATGGCAGGAGTAATCTGCAACTGTTCCCCCGCAGTGATGATTTGGCGCAGATTACTCATAACTAATTCCCGCTCAATAGCCACCTCGGCTAGTTGCTGTAAACCAACAAAGGGAAGAAACAGTCTCTCAACAGCTTGTTCTTGGAGTAAACCTAACACAGCCAATGGTTCTCGGCGCAATTGCTCTCCAATCAACAGCAATGTCCCCCCAGAACACCAGGTTGAGAAGATTTCTTGGAAGGAAACATCAAAGCTAATCGGCGCAAATTGCAGGGTTTTTGCCCCACTAGAAATTGTGACATTTTGCCGTTGCCACAGGAGCAGATTGCAAAGAGCAAGCTGATTCATGGCCACACCTTTTGGTTGACCTGTAGAACCAGAGGTGTAAATCACATAACCCAAGTTATGTCCTTGCACCTCAGAGATGAGATTCTCTGGACTCAACTGAGAAATTAGTTGCCATGCGGTATCTAAGCAGACAATATTTTCTTGATGGGTTTGTAATTTTTCAACTAATTTCTGTTGACTTAGTAATACCGAAACTTGAGCATCTTCTAACATGAAAGTCAGACGCTCTTGTGGATATTCAGGGTCAATTGGTACATAGGCTCCACCCGCTTTGAGAATGCCTAGTAGTCCCACTACCATCTCTAAAGAACGCTCTACACAAATACCCACCAGCACATCCGCACCCACACCATGAGAGCGTAAGTAATGCGCTAATTGATTAGCCTGACCATTCAATTGCTGATAGGTGAGTTGTTGATTTTCAAATACTACCGCTACTGCATCCGGGGTCAGATCAACCTGCGACTCAAATAACTCATGGATACATTTATCAACAGGATATTCAACTTGGGTATCATTCCACTCCAGCAAAATTTCCCGCCGCTGCTGCTCAGATAACAAAGGTAGGTAAGCAATACACTGGTCAGGTTCGGTGAGAATACCTTGCAGAAAAACAGTAAACTGCTCTTGCATTCTGGCAATACTGTCATTATTCAATACATCTGTGTTGTAGAACCAACAACATTTCTTCCCATCTGAGGAAATTATGAAAGTTAGATCACTTCCCAACGTCCCTTGGTAGTCCTCTAGTTTTTCCACACGCTCTACAACCACTGGAAAAAACTGCTCACTACCCCGATCGGACAACGAACGAAGAGATGGATACCTAGTCACGACATCCCGGACATAAGTTAGGGGAAGTTGGGTAAATTCGAACTGTTTTTTTAAAGCCGCAAAACTTTGCTCGTAATCTATATTTACCCGATAAGGAACAACTGACGCAAACAAGCTTTCGAGTCCGACCAACTGTCGTTGTAATTCAATATCTTTAAATCCGATATCAAAACATCCGCTGCCACCAATTCGAGCTAGATAAGTAATAAAAGCAGCTGCGAGAAAATCACTTCGGTGCCATTGGGGATGGCGTTGTAACCATAAGGTAATTGCCTCATCGGGTACAAACATCCTGGCTCTGGCATACTGTGGTTCTTTCAGGTGTAATGATGCTGTCTGCTTTGCCTCAGGAATAGTGATGGACTCTAAGGTTCCTAGCCTTTCTACCCAAAAAGCTTCATGCTTAACAATTGACTGATCAAACTTCTCAATCTGCTTGACCTGATTAGGCTCAAGATCACAAAACTGATACCCGACTTGCAAGCCAAATTTCTCCACCAGATATGAAATTGATAGTGCTTGACCATTAATAGCCAGTACCTGACGTAGTGCAATATCATAACTTGCTGTAGAAACTGTGATATAAGTAGGTTCAATGTTTGTGATCGTTCCCGGAGGGTAGTTGGACAAGTTACCCTGAACCTCAAGCTTAGAGACTATAAACAAATTGCTGTCTATAGCCAATTTAGGCCGACCTAATGGATTGGGATAAGAACCAAAATCTAAAGCCCTAATCAGGGCATCTAACTCATAAGCACAACGCTTCCATGAGATGATTCCGCCTGCCCTCAGCCTTTTGAAGCGGGAAAAATAGGTGCGCTGATTCAGGTTTACTTTGGTTGCTACAAATGTACCAGAGGATAGCTCATCAACTAGTTGAGCAAATGCATTAATAGCAGCTTCATAGCATTTCCCATTTAGAGTCAAAGCTGTCTCGTCATCAGCAATATCGATAATTACCTGCTTCAGGATATCGCCCGCATCAACCATAGCGGCCATTATATGCCACGTCACCCCATGAGTCTTCTCCTGATTCATCAACGCCCAGGAAGTGGCATTGACTCCTGCATATCTTGGTAGGGGGGCATCATGATAGTTGATCGCAAATTGGCGTGGTAACTCTAGAATTTCCTGGGGTAAAACATACCTATTGACAATACTGAACAGGTAATCAAAAGGCTGCTGGCTTAAAAATTCTCCGATATGATCTGTTGGCTTAATATAAGGTATGTTTTTCCCCTCAGCCCAGTTAATTATCGATGCATCTGCGGAGATAATGCCGTAAATTACGTGACCTTGATTGATCAGTATTTCAGCACATTGAATCGGTAAAGTTCCCTCGCCAATAATAAAGCAATTAAATTTATTTTGATGATTAGCCATAATAGCGAGTTTTTTAACTATTTTGTCTATTTTAGATAACTAAAATAGACCTCTCCGGAAATTAGGTTTTCAGCTAGACAGGTTAAGGGTTTCAGATTCTTTTTCGGAGATGTTTGATGCTTACATATAAGCAATACCGATGATTACCGTATAAGAATTTTCCCTCATTTGTCAATGCGTAAGTTCTAAATATATTTTGTTAAAGTTATGACTCACTCTTACAACTTACGCAAGCGTCACACCAAAAATCTATTGTAGGGTGCATCAGATATCAACAATCTGTTTATTTGCTAGATTTTTACGGTTTGATGCACCTTACAAGAAAGACTGGGAAGTTTGAAAGCCCCTGAGTAAGCATTGCGTAGCAATGCATTAGGTGCTTTAGACCGGGGAGTGTCAACAATGTGACAGTTAGGGTGCGGAATGTGGGATATAAAGATGCACCGTTAGATAGATAAGCATAAGTCTTACCTGCTATCTATTGCATTTTTTTGATAAAGCTGAGATTATTTAAAAGTCTAGGTTAAGTGCGTTGGAGTTAAAAATATATGGGACTCCTATGGGATTTTGGCACAAAACTACCATAGCATAGGGATCAGTGTACAAGTCTTATAGGAAAGAATGATCAGTCAGCATTTAGGAACTACGACACTTGTAGTGTGAGTATTGCAGCAACAGTCAATATATTTACCAACAAGCTATATTACCTGATAGATAAAAATAAATTATGTATATAGTTCGTTGATTAATTACAAATTATATGATTTGGAGATGAAAATGTTGTGACAAATCAAGTAAATACCCAATCAGTTCTGACATTTGATGGTCAAGATGACTACATAAATTTTGGCAAAAATGATATTGGTGGTGTGTTTGCTCAGGGGAGTTCAGCCTTTACGATTTCCGGATGGGTGAATCCGCATCAACTCACCAATAAAGCAACTACATACGGGGCACACAATGTATTTTTTGCCCGTTCTTCAGATCGATACAGTGATAATTTTGAATTTGGCATCAGTGAAGAAGGTAATTTAGATGTATACATTGATGAAAATATTGACAATGTTATTAAAACCTTTGGCAATGGAGAATTAACCATCGGACAATGGCACTTCTTTGCCATTGTTTTTAATGGTGGTCAACTGACTATATATCTTGATGACCATGAATATACTGGGTCTTTGACAGGTTCTTCTTTGAACAAAGCAACTAGTCCTATAACCATGGGGGCGACTTTACACAATAATGTATACTTTACAGGACAGTTGGCAAATATTAGCGTCTGGAATTATCCCTGCACTCAAGACCAAATCCAAACGCATCGCTCTAGTCCTCTAGTTGGAAATGAACCAGGATTAGTAGCCTACTGGAGATTAAACGAAGGAGAAGGAACAACTGTCCAAGACCAGAGTGGAAATACCCATAATGGAACCTTGTATGGTAATCCCAGTTGGAATTTAGCACAAGTTCCATTTGCGATCGCACAATCATCCAGCGAGGGACACAGACCAAGTAGTTCACCTGCAGAGATAGCCGAAATCTCCCAAACTACCGAATACCCACAACAGGAACAAGCGCAAACACCCTCTCAAGAGGAATCGAAACAAACTATGAATAATACAGCAAATCCCAAATATAAAATACTTGCTATTGATGGCGGTGGTATTCGGGGTATTATCCCCGCAATCATCTTAACTGAAATTGAAAAGCGGACACAAAAACAGATTTTTAGTTTGTTCGATTTAATTGCAGGTAGTTCCAGCGGAGGAATTCTCGCACTCGGACTAACTAAACCGCGATTAGATTTAGCAGGATCTGATAGCCCACCCGTCGCCCAATACAGCGCTGAAGAACTTCTGCAAATATATTTGGAATATGGGGCTGAGATATTTTACGAGCCATTCTGGGAACAATTACTCGGACAGCTAGAGGATATATTCGTTCAACCAAAATATTCTTCAGAGGGGAGAGAAGAAATTATCAAGCAATATTTTGGCGACAGCCCTTTAGAAAATAATCTCAAAGAAGTTTTCGTAACGAGCTACGATATCGAGCAGCGAATTCCCATATTCTTTACTAATAAGCTCGAAAAACAACAGACTAAATCGAAAAAGTTTCGCAAGTTATGCCTAGGTTTTACGCTCACAGATGCAGCATTGGCAACTAGTGCAACTCCGACTTATTTTGCTCCCTATCGTGTTTCCAGTTCCCATAATACCGACGGCTTCTATACATTAGTGGATGGGGGATTAGTTGCGAATAATCCCGCTAATTTGGCTATTTTAGAGGCGCAAATTAGTAAGCAAGAAAATCAACAAGCCCTGAATATAGAGGATATCTTGGTAGTATCCTTGGGTACCGGTTCCCTGACCAGTGTCTACCCTTATGACCAAGTGAAAAATTGGGGACTATTGCAATGGACAAAGCCGCTGTTAAATATGGTGCTTGACGGCGGGAGTGAAGTAGTAGCTGGAGAATTAGAACGGTTGTTTGAGGCTACTAATAAAGGTCATAAAACTTCTTATTATCGGTTTCAACCATTCTTAAAAAGTGAACTCGAAGATATCGATAATGCCAAACCAGAAAATCTGCGCCAATTACAAACTTTAGCGAATATACTGATTCAAGAAAAAAATCAAGAAATCGATGAATTGTGTAGTATCTTGTTAAGCTAGAGACTTCCAAAATAAAAAATATCCCATATTTAGGGTGCGTCAGCCGAACGGTTATTAATTGAAATCACAGATTGATAAGATTGTCAGCAAAAGTATCACAATTTTAGGTAATTACAATGGACGAAATCGTTAAAAAATTGGCTGGTCTGGGTCTTCCTGGCATAATTCTCGTGGTTTTAGCAGTTTCATCAGCAGGTAGTAATGCTGCTATTGTTGCTACCCTCACATCTGTGGGAGGACCGTTTGGTATCCTCGGAGGTATAGGTCTGCTTGGTCTGACAACAGTTGTAGGGGATACTGTAGCAGGCTATGGAATTGAAGCTATTCTCAAGGCTATATATACAGAACGTAGCAAAACCGAATCAGTCAGATTTCTGCTCAAAGAAATTAAAGATTTGCCCATTTCAGACGACCTAAAACTCAAACTGAAAAATCACCTCAGTCCCGAAGCCAATACTTCTGCTGAAGCACCAGCAGAACCAAGGGAAGTGGAAATTGTCGAGGAATAATTTCTGGATTTACCCTTCTGTCACAGTCAGTAACTCAGTCCCTTTAGGACTGAGCTTGCCAGAAAAGCAGAAACTTACACAAATATAGTTCTTTTTCCCTTTTTTATGACCATTTTTATTTATATGATTTGACTTACATTCAGGACACTGCTAGTGTGTTAATTTTGACACTGATGGACTAGAATGGCGTTCCGCTTCGATTCTCGTACATTCTCGCAAACTGTCATGAATTTGGATTGACTATGCTAATACTCGTTTAGTCCCAGCCTTTGGTAAATTGCTGCGTGGTAAAGATACACAGGAACAAGAACAGGGACGAAGAGAGTTTTTAGAATCTCTTTTGTATATTGAAGAAGAAGGATTAGGTAAACTGTCTGGTAATGATCCTTACTGGTTAGGGGAAAATTTGAGTTTAGTGGATATTAGCTTCTATCCTTGGCTTGAAAGATTACCAGTTTTAGAAAAGCTCGTGGTGGATTAGACAGCGCAACTTATACCTGGGGTAATCAATATTCTGCCAAAAAAGCCAATACTTGGCAGGGAATCTTTCCCTTTTTCAACACCAAAGCCGACGGTTATGTAGGAACTGCAAAAGTAGGCTCTTTTCCAGCTAATGGTTATGGACTTTACGACATGACCAGTAACGTTTGGGAATGGACTTCCGACTGGTTCAGCGTAGGACATGACAACAAAGCCCACAGTATCAACCCCACTGGACTAAATAAAAGTTTTGACCCTAAAAAACCCACAGAAACTGCCCTTCATGTCATCAAAGGCGGCTCTTACTTCTGTGCGCCAAACTATTGTAGCCGCTACCGTCCAGCCGCACGAGAATCAGAATCTCCTGATACCGGAACAACCCATATCGGATTTCGCTTGGTAAAGAACTTACAAGACTAACGCAAAATATCTCTCGAACCCTCTTATCTCCGTGTCCTCTGTGCCTCTGTGGTTCGTTAAAAGATTAAGTTTCGCGCAAAGACGCGAAGGAGCAAAGGCGCAAAGTTGTTAATTTTTATACAAGGTTATTGTATGTCAAGTTCAATTCTACGGGTGCTGTCTCTATCTTTACTCATCACATGGTTGATGGTGACAAGCCCCGCATTAGCAGATACGGGCAAAGTATTACCGATTAATCCACCATCTTTCAACGGTAAAATCGGCATTACTTACAAAGAATCAACACCAGATTTTCCCGCACCAATTAAAGCCCCTGAAAAAGCCCCCAATGTACTATTAGTATTATTGGATGATGTGGGTTTTGGGCAAGCGAGTACCTTTGGTGGTGCTATAGAAACCCCGAATTTAACTCATTTAGCGGAAAAAGGATTACGTTACAACCAATTTCACACTACAGCCCTTTGTTCACCTACCAGAGCAGCTTTATTAACTGGACGCAATCATCATTCAGTGGGTACAGGTGTAGTTGCAGAGTTAGCATCTGGTTTTCCTGGTTACACAACTATTTTACCTAAGAGTGCAGCTACTGTAGCGGAAGTATTACGGCAAAACGGCTATAACACCGCAGCTTTTGGTAAATGGCACAATACACCAGATTATGAAACTAGTGCAGTTGGTCCATTTGACCGCTGGCCGACAGGGTTAGGATTTGAGTATTTTTACGGCTTTTTGGGTGGTGATACTAACCAATGGAGTCCGGCTTTAGTCGAAAATACCAAGCGGATTGCACCACCAACTAATAATCCTGATTACCATTTGACTCCAGATTTAGTAGATCATGCCATTAGCTGGATTCATTCTCAACAGTCTATAGCCCCCGATAAGCCTTTCTTTACCTATTTGGCTACAGGTGCTACCCATGCACCCCATCACGCCCCCAAGGTCTGGATAGACAAGTATCAAGGCAAATTTGATCAAGGTTGGGATAAATTACGAGAAGAAACCTTTGCCCGACAAAAACAATTGGGTGTAATTCCTGCTAATGCCCAACTTACTCCCCGTCCCAAAGAATTACCAGCGTGGGATTCCTTATCTCCAGATGATCAAAAAATTTTGACGATCCGAATGTGATCAGTGTAATTATGGTGACGAGTTTATTAATGATGGTATCTGTTCTGATTTTGGGTAAAAACTTACCAGAATTAGATCAAGAACAGGGTGTAGATTTAGAAAAGGTAGAGGTTTCGTGATGACATAATTGCTGGTTATGGAGTTGGTTTTTTTGGCTGATGATATGTATGACGATGCTTACAGCAGATTTCGCTCTAATGAGGTACTTATGTAGCGGGCAAGATGCCCGCACTACAAGAGTTTCATGATTCAAGTGGGTTTTGTCTGTGTAGCCGAGATTTATAATCGTCAGGACTTAATATTACATCCTTTCTAAAACCTTAATTCCTAACAAAGATAATCCCAACTTGAGAGTTTTTGCAGTTAAATCACATAACATTAACCGCGAAGTTCTAGCAGGTTCTTCAGATTTGAGAACAGGGCAATTTTCATAGAACTTATTAAACTTATCGCTGAGTTGATACAAATAATCACACAAACGATTTGGTAATAAATCCTGTTCTACTTCCTTAATCACTTCATCAAGTTGCAAGAGATGTTTAGCTAAAGTTAATTCTGCATCTTCTTTTAGTAAGATTTGGCGATTTATTCCTAAGTTGGTAAAATCAATATTCCCTTGACGACTAATACCTTGAATTCTCACATAAGCATAGAGAAGATAAGGGGCTGTATTGCCTTTGAGAGATAACATTTTGTCATAACTAAAGACATAACTGCTGGTGCGATTTTGGCTTAAATCTGCATATTTAACCGCACTAATTCCCACAACTTCCGCAACATTTTGCATAAATTCTTCTGTTTCTGTGCGTTCATCTTCTTGTAATCTATTTTCTATGTCTGCACGAGCGCGGTTAATAGCTTCATCTAACAAATCTCGTAACCGCACAGTATCCCCAGAACGAGTTTTGAATTTTTTGCCATCTTCTCCTAATACTAACCCAAAAGGAACATGAACTAATTCCACATCTTCAGGAATCCAATTTGCTTTTCTTGCGACTTGGAAAAATTGGGCAAAGTGGTTAGATTGTCCTTCGTCTGTCACATAAACAATCCGCTTGGCTTTATCTTCTTGAATGCGATAACCTAAAGCTGCTAAATCTGTGGTTGCATAGTTATAACCACCGTCAGTTTTTTGGACAATTAAAGGTAAAGGATTACCTTCTCTATTTGTAAAACCATCTAAGAAAACACATTTTGCCCCTTGGCTTGATTCTAATAATCCCGTTGTTGCTAAATTTTCCACAACTTTTGGTAATAGTGGATTATAAAAAGATTCACCTCTTTCTATTAATTCAACATTGAGTAAATCATAAATGATTTGAAATTCTTGTCGAGATTGTTCACATAACAATTTCCAAGCATGAAACGTATCTTCCGCACCAGCTTGTAATCTCACAACTTCTTGACGGGAAGTTTCTTGAAAAACCGGATCTTCATCAAATCGCTGTTTGGCTTTGCGGTAAAAATTAACTAAATCTCCAATATCTAAAGCGTTGGCTGTGGTAAGTGCGTCTGGATAAACTTCCCGCAAATAGGTAATTAACATCCCAAATTGCGTACCCCAATCACCAACATGATTTAACCGCAAAACATCATGACCACAAAATTCTAAAATTCGGGCAATGGAATCACCAATAATAGTCGAACGTAAATGGCCGACGTGCATTTCTTTGGCAATATTCGGACTAGAAAAATCAACAATTTGCTTTTGTGGATTTGTTGCTGTGGGTATTCCCAATCTAGAATCTAATTGAATGGCGTTAAGTTGTGCTTCTAAATAAGAAGTTTGTAATTTGAGGTTAATAAAACCAGGACCCGCGATTTCTGGAGGTTCACAAATATCAGATACATCTAGTTTACTAACGATTTCCCCAGCAATGATTCTCGGTTGCTTTCCCAACTTTTTACTTAAAGATAAAGCCACATTAGCTTGATAATCACCAAATTTAGGATTACTGGCAGAAACCAAAATTGGATCTGTATTGGTATAATCTGTACCAAAAGCAGCTACTAAAGCCTGTGTTAATTTTAGTTTTAGTTGTTCTTGTGTAGCGTTCATTATGTAAATTCTATCTGTGTCAAAGGTGCTGTAATCCTTGATTTTAACTTGAAAATATAATCAATTAAAGAGAATTATCTAGTAGTTTGTCAAGATAAAAATGATGGACTGTAGTGTGAGCGTCTCGCTCACGCGGGCAAGATGCCCGCACTACCAAAAACCCGTCAAAATAAATTTGACGGGTAATGATAGGAAAAAACTTCTGTTTTTCCCTCCCCTACTCCCCCTTCTCCCCCTGCTTGCCTTTACCCCGTCATTTTTGGATTGATAAACTACTAGATGGCAGCATTCAGCCAGCGTCACCGTTTTTCTAAAAATTTTATCCTTGAAGATTTAGTCTGATGGCGGCTAAAATTGTTACGATAATTTCAGATTAGTTGTTGAAACCTTGATTCAATCTGAAACCTTAGAATTACTAGAGTGGCCTCGCTTGTGCCAGCACCTTTCCACCTTTGCGGCAACTAAGCTAGGGGCAATAGTTGCGCGTGACTTGCCGATTCCTGAAACCCAGGTAGAAAGTGAACAGTTATTAGCGCAAACCAAAGAAGTTTACGAACTGGAAAGTCGTTTACATCCAGGATTATCCTTTGAAGGAATCCAAGATATCGGTGATTCCCTAGAACGGGCAATACTCCAAAGTATTTTACCTGGAGAGGAACTATTAGCGATCGCTACCACCCTGGCAGGGACAAGAAATTTACGCCGTGTCATTGATAATCAAGAAAATGTCCCAGTTTTAAACGATTTAGTTTCCCAATTACGGACGTACCCAGAATTAGAACAGGAAATCCACCGTTGTATTGATGAACGGGGAGAAGTAACTGATCGCGCTAGTCAGAAAATGGGGGAAATTCGGGTAGAATTGCGGAAAATCCGCAGCCAAATTACTCAAAAACTCCAAAATATTATCCAAGCAAAATCGGGAGCAATTCAAGAACAGTTAATTACCCAAAGAAGCGATCGCTTTGTCATCCCCGTCAAAGCCCCCCAAAAGGACGCAATTCCCGGCATTGTTCATGACACCTCCACCAGTGGCGCAACCCTGTATATAGAGCCTAGCAGTGTCGTTCCCTTGGGTAATCAACTGCGGCAAATCTTCAGAAAAGAGCAAACCGAAGCCGAAGCCATTCGTCGGACTTTGACGGAGAAAGTAGCCGCAGTTACCCCAGATTTAGAAAGGTTATTAGCCATTGTCACCACCTTAGATCTAGCAGTTGCGAAAGCTCGTTATAGTCTGTGGATAGGTTCTAACCCCCCGCGCTTTATCAATCGTCAAGACAATGAAATTATCACCTTGCGAAATCTGCGCCACCCGTTATTAGTATGGCAACAGCAGCACGAACAAGGAAATCCCGTCATTCCAGTAGATTTGCTGATCAGTCCCCAAATTCGGGTAGTCACCATCACAGGACCAAATACAGGTGGAAAAACGGTAACTTTAAAAACCTTGGGATTAGCGGCTATCATGGCGAAAGTGGGTTTATTTGTTCCTGCCCGTGAACCCGTAGAAATGCCGTGGTTTTCGCAAGTTTTAGCTGATATTGGCGATGAACAATCTTTACAACAGAGTTTATCCACGTTTTCAGGACATATTCGCCGCATTAGTCGAATATTAGAAGCAATTGATGAGGGAACAGGGAACAGGGAACAGGGAACAGGGAAAGAGACAGAGGAGGATAACTTTTCCCAATCACCAATTATCAATCACCAATCACCAATCACCAATCACCAGTCCCTCGTATTACTGGATGAAGTTGGTGCAGGCACAGATCCGGTTGAGGGTAGTGCATTAGCGATCGCTTTACTCAAATATCTCGCCAATCATACCCAGCTAACAATGGCTAGTACCCACTTTGGCGAACTCAAAGCCCTAAAATACGAAGATTCCCGATTTGAAAATGCTTCCGTAGAATTTAACGAAACCACCCTTTCACCCACTTATCGGCTATTGTGGGGGATTCCTGGACGTTCCAACGCCTTGAGTATTGCCTTGCGTTTAGGGTTAAAACCAGAAGTAGTAGCAGAAGCGAAAACTCAAGTTGGAGAAGCCACAGACGAGGTAAATCAAGTCATTGCCGGTTTAGAAGCCCAACGTCGCCACCAAGAAACCAAAGCCGCAGAAGCCCAAAAAATATTACGTCAAGCCGAACGATTATATAAAGAAGTTTCTGACAAAGCCGCTGCTTTAGAAGCCAGAGAAAAAGATTTACGGGCTTCCCAAGAAATTGCCGTTCAACAAGCAATTACCCAAGCCAAAGGCGAAATTGCCCAAGTTATCCGCCGCCTGCAAAAAGGCACACCTAACGCCCAAGATGCCCAACAAGCTACCGCATCCCTAAGTCAAATTGCTCAAAAATATGAGCCAGCCCCGCCACCTAAACCTAAAGCTGGGTTTATGCCCAAAGTCGGCGATCGCGTGCGAATTCCCAAATTAGGGCAAACCGCCGAAGTTTTAACAATTCCTGATGCTGACGGCAATTTTGCCATCCGTTTTGGCATCATGAAAATGACAGTCCAACTCCAAGATATAGAATCATTAGATGGACAAAAACCCGAACCCATAGTTAAAGCAAAACCAGCCCCAGCCGTAGTTACACCACCACCAGCCCCAGCCATTCGCACCTCTCAAAATACTGTAGATTTGCGCGGAAAACGCGTAGCTGATGGCGAATATATCTTAGACAAAGCCATTTCTGAAGCCGCTGGACCCCTATGGATTATTCATGGACACGGTACTGGCAAACTAAAGCAAGGAGTTCACGCTTTCTTACAACAACATCCCAGAATTACCCATTACGAACCAGCAGCACAAGCCGATGGTGGTAGTGGTGTCACTATTGCTCATATCTAAAGGGAACAGGGAACAGGCAAAATTATTACAACTAACAACTGTACGGGCGAAGCATTTGGAGAACTATTTTTGGCAATGACCGATAATTTATCTTCCCAATGCTTCGCCCCTATTAACAACTGTACGGGCGAAGCATTTGGAGAACTATTTTTGGCAATGACCGATAATTTATCTTCCCAATGCTTCGCCCCTACTAACAACTGTACGGGCGAAGCATTTGGAGAACTATTTTTGGCAATGACCGATAATTTATCTTCCAAATGCTTCGCCCCTACTAACAAATCTCGTTTCCAAATAGGTAACAACACCAGCGTCTTTCAGCTTAATCATCTATGCTAAAAGTTATGCACTCAACCGCTAATTCCACTATACCAAAATCAGCTTGGGAGGATTTAAGTCAACTCCCAGCCTCGAATACAATTCAATGGGAAAATATCAAAACTCAGTTAGATTTAGTGCTATTAGCCCTAGAGACCTTAACTGGCATTGGTTCAGAGGCAATGCTATCAGCCGCAGTTAGTCTGGATTTAGAATCAAAAGTACCAGATCGGGTAGCCCTGTGGCGATTGCGGCAATCGAATCCCCTTCGCAAAAGTCAAGGAGGACGAAAAAAATTAGATGTAGAAGAAGCGCGATCGCTAGTTTTAATTATCTGTTATCTCGCCAAGCAGCACCAGGAATTAATTCGCCGGGCTGTCGGTTTATTAGAGCAGATGACAGCAAATAAGCAACAACCTCACCAAACTGCGTTATTGGGAGATTATATAGATAGTTTTTGTAATACTTACCAAGAACGCATGGAAGAGGAAGAAGCCACTCCTGGGGATATACTTACCCACCTAGCCCTAAAACTGTTAATAAATTTACTCTTTTATAGTGCCGGCGGTGGACACCGTCGTTTGTGGTTAGCACTCATAGACCTTTCCACAAAATAATTTGTGATTTGCGATTTTCACTCCCAATCTAAAATCCAAAATTCCCTATTTTTTTCGTTGAAATTGTTGTTATGTCTCTATCAAATCCTGTCATTCGTCGCTATACCCCCCCCACTTGCACACTAGAAATCTGGGCGGAAAACTCCCCTTTGTCCCGGTGGACAGACAAAACTATTATTAATGATCCTAGTTTTCGTCTGCAATTTGATGATCCACAACTACCAGAAGCACAGAAAATTATCATCCAGGGTGATCACCAGCAGCTAGAAGTTTTATGTAATATTGTTACTACTTACGTTCAAAAGCTGCTGCAACAATCTGCCGAAGATTTTAGTATCACTTTAGCAGGTAATGATTATCCCCATACAGGATCAGAAGCAGCTCCAGAATCGCCCGATATTCCCCCGTCTGCCTTTCCTACCCAAAATTTACGATCCTTTAACACTCAAATTCCCCAAACGAAAGTTTATTTAGAATCTAGTAGTAATTTAACTCACAAACTCTTTTTTGGTGATCTTGCTAACCAGACATCTGGACAGGTAATTAAACTGAGTTTACTACAACTATTTGATTTAGCAACAGCTTTAGATGAATACACATCTGATATGATTGTTTTACCAACTACTAGTAGTCAAACTGTCAGGCAGAATCTACCTAAGTGGGCCCCTATAGCCGCAGTTTTGGTATTAGCAGCCGGCTTAACACCATTTACCTGGCAATATGCCAAGAATATTCAGAAAAATCGGCAGAGAATAGCTAAAAATAGTCCTGAGTCCGTCAAACCAGTGGCGATAGAACCTTCTGTACAAGACACTACAGCAACGCCGCCACTCCCTTTAATCACGCCTCAGCCCCAACTGATACCACCACTTACTAACTTTAGTACGCCCTTACCGCCGCTTTCCGTTCCTAATACAACTATCCCTGGGACACCAACCACAACATCTCAGCCGTCATTAACCATACCATCCGATACTTCTTCCTATCCTATTCCTCGACAAATTCTTGATAGCCCGAAAGTAGCAAAAGCCATACCAAATTCTTCAAGTATTCTGGCTAAAAAAGGCATGAATACCCCTAAATCTCAGAATTTGCCATCTAATATTTCCCCACCATCTCAGTCTGTTGCCACTATCCCCAACAATAGTTTTAGTAATCTTCCTAACATAATTCCCACTCCTTTTGCTCCGGAATTACCGCAGGATACTGTAGGTATCGCTACGCCAGATCAGCCATCTCCAGCGGAAAATAAAGAGAATTTAATTAGGAAATTAAGAACTGCAACTAAAACTACGTCAGGTACACAAGTTACTAATAATAAGACTTTATTTGATACACCTCAAGTAGCAGAAGCGAGAGAATACCTCAACAAACGTTGGCAACCACCAACTGGCCTCTCTCAAGCCTTAGAATATAGTTTAACATTGGGTATTGATGGTACAATTGAAAAGATTTTGCCCTTAAATAAAGTTGCCAGAGAATACATTGATAGTAGTGGCATTCCCCAAATTGGGAAACCTTTTGTTTCTACTAATAAATCTGGGCAAAACTTGAGAATACGAGTTATTCTCAATCCTGATAGTAAAGTGCAAACATTTCCAGAAACACCATAGGAATTAAAAATTAGAAAAAAAGGAAACAGGGAACAGGGAACAGATAAGAAACAAAAGTTTCTGAGTTCAGAGCTTCAGTCAAAAAAAAGATGTTTTTAAAAGATGCGTAGCCCGAAAAAGAACAGTATCATTATTTCAATCTCATGTTTTTAAACATGAGTTTTTTCTGTTCCCTGTTGCTTCGGAGTTCCCTCTGAACTAATAATTTTGCTTCGATTGCTCTTTTCTAAATTATAAGTAGGTGAACGGAAAAAAACCGTAGACGCGGAGCGGCTTCTCGAAGAGTAATATGTAATGAAAAGTAAAATCGCCCAAACCCTCTTCACTCTTGCCTCTGGTTACTGAGCGAAGTCGAAGTATTGCCTCAAGCCTAGTGCCATAACGACGATTTTCAATGCTAACCTACTTAAAATCTAAATAGGTTAATTAGAAGAGGACATTTTATCTAGGAAAATCTTAGTGGTACTATCTTCTACTCTCGTATAAATATAAGTTTCCGGCTCTTTGATTTTGTGAGTTTTGAAGATTTTTTCGGCACGCTCCCATAAATCTGCATCCTCGCCATAGGGAATATTATTAAATCCCTTTAATTCAAAAAACATCGGTCTTTTTCCAAAAAATGTAGCACCGACAACGCATTCTCTAATATTAATTGTTTGATCAGGTTGAAAATAATCAGGAACAGAAAATTCCTCCTCAATTTCACATCCACCTTCAATCAAATCAATCTCTGGATTAGCCTGCATAAATTCCAGCCGCGACTCTAGATGATGGGGTTTATAGGTATCGTCACTGTCAATAAACGTGATATAGTTACCAAAAGATGCTTGAATACCCGCATTTCTGGCGTAAGCAGCTTTCCGATTTTGATGTTTAAGATAACGGATATTATTAAATTTTTGTAAGTAACTATTGACAATTTCAAAAGTATGATCTTGGCTACCATCATCCACTACAATTAATTCAAAATCCTGAAAAGTTTGCTGAAGGACGCTATTTATGCAGTCGTTTAAGTATTTTGCTCGATTGTAGGTACATAAAATAATCGAGATTGTCGGCTTAGGGTCAAAATTTATACTAGGCATTTTTTTGAGGTTGAACAAAAGTTCCCTGAAATTAGGTATAACTCGCATATTATACGTTATTTATGGATTACTATAAAAATCACCCATTTGTTCAAAATCATTAAATATTATGAATCAAAATCAGCTTATTCAACAAGAGTTAAATCCTCAAATTACAGTTGTTATGCCAGTGTATAATGGCGAAAAATATCTTGATACAGCAATCAAGAGTATTTTAAATCAAACGTTTACGAATTTTGAATTTGTCATTGTAGATGATGCTTCAACAGATAGCAGCGCAAGAATCATTAATTCCTATAAAGACAAACGCATCAAATTAATTCAAAACAATGTTAATTTGGGGATACCCACAACTAGAAATAAATGTTTGCAAGAATCATCAGGTGAATACATTGCTGTTTTAGATTGTGATGACTATGCATATCCATCAAGATTAGCAGAACAATTTGAGTTTATGGAAAATAACCCAGACTTTGGTATGGTTGGGTCTTGGGTTGAATTAATGGATGATCATGATAATTTGACGGGTGAAGTATGGAATGAGGAAGAACCCGATCAAAAAATTCCTTGTAGGCTGTTATTCCATAACTATTTTGCTCATTCAGCGGTTTTGATGAGAAGAAGTGCAATCAACGCAGTTGAGATAAATGGAGAGGTTTATAGAAAAGATTATCCAAATGCTCAAGACTATGATCTATGGGTAAGAATATCAAAAAAATTCAAAGTTTGGAATCTTCCCAAAGTTTTAATTAAATATCGTGTACATTCTAATTGTATAAGTCTAAAAGCCGCAAATTTAGTTGAAAAATTGACCTGTAAAATAGTTACTGATCAAATCAATGATTTAGGTATTCAACCCACGGATAAAGAATTAGCATTACATAGACAAATAGGATCTTATAATCCCCAGGAAATTGATACATCTATAGAGTACATGAAAGAAGTAGCAAATTGGTTGACAATACTCAGAAATGCTAATAATAACACAGGTTTATACAATCATCATGATTTTAATCAAGTTCTAGCAGATTTACAGTTATTTATATTTTGTCATTGTCTTAAACAACAAGAAATGGAACTACACAGATTAGAATTGATTACCTCATAGCAATACCTTGTCCAAATTGGAAAAAGCCTTGATTTGTAGGTTGGGTTAAGCGATAGCGCAACCCAACACCCCATCACAAAAAGGCCTATGTCTATGGGGAAAAATGCAATATTCCTTGTTCAGCATCTAATATTGCTTTTACCCCCACAGGTAAAGCAGCATTGGGGCTATCATGACCAAAGGGGAGATTAGAAACTATGGGAATACCCAAATCACCCAAACAATCGCGCAATACTTCCTCTACAGTAAAACTAGGTATATTAGGTGGGGCTTCACACTTAGTAAACCCTCCCAAAGCAATACCACGAACTTTAGATAAAGCCCCGCTCAAACGCCACTGTGTCAACATCCTATCAATGCGATAAGGTGTTTCTGTCACATCTTCCCAGGCTAATATTACACCATCGAGGTCGGGTAAAATCGGTGTTCCTAAAAGATGGGTTGCTACTGTCAGATTACCAGGAAGCAAGATTCCTGTTACTGTACCACCACCCCAACCACAACCTTTTAAAGGTGCGAGGGGACGACCTTCTACTATGTCCAATAACCGCTTGATTGACCATTCTGACTCATTGGCTAGGGTAGTCATGACGGGACCATGTACACTGGCAATTCCGGCGTTGTAGAGACTCCAAAGTAGGGCTGTAATGTCAGAAAAGCCGATTAACCATTTAGGGGTAATGGTATTTTCTTGCCAAGTCCAATCTTCTAAAATCCGGCTACTACCAAAACCACCTCTCGCGCAGAGAATACCCTTGCATTCTGGATCTTGCCATGCTGTGGCTAATTGTTGACGACGGTGGGCATCTGTACCAGCTAGATAACCATGTCTATTATCTATGTTATCGCTAATTTTAATCCGATAGCCGTGCGACTTCCAAATTTCCACACCTTGATTAAAAGCTTCAACTTCTCGCAATGCACCACTGGGGGCAATGACGCGCAGTAAATCACCGGGTTTGAGGGGTGGGGGTTTGAGGGTAGATTTGAGATTTTGAATGTTAGACATCAAGAGAATTACTGGCGGTTGTTAAATTTTGGGTAGATGTGGTATTTGTATCGGTGACAGTAAGTTTCTGATTTCCGCCGATATTTTCCCGTTGGTTAATTAAATAAATACTGATTAAGGTCAGAAAAACCCCAAACCATTGAATAGTAGTCAGGACTTCATTGAGAAAAATATAACCAAATATTAAAGCAAAAACGGGTGTGAGAAAAGTCAGAGAACTTAAACTGGTGAGATTGCCACTAGAGGCAAAGTGGAAAAATAATCCGTAAGCGATCGCACTGCCAAATACAGTAGCATAACTTAATGCCAACCAATCTAATAGTACAAGATTTTCCCACTGTTGAGATTCTAATACTGAAGAAATTCCCCACAAAGGCAAGCCACCGATAATCATGTGCCATCCTGTAGCTGTTACTGGATCTACATATCGGCACACAAACCGAATCATCACCGTTCCCACAGCCATTGATAAAGCAGCGAGTAACATTAATAACTCACCGCGATTAAATAACTCTTGCCAATTATCTATGGAAATGGTGATTCCTGAGTCAAAAAGATGAAAAATCCACTCTTGGGGTAAACCAATCAAACTAATTCCTGTGATTCCCAAACCTAACCCTAACCATCCCCATAATCCAATATGTTCTTGAAATAACCACAGGGAAAGTAAGGCTACTGCTAGGGGTTGGGAGTCTATCATTACCGAACCTAAACCAGCATTGGTTCTGACTAAACCTTCAGCTAAAAAGCCTTGAAATAAAGTGCCATCAACTAAAGCAAATATAATAATCCACAACCACCCTAACCAACTTTGAGGTTGAGGTTTACCCATAAATGCAGCCACCATGAGAATTAACACCCCCGCAGGTATTAATCTGACTCCAGCCATAAATAGGGGTGTGGTGTGAGGAATTACGCCTTTCATGGCCACCATTGCTGTACCCCAAAGGAAAAAAGGAGCAATTAATAGTAGATACGCGAGGGGATTTTTAGATCCACTGAGTTGCACTTGCATGAGATGATTGTGGTTTTTATGAATAGATGAAAAAATTAGTTTAACTGATTTTACGGTTTTTAAAGTCTTGGTGAGTGGAAATAAGATTTTAATAAGTATTAACCGCAGATGAACGCAGATGAACGCAGATAAAGATGGATGAATTCAGGGATTTTAGGATGCTGTTAGGAGAATGTATGATTACAACTAAACCCAGGGTTGAAGATAGTTTTGGGATGACATTAGCACCATTGTCTGTGGAAGAAATCTACAGTCAGGCAGATAATCCTGCTAATGGTGCGGTGGTAGTAATGAGTGGTATGGTTCGTAATCAAACTGATGGTAAGTCTGTGGTAGCTTTGGAATATCAAGCTTATGAACCAATGGCTTTGCAGGTATTTTATCAAATTGCTGATGATATTCGTGATCAATGGCCTGATGTGAGTCGGGTGGTGATATATCATCGCATTGGTAGATTGTCTGTTGGGGAAATTAGTGTGGTTGTGGCTATCGGTTGTCCTCATCGTGGTGAGGCTTTTGCCGCTTGTGAGTATGCTATTAATACATTAAAACACAATGCGCCGATTTGGAAAAAGGAACACTATAGCTTGCTGGGTGAAGATGGTTCTCCAATAGCAGAGTCTAGTTGGGTATCTATTAAAGATTGTAAACACTGAGAAACCAAGAAAAATACATTGGTTATTGATTGTAATATAGGTTGGGTTGTTCGCGTCAACGTTGCGAAGCAATGGAACTAAACCCCATATTAACCCTAAGATACCAATAAATGGTGTTGGGTTTCCTTGGGTCAACCCAACCTACTTACTAGGTGAACACAATAAAACTAAACTGTGTAAAGAAATGTAAAATCGCTGAAAACTTCTTTACTCTTGCCTCTTGCCTCTGGTTACTGAGCGAAGTCGAAGTATTGCCTCAAGCCTAGTGCTATGACGACAATTTTCAACGCCAACCTACTAATACTACTTAACAGGGATAGAATCAACATCCACAGTTTCACCAGCCGCAGGGGCATGATTAGCCGGATTGCTGGTACTATTTTCTACAGTTCCTTTTTTGGCCTTCCAACCATCAAGAACTAAGGAAGAAACTTCGGAAACGAATAAACTTAACAATAAAACATCATCAATTTGGCCAATAATAGGAATAAAATCTGGAGAAATATCTAAAGGACTAATTAAATAGGCTACCGTGCCGATAATTATCCACCAACGGTATTTAGGATTGCGTAGAGTGTTCCGATACCATGTGTACAGGGATTGAATTGAGAAGTTCATGTTCTTAACCTCCAGTGATTTTTTTATTTTGGCAAATAATCCTCTAAACTCCCGGTGGGAATAACCGTCATATTGTGTATAGAAGATGTTACTCCTGAGTAATTAGTTAGAAAAGTTTGTGAGTAATGCAAAACTCTCTAAAATGAAAATGCTTTGACTACTAGGAATGGAGAGAGGAAACCCACACAGTGGATATTTTAGATTTATTCAAGAAAGGCGGGCCCTCCATGTGGCCTTTGCTAGTTTTATCAGTCCTATCACTAAGTGTGATTTTTGAACGGCTGTGGTTCTGGTTACGGATTCTTGCTCAGGAAAAAGAAATAGTCAATCGGGTTCTGGATGCTGCTGGTGAGGATTGGGGAATCGCTGAAGCAATAGCTGAACAAGCCAAAAATCAGCCCATTGGCAGATTTTTATACGCACCTTTAAGCTTACAAAAAAGTGATCCAGAAACCTTTAGATTAGCCCTAGAATCCACCGCAGCGGACGAAATAGCCGGAATGCGTCGGGGTGAAAAACTTTTAGAAGCGGTGATTGCCCTTTCGCCACTGTTAGGATTATTGGGTACAGTTCTGGGTTTGATTCGTTCTTTAGGTGCAATTCGCATTGGTGATTTGGGAACTGAATCTACAGCCGGTGTCACCACGGGGATTGGGGAATCGTTAATTAGTACAGCAGCGGGATTAATAGTAGCGATCGCTAGTTTAGTATTTTACCGCCTATTTCAAAGTTTTGTTGTTAACCAAGTTAAAATTTTCAACAAAGCTGGTAATGAAATGGAACTGCTTTACCGTCAATATCCTCCCGAACCTAAAACAATTAACACAGAAAGATTCTCAAAACGCACCTCTAAAAATTTCGATTCATCTTCTCAGTTAGAATCAAAAACATTTATCCAAGAACCGGAAAATGAGCCAGATGATACAGATAATTACAGTTTAAACCTTGGAAATTCAGCAAATTTACCAGATGACAAGGTTGATAATGCCAATTTGAAATCTGGAGAAAAACAAGAAGATGAAAGTTAAGCTAGATACTCCGACTGAAGACGTTCAGATTCAAATTATCCCCTTAATTGATGTTGTTTTTTGTATTCTGACATTCTTTCTCTTAGCAGCTTTACAATTTACTCGTCAACAAGCAATTAATGTTGACTTACCCAAAGCTAGTACAGGCGAAAATTCTGCGGCTAATTCCCAAATTAAAAGCAAAATATTACCTGTAACAATTGATGCTATTGGATTGACTTACATCGAAAAAGAACCTGTGAAACAGGAAGAATTAGAAGCACGTTTAAAACAATATATCCAAGCCAATCCAGATGGAATTTTAGTATTGAATGCGTCGCGGACAGCTACTTATAACGACGTGATTCAAACATTGGATTTGCTGAGAAAAGTAGGAGGAAATCGTGTATCTTTGGGAATTATCCCCGGTTCATCTCAACCACTGACAAATTCACCCAATTTCCCAACTCCTCCCATAAATAATAATCCCACCATCCCAGGAATTAACTCACCTGACAATTTGAGGTCTTTACCACCGGTTAACCCAAATCCCCTTCCCACAGCCGGGAACGGAATTAATCCCGGTACTTTACCTCAAGCGCCTGTAACACCAGGAACTAATAATTCTTCTCCTCAAAATTAAAACCATTTTGTGAGAAATTTTGGATATTTCTTCCCCATATTTTCCTCAATAATTAGGAATTTATGGGGATATTTTTAGGTAAATTTAAATAAGTGCATTTAGGAGAAAAAACCATGAAAGCGATATTAATGACAGCAGCGGGTAAACCGGAAGTTTTAGAATTACAAGAAGTTCCCCAACCCATACCCACAAATAAAGAAATTTTAGTGAGAATTTTAGCGGCTGGTGTTAATCCCATTGACACAAAATTACGTCAACGGGGGACATTTTACCCTGAACAAATGCCAGCTATTTTAGGATGTGATGGTGCAGGTATAGTGGAAGCTGTGGGTAATGATGTCCAAAAATTTGGCGTTGGTGACGAAGTATATTTTTGTTATGGTGGTTTGGGTGCAAAATCTGGAAATTATGCAGAATATACCATTGTTGATGAAAGATTTGTAGCCTTTAAACCCAAATCGGTTTCTTTCACCGCAGCAGCAGCAGCACCTCTGGTTTTAATCACTGCTTGGGAAGCTTTATATGAACGGGGAAGACTTGAACCAGGAGAAAAGGTATTAGTTCATGCTGGTGCGGGTGGTGTTGGTCATGTGGCTATTCAATTGGCTAAACTCAAAGGTACAGAGGTAGCGACTACGGTTAGTTCTCTAGAAAAGGCTAATTTTGTCACTCAACTTGGTGCGGATAAAATCATTTTTTACAAAGAAACTGATTTTGTCGCATCTGTATTAGAGTGGACTAATGGTGAAGGTGTAGATTTAGTTTTTGATACTGTTGGTGGTGATACTTTTGAAAAATCTTTTCCCGCAGTGCGACTTTATGGGGATATTGTGACTATTCTTGAACCGAAAGCTAACACTGTTTGGAAAGTTGCTAGAAATAGAAATCTCCGCATTGGTTTAGAATTAATGTTAACACCGATGTTGTTAGGAAATGTGGAAGCGTTAATACATCATGGAGA
This sequence comes from Dolichospermum sp. UHCC 0315A, assembly GCF_008121535.1. Taxonomy (GTDB): domain Bacteria; phylum Cyanobacteriota; class Cyanobacteriia; order Cyanobacteriales; family Nostocaceae; genus Dolichospermum; species Dolichospermum lemmermannii. Next base: position 4,125,409 of record NZ_CP043056.1, read on the forward strand.
TATTTTACAAGAATGTGCTAATTGGATAGATGAAGGGAAGTTAAAAATTGAAGTTAGTCAGACGTTCCCTTTAGCGTCAGCAGCAAAAGCACACGCTTTAGTGGAAACTGGTTCTGTGCTGGGTAAGGTTGTTTTGTTAAATTAATCATTAAGTAGGGAATTTGTTGAGATTGTTTTGTCACTTTAGTTATTTACAAAGATGGGATTTTTCTCAACTTTGGCAAATAAAAAACACCGTTAAAAAAATAAACTTATTATCTGCGAAATTAGGAAAAATCATCATATCTAATTCCGCAGTAATATTGTTTATTTGTATATTTGCTATATTTTTATTTCCTATTCCTACTTTTGCAGTCCCAAATGAACCCATAACTTTAACTTGGGAATTATTACAAGAAAGAGTTAAATCCCCAATTTTGCGAGATGGTAGTTTAACTGTAGATTTAAGAAAAATGGTGATTGATTTACGTCCAGAAAATGGTATTTTCCGGGATGATTTTTACCAATTACTCAGAAAAGAATTACAAAAAACTGGTGCGACGGCTTTGGGTTTAGATTTGAGTAATTCTGTAATTGAAGGTGATTTTTATGGGAGTGATTTGGGTTTAAGAACTCCTGTTTATGCTCAAGGTATAGCCCAAATTTTCACACCTATGGAACGGGAACAGTTAGAAAGTTTACGTTCTGTATGTTTGCAATCTTTAACAAGGGCTTTTCCTAATTCTAAAGATTGTAAATCTTTGTTGAATAATCAGTCAAATAATTCTAGTAGTATTTCTGTGTTTCGTGGGGCTTTAATTATGGTAGAAAGTCGTTTTAATGGTGAGGTAAAATTTCCGAATACGTTCTTTCTGCAATCTGTAAATATTCAAGGGGCAAATTTTTTAAAACCTACTAATTGGGAGGAATCAAGATTTAGTAGAACTGTGAGTTTTAATGGGGCTATTTTTCACGCTCTTAGTAGTTTTCAAGGTAGCATTTTCTTTGACAAAGCTAATTTTCAAAATGTCAAATTTCTAGATGCTGCTAATTTTCAAGGTGATGTATTTTGTGATGATGCAAAATTTAATCAAGGAAAATTTCAACAAATAGTTAGGTTTAATAGTAGTTATTGGCAAAAAAATGCTGATTTTTCTAGTGTGATTTTTAATAATCAAGTAAACTTTAATAGAGCTAATTTTCATCAATTTCTATTCATGAAAGATGCTATTTTTAAACAAGGACTAATTTTCCGAGAGTCTGAGTTTAATCAATCTGTGGATTTGCAAAGTGCAAGTATTCTTAATCAAGCTGATTTTAGTGATGTTAAGTTTGCGGAAACAGCATTTTTAAATGTTTCTGATTTGGTGTTTAATTCTAATCAAGCGAAAATTTTAGGTAATGTTGGAGAAATTGGCAAAAAGTTGATTGTCCCCACTTTACGCGGTAATCAAAATATTTTGCGGAATTTAAGTCAAAATTTCCGGTTACAACAGCAGGTTAGTGATGCAAATCAGTTAGAATATACAAAACAACGGTTAAGGTTAATTGAATTAAGTCATCAGTTGATAGCTATTAATATTAATACTGCTGCTGTGAATAGGTTGATAAATTTAGGTTTTTCCGCAACCCAAGCGGCTGAAATTCATCAATATCGTCAAATCAAACATTTTCGGAATATTAGCGAGTTACTAGTTTTAGCAGATGTGGATTTAGAAATATATAATCAGTTAAGTGATAGAATTATTGCCACTGAACCTCTGGTTTTTAGTGGGTGGGTAGTTAGATCTTTAAGTTGGTTGTTATTGAGTTTATTATTGTTGTTAAGTGGTTATGGGACAAACTTTTGGTTAGTATTTGGTGTGGGTGGTGTAGTTATTTCCTGTTTTGGTGTATTATTTTGGTTGGTTGATCGCTATCGTCGTTTGTCTCCTGTAGCAATTATTCCTAGATATTATGAAACTGTTTGCATATTATTGAGTTTTATTTGTTTAATATCTGGTAGTTTATTAGCAATTTTTCGGAATTCTGGGAATCCTTGGTTAACTCTACTGTGTTTATTTTTCATTATTTTTCCCTTACCTGGAATTTTATTATGGCGACTTTATCAACAAGGACGTTATCATGATTTAATGGATATTTCCTATTTTCGAGAAGATGGAACATTAAGACAATTGAGATTATTAATTGGGAGATTACCAGTTATTCCTAGAAATCCTAGTTTCCGGGAAAGATATATGCCGCTATTATGGGATAAACGTTGGAATTGGCTGAATTATTATGATTTTAGTTTGAATAATTTGGTGAGATTAGGATTTAATGATATCCGTTTACGTGATGAACATTTACCAGGAATTATCTCTACTCTGGCTTGGTATCAATGGAGTTTAGGATTACTTTATATTATTCTCGCTGGTTGGACTCTCTCGCGGACAATTCCCGGCTTGAATTTATTGATTTATCTCAAATAGATTGAAAATTTTTCAACTTTTATAAAAACAAGAACTTTATTTTTTACCGAATATTCTTGTACAATATACAGACGGTAAAATTACTTATTAATCCCATTAATCACAAGGTTGATAATTTATGACTGTAGCTAGAATTGGCATCATTGGTGGTAGTGGGTTGTATAAGATGGAAGCACTGAAAGATGTGGAGGAAATAGAAATTTCTACCCCTTTTGGTTCACCCTCGGATGCGATTATTCTCGGAACTTTAGAGGAAACACGAGTGGCATTTTTAGCACGTCATGGTCGTAATCATACGTTGTTACCTTCGGAGTTGCCATTTCGGGCTAATATTTACGCTATGAAGCAATTGGGGGTAGAATACCTGATTTCTGCAAGTGCTGTAGGTTCTTTGAAGGCTGAAGCTAAACCCCTAGATATGGTAATTCCCGATCAATTTATTGACCGAACCAAGAATCGCATTTCTACCTTCTTTGGTGAGGGAATTGTGGCGCATATTGCTTTTGGTGAGCCGATTTGCCATAATTTAGCTAGTATTTTAGCTGAGGCGATCGCTTCTTTAAGTTTACCAGATGTCACATTACATAATGGTGGTACGTACGTATGTATGGAGGGACCGGCTTTTTCTACTAAGGCTGAATCTCATCTTTATCGGAGTTGGGATGCTACAGTCATCGGGATGACAAATTTACCCGAAGCGAAGTTAGCCAGGGAAGCAGAAATCGCCTATGCAACCTTGGCGCTGGTGACGGATTATGATTGTTGGCATCCTGATCATGATAGTGTGACGGTGGAAATGGTGATTGGGAATTTACATAAAAATGCAGCAAATGCACAAAAGGTAATTCAAGAAACTGTGAAGCGGTTGAGTGCAAATCCCCCTGCTAGTGAGGCGCATTCGGCTTTGAAGTATGCGATTTTGACGAATTTGGAGAAAGCACCAGCAACAACTAAGGAGAAGTTGGCTTTGTTGTTAGAGAAGTATTGGTAAGGGAATAGGGGATGAGAACTGACTGACTAAATCGGTCTATTCTCTCGCCCATGATAGACATTCCCGCACTCGTTAATGTTCCACTCCTGAACCAGTGCGACGGCAACTGATTATCTGACTAAACCCTTTACAGTTCAAAAATTGCTAATGCTGATAGAGCAATATCTCAATTTAGATTATTGTTCAGGTGTACAAACAGGATACAAGACTTGCTGATTGGGTGCAAGATGGGCTAAAAGATGTTATCACAAGAATAAAATAGTTGTCTAACCAACTTCCATCTACGGTAAAGTAGTGAAACAATAGACTTAATTTATACAGTTCATCTTTGTCATGAGAGCAAATTATTTTCCGCAAGGGAAAGTCTAAATCAGGAGGTAAATAGACATTTATGAGCACAATTCTGATTGTTGAGGACAGTATCGTCCAAAGAGAGATGATCACAGACCTTCTGAAAGCTAGTGGCTTAAAAGTTACTCATGCAAGCGATGGCGCAGAAGCTTTAGAAGCCATTCACAAAGCACCTCCCGATTTGGTGGTTTTGGATATTGTCATGCCCCGCATGAATGGCTATGAACTCTGTCGGCGCTTAAAATCTGATCCTAAAACCCAAAATGTTCCTGTAGTCATGTGTTCTTCTAAAGGTGAAGAATTCGATCGCTATTGGGGGATGAAACAAGGGGCAGATGCCTATATAGCTAAACCCTTTCAACCAATCGAGTTGGTAGGAACAGTCAAACAACTGCTGCGAGGACAAGGATGAAAATAATATGGTTAACAAACCAGATTTTTTAAATGGAAGTGGGCAAGATCAATTCCGTCCCGAATTACAATTAGAAAGTCCCCAAGGTGAGTTGCATTTGCGGTTTTATCTGCCCTCACGTCAGGAATTTGCATTACAAGCTATGGGAATTCGGGAAGTAATTGAACTTAGTCCTGATCGGATTACACCAATTCCTAATACATCTCCCTTACTTTTAGGGACGCTAAATTTACGGGGACGCTTGATTTGGGTGGCTGATTTGGGGCAATTTATCGGGGAAACAACCCCATTAAACATGGATTGCTCAGAAATCCCTGTCATTGCCATTGAAGATCAAGATACGATAGTAGGCTTAGGAGTACAAGAAATTTGTGGGATGGACTGGCTTGATGTACAGTATCTAAAGCCACAAAATAACGTACCAGATGCTATGGCTCCGTTTTTGCGGGGAGAGTGGTTATTTGATACAGAAAAAGAAAAAAAATATTTACGACTACTGGATCAAATAGCAATTTTGCGAAGTGCGCGGTGGGCAGAATGAACTAGGGAGGGAGGATATGAAAGCACGTATAGATAATCAAGAGCTAACTTATGATCGGGCAAGAATAGCTTATGAGCAACAAGACTATGAATTAGCCGCGGTATTAATTGATAAGTTGGTGCAAAATTCACCAACTGACCCTAACTTACATTTGTTAAAGGGACATACATATTATATGTTGCAACAGTACGATGTGGCTAAAGATAGCTACCAAAGCGTATTGTATTTAACAAGCGAAGAAGAAGTTATTGGTCTTGTTAATAACTGTCTTGCAACTATAGATCAGTATATAGAGCCTTTTAGTGATTATGAATCTCCATCTCATGGTCTGGTGACAACTGGAGAATCTTTGGATTTAGGGATGATGGGGAATTTGCATAGCCGCAGTGTGGAAATGAACTCCTTTGCAGAATATGAACCACCCCTAGATCCTCTAGAACATAATCCGTTCGCAAGTCATCCAGATAGTATGGAATTTGACAGCAATTCATTAGATGGTGTCATGAGTGATGATCCCTTTGGTGTACCTACCGAATATCTCACCAGTGATCCAATATCAGGTCAATTAGAGTTACCACCTTTTTGGCAAGAAGATATTTCTGTCGGTGATAATCAGGCTGTTATTAATCACAATTTAGCTAATGGAACTTCAGCAATTAATGATGATTCCAGCAGCTATTCACCTTTTGCAGCAACTACATTATCCCTTGATTATGACTCTGAAAATCAGACTGAGATATTGATGGGGGAAGATATAGACGACTTAATGGATGATAACTTTGGAGACTTAACCCTCAGCCAAAACGATACATATTTAGAGATTAACGAACAGGCAATCAACAACAATCAGGATCAATCAATATCGGCATCATTTACCAACAATTCTGCGCCACCACAACGGCAGTTTAATTTCAACTCTTCATCAGCAAAAAATAACTTTGATGATGATAGTTTTGACTTAGATGCATTTGAAGCTGCTTTTGGGGCAGAGAATGAAGCAGATTTAGGTGCTGAAACCTTTATTTCCACTAAAGATACTAGTAATATCTCCAGTGGAGGCAGTAATAAGAATAATATAGAGTTTTTAAACGACTTTAATGAATTCGATGATCTCGGTGATATACCAGGATTTGATCTCACTGAAGATAGCAGTTTTGGCGATGGGGGAATGCTGTCAGAATCTCTAGATAGTCGGGGAAATTCGCTAAATCAATTTGTTGATGACTCATTAAATGATCAAGAAAGCGATGCTTATCAAGATCGCAGTTATCGTGATCAAGAACTATTCACAATTACTGGCGCTCAAGAAGCAGTTCCTGTTTTTACCCAATCAGAGGTGGCGAAGACAGAACCCAATGTAGCCTTTGACCAAGGCCTATTTGGACTCTTTGAAAACGCCTCCCTAGAGAAAAAACAATGGTGGATAGCCGGAACTGTCGGCTTAGTATCACTAGTGGGTGTAGCTATTGTGAGCGCGGTGGCAATTTCAATTTCACCTGCTCAACAACGGGAATCCGTGAAAAATACGGGTTTGTTAATGGCCTTAGCCGCAGGAGCTACAGGTGCAGCTACAGGTGCAGCTACCGCTGGGTTTATGAGTAATCTCACTCTCCAACAAATTCGCCGGACTACTAAGGATCTGCAAAGTCAGTTTGATTCTGTCCGTCAAGGCAATATGAATGTGGAAGCAACAGTCTATTCACAAGATGAATTAGGCTATTTAGCCACTGGCTTTAATGATATGGCTAGGGTAATTTTCACAACTACGAATGAAGCCCAACGCAAAGCCATGGAGATGGAAGAAGCTAAAGAAAACCTGCAACGTCAGGTAATTCGCCTTCTGGATGACATAGAAGGAGCAGCCAGAGGAGATTTGACAGTTCAAGCCGAAGTCACAGCCGACGGACTGGGAGCGGTTGCTGATGCCTTTAACCTGACAATTCAAAACCTGCGGGATATTGTTCAACAGGTAAAAGTGGCGGCACGGGATGTGACCAAAGGTTCAACTAATTCAGAAACCTTTGCTAGAGCCTTAGCTGGGGATGCTTTACGACAAGCAGAAGAGTTAGCTGTGACTTTGAATTCTGTACAGGTAATGACATATTCCATCCAGCGGGTAGCAGAAGCAGCCAAGGAAGCGGAAACTGTAGCCCGTGAAGCCAGTAAAATCGCTCAGAAAGGGGGAGAAGCGGTAGAAAATACGGTGGTAGGGATTTTGGAAATTCGGGAAACAGTGGCAGAAACTAGCCGAAAAGTGAAACGATTGGCGGAATCTTCCCAAGAAATTAACTCTATTGTTGCCATAGTTTCACAAATTGCTTCCCGTACCAATTTGTTAGCTCTTAATGCCAGTATTGAAGCGGCAAGAGCGGGAGAAGCAGGTAGAGGATTCGCTATTGTAGCTGATGAGGTGCGACAGTTGGCAGATCGATCTGCTAAGTCCTTAAAAGAAATTGAGCAAATCGTGATGCAAATTCAAAGCGAAACTAGCTCAGTTATGACAGCGATGGAAGAAGGAACACAACAGGTAATTCATCAAACTACATTAGCAGAAGAAGCCAAGCGATCGCTAGACAATATTATCCAAGTAGCCGATCATATTGATATTTTGGTAAGATCAATTACCAGTGATACCGTAGAACAAACGGAAACTTCTCGTGCTGTGGCACAAGTAATGCAATCTGTGGAACTAACGGCACAAGAAACCTCTCAAGAAGCACAGCGGGTTTCTGGAGCATTGCAACATTTAGTGGGAGTATCCCGCGACTTGATTGCCTCTGTGGAACGCTTCCGAGTGGAAACTATTGAATCGAGGTGAAAGGGAATAGGGAACAGGGAATAGGTAATTGGTAATTGGTAATTGGTAATTGGTAATTGGTAATACAGAATCTTACCTCTGGCAACTGACAACCGACAACTGACAACTGACAACTGACAACCGACAACTGACAACTGACAACTAACAACCCTATTTAACTAACTATGCAGCCGGAACAACAACAACGGATTTTAGGTTACTTTCTCGAAGAAGCCAGGGAACACCTAAACACTATTGAACAGGGATTGCTGAATCTCCAAGGTACCCTGGAAGATTCAGAAATGATTAATGAAGTATTCCGTGCAGCCCACTCTATCAAAGGTGGTGCGGCCATGTTGGGTCTAAGTAGTATTCAGCAAACATCCCACCGACTTGAGGATTGCTTCAAGATTCTGAAGGAGCATCCTATTCAAGTAGACCAAAGGTTAGAATCTTTACTACTGGATGTCTGTGATACATTAAAAGCACTGATAGACAGTCTTGGCAATCCCTTTGGTTTATCAGCAGAAAAAGCTCAAGCTTTGATGCTTAAAACTGAACCAGTCATGCAATGGCTGAATGAGCATATAGAAACACTGTTAAAGCAAGGAAATAATGGAGTAAACAACCTTAATCACAATCATCTCCAACCACCAATATCTGCTGTTATTCCACAGATCCAGAAATCACCTGTAACAACCAGACAAAATCAGGATTGGACAGAGTTTCAAGGGCAGGTATTAGAAATTCTGCGGGAAATGCTGCAACAGTTTAAACAAACTAACTTAGGGCGTTCCCGCGAAAATTTGCAAGAATGCTGTCATCAATTAGTAAAAATTGGTAGAGACTTAAATTTATCAAATTGGTGTAGTTTGTGTGAATCGGCAGCCCTTGCCATATCCAATCCTGATCATAGTTATCTGACTTTAGCCAAAATTATTATTACTGAAATTAAACAGGCTCAAGAATTAGTTCTTCAAAATCAAGATGCAAAAATTGCGATTAGTCAACAGCTAGAAACTCTGTTTCCTCTTCCACAACTGAAGTTATTGGAATTTGAGGAAACGGAAGCTGAGGAAACTTTATTTACAGACACAACAGAACTAAATACCACTAACACAACTGGATTTATTAATCAATCGTTGTTTAATCATCATCAGTCAATCTTTACTCACAATCCTCCAGAGATAGGACTTTCTGAGTTAAACAGTCTTGCTGATTTATTTGAAAGTGATACACCTGACTTAGATGATAATTGGCAACAAGAAGAAATATTAGAAGATATCACTAACTATCAACTACTAATTACTAATAGTGAAGTTGAAGAGAATCATCACGATTTAGCTGATTTCCTTTTCTTTGAAAATGACGATAAACATGAAACAACTGCCAACAATGGAGATGATTTAACTGTCTTATTTGATGACAATTTATTAGAAACAGACAATATCTCTTTGTTAAATCTGCAATCGGAAACAGTTGATTCTCAACCGATAGAATTTGGTCATCTGTTGGACAATAGTCCAGATTTACAATTCCCATCAGATGATGTTCTCACAGAATTAATCTCAATTTCTAGAAAATCTCGCCAGCTTAATCCTGAAAATGAGGCAACTAACACTAATAAGTTAGAGGAATTATTGACATTCACTGAAGACGATGAATTGTCGGTTATATTTGAAATAACTGAAGCAGAAAATATTGCCCTCTCAGAAATAGCCAGTGCCTCTGAAATCAGTTTTGATAATTTGTTATTAGAGGAGAATAAATACGCAAAAGATCAGGCAGATGAAAATGCTAATTCTTCCGCAAAAATTATTCCTACAACCATAAAAACATCAAAAATAAAACCATCAGCACCAGAAAGTTTATCATTAGATAATCTGTTTGTAGAAGTAGCAAAAAATCCACCACCGCCAACAAATGAAATTGATGACTTATTTGGGACATCAGAAATTACAACTAATCTTGCTAATTCAATAGATAATTTAGATAACTTCTGGGATGATCTGGACACAACAGACTCAAAAATTACTACTTCAGTTAATCAAGATATAGCTAAAGAATTAGAGGAAAGTTTATTTAGGGCATCAGTTGAGATTGTTCCCAAAAATCAGCATTCAGCTACAAATAATAGTTTAGATAGAAAAGATTTTGATCTGATTTCCCAAGCACAAGAACAATCTTTTGATTTATTTTTCACATCAGATACTGATAGCCAGACGCAAGAGCCAGATAATTTATTTGGTGATTTTGGAGATGTCACCTATAGCACTGTTTCCATCGTTGAGTTTAACGAATTATTTTGGACAGAAGTTAATGATTTTCCTCAATCTCCAGAAGAACTAAATTCAATCCCAGAATTTACTCATCAACCTCCAAAAATAACGGCAAATCTCCAAATAGTTGAGAATGTTGAAGATGAAAATGATGACAATTTAATCTTGTTTACAGAGGAAATAACAGATTCTTTAAATACTGTTTCTGAAGAATTAATTGCGAACATTGATATTAGTGATTTAACAAAGAACGAAGATAATGGACTAAAGATTAGTTCACAGCCACCAATAATTATTCAACCTACTGTAGTTAAGTCTCAAAATACTTTTTTGACCCTTCGACAAGTTCAGGACAACGTCTTGGGACTAGAAGATGAATTTAGTGAATTAGAAAACTTGTTAGAACAGGCTGATCAAAAAATATCTAACTCATCAGCAACATCAAGAAAAACTTCTACAGGTAAAATCCCCCGTCCCATGACTCGACGGACGATAAAAGAAGAAAGCATGAAAATTCCAGTTAAACAACTGGATGATATGAGTAACTTGGTTGGGGAGTTGGTGGTAAATCGCAACACCTTAGAGCAGGATCATGAACGTCTGCGACAGGCACTAGATAGCCTATTGCTTCAGGTGCAGCACCTCTCCGATGTGGGAATGAGGATGCAGGAATACTACGAGCGATCGCTCTTGGAATCCTCTCTTCTCTCCACTCGCCGCTCTAGAGAATATGATAATTCATCTGACAATTCCCATAATCGTGGGTTCAGCGACATCGAAATGGATCGATTTACGCCTTTTCATATCCTGGCGCAAGAAATGATTGAGTTCATCGTGGGAGTCCGGGAGTCAGCCAGTGATATTGACTTTATTACCGAAGAAACAGAACAGGTATCCCGACAGTTACGCCAAGCAACTAACCAGCTACAAGCAGGACTAACAAAAGCCCGAATGGTGCCATTTGCCCAAGCTGTTGATCGCTTACGGCGAGGAGTGCGGGATAATGCCATTAGATATGGCAAACAGGTAGAGTTAGTCACAGAAGGTGTTGATACCCTGGTTGACAAGATGATTTTAGATCATCTGACAGATCCTTTGACTCACATGGTCAATAATGCGATCGCCCACGGCATTGAAACCCCAGAAATCCGGCAAGCAGCGGGTAAATCACCCACAGGTATCATTAATATTCGCGCCTTACAACAAGGAAACCAAACCATTATTTCTGTCAGTGACGATGGCGCTGGTATTGATCATCAAAAAGTTAAAAACAAGGCAGTTAAAAAAGGTATCCTGACCCCTGAACAGGCACAAACCATGTCTCGGATAGATGCCTATGAACTTTTATTCCTCCCTAGCTTCAGTACCGCCGATGAAGTAGACGATACCAAAGGCAGAGGTATGGGCATGAATGTCGTCCAAAACAATATCAGCGAAATTCGTGGGACAGTTGGGACTGACTCCACACTAGGTAAAGGAACTAGCTTTACAATTCGTCTGCCACTGACTCTGAGTATTTGTAAAGCCCTATTCTGCATCTGTGATCGCACCAGAATCGCTTTTCCCATGGATGGTGTAGAGGATACTCTAAGTATCGCAGCCAAAAACATTCAGCAAGATGATGATGGACAATCATTTATTGTTTGGAGAGATATTAACCTCCCCTTCCAACCTTTAAAAGACATCTTAGTTTTTAATCGTCAGCTTACCCGTGAGAACGTCTATGGGACTAAAAAAGATGATGATCTGATTTCTGTAATCATTGTCCGCTCGGGGAATACAATGATTGCTTTACAAATTGATCAAATTCTGAGTGAACAGGAAATTGTAATTAAGAAATTTGAAGGTCCAGCACCTAAACCCAGTGGTATAGCTGGTGCTACAGTTCTCGGCGATGGTATGATTATGCCTATCGCTGACGTATTGGAAATTATTGATATCTTCCAAGGTAAGATGTCTAAACATATCGGTGGCAATTGGCAGCACTCAGGTTTATCCTCAATAGACATCCCACTCGCTGATAAGGTAGAAATAACAGTATTAATTGTTGACGACTCGATCACAGTTAGATAACTTTTATCTCTGACCTTTACAAAAGCTGGTTATCGTGTAGAACAAGCCCGTGATGGACAAGAAGCCTGGGATAAACTTCGTTCCGGTTTACCTTGCGATATCGTTTTCTGTGACATCGAAATGCCTCGTTGTGATGGACTAGAATTTCTCTCACGGATTCAAAAAGATAGTTCTTTTGACCAGCTACCTATTGCTATGCTTACCTCTCGTGGTGCTGATAAACATAGACAAATGGCGCTACAACTTGGGGCTAGTGGCTACTTTACTAAACCCTATTTAGAAGAAGCACTTTTAGAAGCAGCTTCGCGGATGCTCAAAGGAGAAAAACTCGTAATTGCTTAACCCTTTTTCCTGGATTTCTCGCCAGAGGGATTTCTTAGTTTATACATTAAAACGGTATTTTGTCAATAAGATTTAGATGCGTTTCCCCTGCATATATAGCGGGCAAGATGCCCGCACTACATAAGTTTTCTGTTCCCTCTGACTGAATAGCAACTTCAAAAATTCACAATAATTTCACCAAATAGAACGAAAGGCACGGAAGCCACTTGGCAATAGATGCGTGGAGGAAGTGCCAACGGCGAATTTATTCGCGGTGACATGATAGAATTAATTAGCAAGTAGGAATAACCATCAGCGCAAAGAAGTGTTTTATTAAGGAGAAACCCCTGATTTATCTCGTCTCGGCATAGCTGTAGCCTGGGTAAACAAGCAATGGTAAATCATGGAGCGTTTAACATTAAAAATTGATGGACTCACAAAAGCAGCAAAAAAAAATCAAAAGTAAGCGCAATTGCAATACCTGTCGTACTGGTAGTTGCCTTGAGCGTCTAGGAGGATAATTGACTATCCTTTTTAAGTAAGCAAGTCTTAAAGAATCTGCGTGTCTTTAGACCGCAGAGTGTCAACGTAACTTCATATTTATGGATATACAACAATTTGCTCAATTAATTATCAACGGTATTGCTGTAGGTAGCATTATCGCCCTAGCAGCAGTTGGACTGACCTTAACCTATGGGATTTTGCGGTTGTCTAATTTCGCCCACGGTGATTTTCTCACTTTGGGAGCTTATTTAACCCTTATGGTCAATGCTATGGGTCTAAATATTTGGCTGTCAATGATTGTGGCTACCTTGGGAACTGTGGGAGGAATGTTACTAGCAGAAAAGTTGCTGTGGTCAAAAATGCGGTCTATCCGTGCTAGTTCGACAACTCTGATTATTATCTCTATCGGTCTGGCTTTATTCCTCCGCAATGGGATTATTTTTCTCTGGGGAGGTAAAAACCAAAATTATAATTTGCCTGTGATTCCGGCTTTAGAATTTGGGACATTAAAAGTACCGCAAAATCAATTATTGGTACTGGGATTAGCGATTCTGGCGATTTTATCGCTTCACTACTTGCTGCAAAATACCAAAATTGGTAAGGCAATGCGGGCAGTAGCTGATGATTTAGATTTAGCTAGAGTTTCTGGTATTAATGTTGATAGAGTAATTTTGTGGACTTGGGTAATTGCTGGGACATTTACTTCTTTAGGTGGCAGTATGTACGGGCTAATTACCGCCGTGCGTCCAAATATGGGTTGGTTTTTGATTTTACCTTTGTTTGCTTCAGTGATTTTGGGCGGAATTGGCAATCCTTACGGAGCGATCGCCGCAGCGTTTATTATTGGTATTGCCCAAGAAGTTAGCACCCCTTGGCTAGGCTCACAGTATAAGCAAGGTGTAGCCCTATTAATCATGATTTTGGTGCTGCTTATTCGCCCCAAGGGTTTATTCAAAGGCACGATTTAAACAGCACCAGCCTACTTCTAACTAGTCAATGATGTGGAAGTAGTAAGCTGCTACTAAAAAGTTAATAGCCAAAAGTAGCAATGCCCAACCAGTACGGAAAACGTAGGAAGGTTTAGCAGCAGGTTTGCTCTTAGCAGTCATAAGCGGTTCTCCTAATTTAGTGACTTTATGAACTACCCCATCTTACTTCGTTGAAGATGGGGTTTCTACGTCCCCCATCAGTAAGTTGAGATTTTTGACGTTTCACTCGACCCAGTTGCTTCATACTTCCAGCATTCTTGCGTTTGCTGGTATTTGAAGTAGAGCTAGAATCATCCACGTCTAAGAGGCTAGTTCCTAACCCCTGTAGATTATTTGAGTACCAAAGTAGCATTACTTCTGCGGCAGCGATATCACGCTGTTGGGTATACCCGCAGTTATGGCAAACATGAGTCCGTTGGTCTAAACTCTTCTTTTCTTGATGCCCACATTTTGGACAAGTTTGAGATGGTTTTACCTTCCTTGTAGGCACTTCTACAAACAAGCCACCAATGTCTGATAATTTCGCTTTTAGAGCGGACTTTATCATCCCCATTCCCACATCAAGAATTGATTTATTTAACCCAGCCTTTTGCCTTTTACGTCTACCTTTTTTAGCTTTGGCACTCATTTTTTTGACTTCTAATTTTTCAGTAACTACCGTGCTATTACCGCTGATTATTCGTGTAGTTTCTTGGTGAACAAAGTTCTGTCTTTGGTTAGCAACTTTTCTCGAAAGTTTACTAACTAACTTCTGAACTTTCTTCCACCTTCTAGAAGCCTTAACTTTCTTTTTGAAATTGGGAGAACGTTTTCGACGTTTTGATTTACCCAACTCTTGATTTTTTTGTTCTGCTTTTCGGAAAAACCGAGGTGCAGCCACTAAACCATTTTCTTCACCATTTGTCCAAGCAATTGCATCATTACAACCTAAATCAATTGCCATAACACCATTATCAGTTTTGCGGCTATTCTTTAACAAAATATCATCAATTTCTAAGACGATGGAAGCATACCATTTACCATTGCGGTTAACGATATCTAAAGCTTTAGGATGCCCCCAAAGTCTAGCCTTACCGCGCATTTGGATTTGACCAATCTTTGATAATTCTAAATAGCCGTTATCCCCTGTGCTATGTACTTTCCAACCCGTAAAAGATGGGTAAGTCCAACCGGAATAATGGCGAGGCGATTTGAATCTAGGATACTTTGCTAGTCCCTTGAAAAACCTTTGAAAAGCAAAATCAACCCGTTTTAAGGTGGCTTGTAATGCCTGGGAATTTATTTCTTTATATTCTATCCAGACTTCTTTGAAATCCGGTAAACAGTTCTGTTGTTCAAAGTAAGAAACAGATTTACCAAACTTTTTGTATGAAGTAATGCGGTTAGATACAGCAGCATTATACAAATCTTTATGAAGTTGGCGGTGGTAGTGCAACATTTCACTGACTTGTTTATTAGGATATAGTCGGAAAGTCGCTCTCCGTAACGCCATTGATGTTTTTACCTCTTGTTTCTGTTTACTTCAAATACTATTATATATCTATCTACATAGATATGTCAACTCATGAAAAAACCAAGAACACAAACTGAATGGCAACAGAGAAACAAAGACAAAGTTAACAAGTATAATGCTAGATATAGAAAGAGTAAAATTCGGATTGGGCTAACGATAGATAAAGAAGTTGCTGAAAGGATATCGGCAATAAAAGACCCAAGTCAAAGTTATGGTGAATGGTTGCGTCAGATAATAGATAATTTACTTGCGAACCAATGCTAATATTTTGTCAAAAACTCAACTGTCCTCAAAATTCTTTTACTTGCAATAAAAAACATTTTAAGAACGTTTCGTTTTTGACTTGCTTACATCCCCACACTAGGAGTACATTGAGGGTGGGGAATTACGCAAAACTGTTAAAAATATTTTTGTAAGGTTGGTCAGTTGTCAGTGGTCAGTTGTCCGTTGTCCGTTGTCAGTGGACAATTTTCTTCTGCCCCCTGCCCCCTACAACCTCATTCCTCTCCAGCGTGATAGGAACTACGAACCAGGGGACCGGAACGGACGTGATTAAATCCCATTTCCTTGGCTATATTGCCCAGTTCGGTAAATTCGGCTGGAGTCCAATATTTTCGGACGGGTAGATGGTCTAAAGAAGGGCGCATATACTGGCCAATGGTGAGGCGATCGCATTTTACAGATCGTAAATCCGCCATTGTCTCAATTAATTCCTCTATTGTTTCTCCATGTCCCACCATCACACCTGACTTTGTGGGAATCTGATGATTCAATTCTTTAACTGTCGCTAATACAGCCAAAGAGCGGTCATATTTTGCCCCTCGGCGCACGGTTGGGGTTAACCTGCGGACTGTTTCAACATTATGGTTAAAACAAGCTGGTTGAGCCTGAATAATCATCGCTAGGCTGTGACGTTGAACTTCTGCACCCCCACTACCCCAAAAATCTGATGTCAGGACTTCAATTTGAGTTTCAGGGTTCAGGTGGCGGATAGTTTCCATTGTTTTGACAAAATGACCTGCTCCGCCGTCAGCTAAGTCATCACGAGCTACAGAAGTTAATACCACATACCGCAACCCTAAAAGTTGTACTGATTCTGCCACCTTTTGGGGTTCTTGTTCATCCAAAGCCATTGGGGCATGACCTTTATCTACTTGACAAAAAGCACAGGCGCGAGTGCAAGTTGGACCCATTAATAAAAAAGTTGCTGTTTTTTGGGCGTAGCATTCACCCCGATTTGGACAACGCCCTTCTTCACAAATTGTGTGGATTTGTCGTTGCTTAATGATACGTTGGACAGTAGAGATTTCACTAGCTTTGCCAAGAGGGCGACGCAACCAGCTAGGCATAGTCATAATTTCTGACTTGATATCAACTTGTTGTGGAGAATTCATAAGACCTCACGGTAGGTGGGAAACTCAGCGTCTTTAGACCTGAGAGGGAAGCGACGCGGGCGGTTTTAACCGCTGTGTCCTTCCTAATCTAGTTTGTATTCTCTAATCAGTCTTTGTGTAGCCGATGACTGAGATACCCCCCAGTTTGCGGCAATCTTTTCTAGCTTTGCCTTGTCTTCTTCCGACAAATAAATAACAGTACCTTTTTTCCTAGACATGATGACAATTGAATATTAGTATGCTATGATAATAATATCATAACATTGCAGCCCGAACAATGCCTAAAGTTCAGAAGTTCATGGGGGTACAACAGGTTTTGTTGTCTCCCGATCATGAGATGAAGGCAATTTTAGAATATCTTTGTCAACAGTCGGGTAAGCTCTATAACAGTGGTGTTTATTTTGCTAGACAAACATTTTTTAAAACTGGAAAACTTTTAACGGGTAAGTTTGATTTAGCTTATGAACCTTCAGTGGCTAAAACTATGATCGCTCAATCAATGCCATCTACACCGGCACAACAAACTTTATTGTCTGTGATTGAGGCTTTTAAATCTTTCAAAGGATTACGTTCTTTATTCCTTAACGGACAATTACCTTTTAAACCGAAAGCTCCCGGCTATCTAACAGGTTCTAAACTTTTCAAAGTTGCCTATCCTAATAGCGGTGGACAAAGACCAACTCTAATTAATGGACAACTTAGATTTTCGTTAGGACTAACTGTAAAAAGATGGTTTGGAATTTCTGAATTTTTCCTACCAATGCCGTTAAACATAGATATATCAAAGGTTAAAGAGTTCACCATCCTACCTAAGAACGGGGCTTTTTATCTGGAAATGTCTTATGAAGTCGAGAAGCAAAACCACGTTTTAGACATCAATCAAGCTCTGTCTATTGACTTGGGAACGGCTGATAATTTAGCTGCTTGTGTTGATACATTGGGTAATTCACTATTGATTGATGCCCGTGCGATGAAGGCAATGAATCAATTATGGAACAAGAAAGTATCTACCCGCAAGGACGGAAAACCGGAGGCTTATTGGGATAATTGGTTAGACCGTGTGACCCGTAAACGCAACCACCAAATGCGTGACGGCATTAATAAAGCTGCAAAACTAATTATTGATCATTGCTTAAAATACGGCATTGGTACATTAGTTATTGGCTGGAATGATGGGTTTAAATCTAACGCTAATATGGGGAGAATTAATAATCAAAAGTTTGTCCAAATGCCGTTAGGTAAACTCAAAACCCGGCTAATGCAACTTTGTGATTTACACGGTATTAGATTTCAAGAAACCGAAGAAGCATACACATCAAAAGCTAGTTTTCTAGATGGAGACTCCCTACCTAAGTTTGGTGTTAGCGAAGCGGGGCGAAGCCCAAAACCAGACGGGTGGAAAGCATCTGGAAAGCGTGTTAAGCGTGGTTTGTACAAATCTGGTAATGGTTCATTAATAAATGCAGATTTAAATGGCGCGGCCAACATTCTGCAAAAAGTAGCCAGCAATTTAGGCATAGACCTAAGCTTACTGGGTAGGCGTTGTTTGACGAACGCAGCGAGAATTAGGGTTTGGGTTTTACCTAAATCTATTCTGTCAGTAGAATCTCAGTCCCTTTAGGGCTGAGAGTGTCAAATAGTAGCGAATAGGGAATAGGGGAGGAGAAAGTCCAAAAATGTGTAGTTTAGACAACTATGGTGCAAATTGATCAAAACGTCAGTAAAAGTTTCATCCAACACTTGCATTTTGAGAATTTGTGTTAGAAAATACTCTTCCCCAATCTACATAAATTTTGGATATAGCGAGAGAATTCTTAAAAGCAGTGGGCAACCAGCCATCTAAACAGAAAATTAAGTAGTTTTGTATTTGGTAATAATTCTTGTCATCTGAAATACTTAGTATTAATAACAAGAATAGTCACCTCGAACTTGAAAAAGCTATTATCAGCATTGAGTTTAGGAGCGAGATACTCAGGATGAGATTTCGATCTGTACTCTTTGCGATCAGTTTTATCGCAAGCCTGTCATGGCACATTCAAAATACAACTCAACTTGCAAAAGACAATGAAAGCTCTGTTAAATCTGGGCAAAATTGTCTTATTTTTCGACAACGTTCTGCGACAACATCAAAACTGATTTATGTACAGAAAGTAGGGTTTGAGCTAAATTCTGCTATATCTGAATTTTAGCTTAAAAAAGTAGAAGCCCCTCACCTGCCCGATAAGGAAATGAGAGGCTTCTAGCTTCTAAGAGGATGTTTGAAAAGTTTTTAATGTATAAATAAACCCCTCTCCAAACCTCTCCCCGACGCGGGGAGAGGCTTTGAAACCCCCATTCCCTTGTAGGGAAGGGGGGAAGGGGGGTTAGGTTTCTGGAGATTATCGGTTTCATCTAATACTTTTCAAACAACCTCTAAGTTAAACGATAGCAATGTAAGGATTGCCAATAATACCATCACCATTGGCATCTATGCCGAAATTAGTTTCTTGAGTGAAAGCATCAGCCGAATTTAATGCAAATTGTCCTTCGGAAGAAACGCGATTCCAGCTATTATCCAAATGCCAAATATGCAAGTAGTTTCCAGCAGTATTTTTCCAAAGAACTTGGTTATCTCCATTCACAGTTTCCACTGCTAAAGTTTGCCATCCTGGATAGATATCTGGGAAGATTTGGACTCCACTATTTTGAATAGCAATTGGGGTGGCTGTTCCCACTTGGACAAAGTATTTATTAGCTGTATCTTTGACCAGTTTAGTATTGCCGGTTGATTCAATTGAGGTATAAGGATTGCCAATAATACCATCAGCATTAGCATCTATGCCGAAATTAGTTTCTTGAGTGAAAGCATCAGCAGAATTTAATCCCCAATTTCCCTCAGAAGAAACCCAATTCCAGTTATTATCTAAATGCCAGATATGCAAAAAGTTTCCAGCAGTATTTTTCCAGAGAACTTGATTATCTCCATTAACCGTTTCTGCGGCTATCGTTTGCCATCCTGAACCGTAGATATCTTGGTAGATTTGTTGTCCACCATTTTTGATGGCAGTTGGGTTATTTGTTCCGATTTGGGAAAAGTATTTGTTTGTTGGATCTTTAACTAGTTTAGTATTACCTGCTGCTTCAATGAGAATGTAAGGATTGCTGGCAGGATTACCAATAACGCCATCACTATTAGCATCTATGCCAAAATTAGTTTCCTGGGTGAAAGCATCAGCCGAATTTAATCCAAATTGTCCTTCAGAAGAAACCCAATTCCAGTTACTATCTAAATGCCAAATATGCAGATAGTTTCCAGTAATATTTTTCCAGAGAACTTGATTAACTCCATTCACGGTTTCTGCGGCTATCGTTTGCCATCCTGAACCGTAGATATCTTGGTAGATTTGTTGTCCACCATTTTTAATAGCAGTTGGGTTATTTGTTCCGATTTGGGTAAAGTATTTGTTGGTGGGATCTTTGACTACTTTAGTATTACCTGCTGATTCAATTAAGCCGTAAGGATTGCCAATAATACCATCACCATTGGTATCTATACCAAAGTTAGTTTCTTGAGTGAAAGCATCAGCCGAATTTAATCCAAATTGTCCTTCAGAAGAAACCCAATTCCAGTTACTATCTAAACGCCAAATATGCAGATAGTTTCCAGTAATATTTTTCCAGAGAACTTGATTAACTCCATTCACGGTTTCTGCGGCTATCGTTTGCCATCCTGAACCGTAGATATCTTGGTAGATTTGTTGTCCACCATTTTTAATAGCAGTTGGGTTATTTGTTCCGATTTGGGTAAAGTATTTGTTGGTGGGATCTTTGACTACTTTAGTATTACCTGCTGATTCAATTAAGCCGTAAGGATTGCCAATAATACCATCACCATTGGTATCTATACCAAAGTTAGTTTCTTGAGTGAAAGCATCAGCCGAATTTAATCCAAATTGTCCTTCAGAAGAAACCCAATTCCAGTTACTATCTAAACGCCAAATATGCAGATAGTTTCCAGTAATATTTTTCCAGAGAACTTGATTAACTCCATTCACGGTTTCTGCGGCTATCGTTTGCCATCCTGAACCGTAGATATCTTGGTAGATTTGTTGTCCACCATTTTTGATAGCAATTGGTGTATTTGTTCCAACTTGGGTAAAGTATTTATTGGCTGTATCTTTAACTAATTTTGTATTACCTGCTGATTCAATTGGAGTAAAAACATCATCATTAGTAATAGTTCCGGTAACGGCTGCGGTTGTCACAATGGTGTAACCAGCACTGGGAGCTAAGGTTAAAGCAACGGTTTCATCACTTTCAACGGTGGTATCTGCTGTGGGGTCTATGGTTAAATTTGCCGTACTTGCACCCGCAGCAAAGGTAATGCTTCCGGCTGTGCTTGTAAAGGTTGCTGCTCCGGTTTGAACATAGTCAGTGTTAAGTGTAGCTGTACCAGATACTCCATAGTTTACAGTTAAGGCTGTAGAAGTATTTCCACTTCTAGTGAAAGTGTAAACTAAATTTGGTGTTCCGTCTTCTGCCACAGTAGTGGGATTAAGACTTAAAGCAATAACAGGAGTGTCATCATCAATAATTGTACCTGTGACAGTGGTGGCTGTACCGATAGTGTAATTTGTGCCAGAAGCTAGTGTTAAAGCAACAGTTTCATTACCTTCAAGGTTGGTATCTGCTTTAGGAGCAATGGTTAGAGTGGCTGTACTTGCTCCTGTCGCAAAGGTAATTGTTCCTGTTGTAGAACCAAAGCTGGCTGCCCCCGTTTGGGTATAGTCTGTATTGAATGTGGCAGATCCGCCAACATTATAGTTAACGATTAAAGGACTCGTTGTAGCCCCCTGACGAGTGAAAGTATAAACTAGATTAGTTGCCCCATCTTCAATGACACTGGCAGGAGCAACAGCAAGATTAATAATGGTATTATTAGCCTCATCATCAGCAATGATCACTGTTGCGCTATTCGCTGTTCCCAAATCGTAATCCGCAGTATCAATTAATGAAAGGATTACAGTCTCATTTCCTTCTACTAGAGTATCGTTAACTGGAGTCACGGTAACGGTGGTTGAAGCCTGACCAGCAGGAATAATTACCGTAGAAGCAATGCTATTGTAGTCGGCGCTAGATGCAGTTCCCGAAATTGTGTAATTGACGGTGAGAGCGTTGGTTGTGCTTCCTGTGCGAGTGATTGTAAATACACCAGTATTAGCTGTTGTTCCTTCTCCAGCATCACTATCTGTAGCTGCGACAGTGACAATAGTAGAATTTCCAAAACTCCCTGCTTGAATAAACACTGCTGAATCCAGAATAGAGTCACTGGTATCTGCGATCGCCAGCTTTATATTATTAGTAACACCTGGAACAAGACCTGTTGCATTCGCACTTAATACAGTAGTAAAACCATCGAACTGCGTATTATAAGTAGTTCCATAGTTGGGAATGAAAAATGACGAATTCGTTCCTGCTAATGGTGTAGATGAATCACCAGCGTTGACAGTATCGATAGAAACAGGAGTTGTTGTCCCAGGTATCAGGGCAATGTTTTGACCATTTAAGTAAAAGGCAAAAACATCGTTATACGATGAATTTACATACTCATAATATTCTTCAGAGGCAAATACATAGGAGAAACTCAGAGTGGTAGTAGATGGAATAAAGTCAAACTCTAATACTGCTGCATCATTTGTGGTAAGAGGACTGACTATGGCATCCAGATTACTGTCACCTGGTCTATCATTATCCAAGCCTCGACCAGTTGAGTTGTTTGGACCTTGGGCAAAAGCAATATTTCCAGTGCTAAGAATAATACCGTTCTCTATGCCTATACCTGCTCCTATTCCTCCACTAAAAACACCCCCAGCAACATTCGCACCTGTAAAAGTTATATTGCTGGCTGTAATACCAGATCCCAGTAAAGTGTTAACAAGTTGTGTCGCAGTAACTGTATTTAAATCCGTTGTACTGACTGTACTTTGCTCGACTATCAGTTCTTCCCCATTCACGGTAATAGTTGCGTAGTCATTTTCTGCTCTTAAATTTGTTAATGACTGAGCATTCAAACTATAACCCTGTACTAATGTGGCAAAAATTGCCCCTTCATCACCAGCACTATCGGTTTGATTGATTTGAGCATCAACAAAATGCCCAATTTCTTCTAACAGAACTGCACTAATGGCTTCTGTTGTAGCATTTGCTAAAAAGCTATTTGACAGATAAATCTTATTTGTACTACTAGCATAAGCCCCGTTAGCACCGACAAGAATGCTACTATCAAGAATTTCAATTTGGGGAACTTGACTAAAATCACCAGATAGCCACTGTAAACGCAGAATTTCCGCACCGCTGCGGTTGTATTGTGTACCAAAAGCGGTATCGAAAACCTGCCAGAAATTGTCTAAACCTGAAAAGTCGCTCAGTTGATTGTATGTCAGCGTCAGGGCAGAGTTGAGTATGGTATTCATGGATTTAATTAATTATTGATATTAAAATGATGTTTGAAGGCAATAGGATGTGTCACAACTTGTAACACTTTTTAGTTAAAGACTATACACGAAAGAGTTTTACATAAATACTTGTAAGTGTCAAGTCCTATGTCTATGCGACAAGTTAGGATATTTCTTACTTAGTATCAGTATCAATTTTTGACAACTTATATTATTCCCATCAAATATGCAATTACAGCGGTTTCCGCTCTTATGAGGTACAAAGTTGAATCATGAAACTTTTGTAGTGCGGGCATCTTGCCCGCTAGATATGTACCTCATAACACCGGGAAGTGCTGTAAAATGAAGCTGTATAGAATCAAATTTCAAGAATTATTAACCGCAGATAAACGCAGATAAACGCAGATAAACGCAGATAAAGACGGATGAATTAATGAATTTCATGATTCTGTGAAGTTTAACATAAGTTTAGTATTATTGCTGTTTAATCATAAAAATGGGTAATTGAATATTGAAGATTCAGCTTCATTACCAATTACCCATTACCGATTATTTAGGAATAACTTACAATTCCTGTAACTCCTTATTTGTAATCACACTAACTTGTGTACTCGCAACTTTTGCTGCTTGTA
Source organism: Dolichospermum sp. UHCC 0315A (assembly GCF_008121535.1). GTDB lineage: Bacteria > Cyanobacteriota > Cyanobacteriia > Cyanobacteriales > Nostocaceae > Dolichospermum > Dolichospermum lemmermannii. The sequence continues at coordinate 4,149,090 of NZ_CP043056.1, forward strand.
ACATGGGAGTGTTAGTGACAGAATTATTAGCCAAAGTAAACAAGGGATTGGATAAAATTCCAGAGATAGTAGTAGCTATTAAAGTTACTATCAAACCCACTTGTAAGGGTCTAAGTCCTGGTAAATCCCAACGCACTTGGGGATAATTCTTCACCACGTCGGACATTTCTTGGGGTTCTTTGACTACCATCATCTTAACTACGCGAATGTAGTAATAGATGGAAACCACACTGGTAACTAAACCAAGTAAAACTAACCAGTAAAGACCAGCTTGCCAACCTGCCCAAAATAGGTAAATCTTCCCGAAAAATCCGGCTAATGGGGGAATACCACCCAATGATAACAGGGAGATACTCAAGCCCAGTGTTAAAAGTGGGTCTTTTTGATACAAACCGGAGTATTCAGAAATTTGGTCTGTTCCTGTTCGCAGTGAGAACAATACCACACAGGTAAAGCCGCAGAGGTTCATAAACAGGTATACCAGTAGATAGAAAATCATACTGGAATAGCCGGCATCAGTTCCCGCAATTAAGCCAATCATCACAAACCCAGCTTGGGCAATAGATGAATAAGCTAACATCCGTTTCATGCTAGTTTGGGCTAGGGCGACAACGTTACCCAACACCATACTCAGCACTGCAAGGGCGGTGAAAACAAATCTCCACTCATCTGCCACAATTGGGAAAACGGTGGTTAAGAGACGGATAGCCAGGGCAAATCCTGCGGCTTTAGAACCGACGGATAAAAAGGCAATAACTGGGGTGGGTGCGCCTTCATAAACGTCTGGTGTCCATTGGTGGAAGGGTGCAGCGGAAATCTTGAAGCCAATACCCGCAATTACGAAAACCAGAGCAATTACTAAACCCAGGGATTGACCAACATTTGCTGTGGCGATACCATTGGCGATCGCAGTTAGTTCTGTTTGTCCACCGGATAACCCATACAGCAGGGAGACACCGTACAAAAACACCGCTGTACTGGAAGCACCAATTAACAGGTATTTCAACGCTGCTTCATTGGAACGAGGGTCACGTTTTGTATAACCTGTCAACAAATAAGAGGAAATACTCAAGGCTTCTAAAGAGATGAAAATCATCACCAACTCATTAGCGCCGGATAAAAACATTCCTCCCAAAGTCGCAGTCATCAAAATGGCAATAAATTCGGCTAAAGGCGTACCACTTTGTTCAACATAGCGAATTGACATCAATATTGTTGACATTGCTGACAGGGCGATAATCCCCCGAAAGACAATACTCAGGTCATCACCATTAAAGCTACCAGTAAAGGCAATGGGGGTAGTAGTATCCCATTGGAAGTATAGAGCAATAATCGCGGCTGTTAAACCGAGGGTAGCTAGATATGCAATCCAGCGCGCAGATGTCCGTCCCAAAATCAAATCAACAATCAAAACCCCCAAGAGGGTAATCATGACGATTCCCTCTGGTAAAATCGTTCCAGCATTTAACTGGGATGCAAAATTAGCAAAATCCATGAGATGTATAGGTTTTAGCGATTAAACATTAGGGATAACACAAGTTTATTCTATCTATACTTCTTGACTAAAATTGCATTGATCTTTCTATCTTTAACAGTTGGAAATTCGTATATTTAATTTTAGCTATCAGTAAATGTACCGCAATAACTCAAAATAAACAGTCGAGTACATAACTGAACTGTTCAGTGTAGGGCGATTTTCGGGAAAGAGTTAACACCGTAGAGAGTAAGGATCTTGGATTTAATAAGATATCAAACTTTGTTTTAGGTTTCTTGTCCTACACCAAAACAATAACCGAAAATTACAGGTTATTTGATCCACGATCCTAAGCATCACCTTCTGAATAACTACCTTTTTTATCTTGTTGTCAATGTTTATTAACCTTTATAACGCACTTTGCCTTCATTTAGAACCATTTAGGGCTTGAATGGCTGCATCTTTTGCCTGAATTGACTTAATCAAGAATCTATATCCTCAAAGCGATCGCTTCGCTAGTACTGTGAGTCGTGATTTCTAGGCGATCGCATTAATAAAGAAAAAAGATAGGCAAGTATCAAGTATTTAATCACAAAAATTGGTGTTTTATGAGGCAATTACTTGTATTCATTGATATCATTATCAGTAACATAAGCCACCACTGGACTTGTCTTTTGACCATCAGCAGTAACAATGACATCTCTACACCCTAATGTTTCTTTCATCTTGGCATCGGCATCAGCTAAGGTTGCAGTCTCTGGCAAAAATACCACTATTGGCTGACATTGTTTTCCCTGCTCCTTTCGCCAATCAAGGTAATTTTGTAGGGTTGGCTGTGGTGTTGTACCTGATTGACGTTGTTCTAAAAAAGCTGATACATTAACTTTATAGACTAAATTGACGTAATTTTTTGTCGTTTTATCAACTACAATTGTTCTATATCGATTCTTAGAATTTAGATCCTTCAAAACGTCTTCTAATGGGTTGTTGAGATTATCCTGAGAGAAGACAAGACCGTTGGCGAGAGACTTTAGTGAAATGTTTGCGAGCTTATTGTCTGGCGGCGCGGCCGAAACTAAATCACTTCTGACTTGCTGAAATACAGTCGCATTTCGATCAGTAGTACTTGAAGCGGCCTCAAAGGCATTGCGCGAAAAATAAAATGCCAGAATCGTGCCTACCCAAGTTCCGTATAAAGGTAGCGTTGAATCCATTACCCGTTGTGAGACCAGCGACCTTTCTTTAGCATCTGTCGTACTAAAAATTGCCGTGGCTGAGACAAGTAATATTGCTACTATCGAAGCAATAAGAACCCCGAAGGCAATATTCTCCCTATTTCGAGCATCAATTTTTTCGTTCGATACAATCCCTTCTTGAGTAGTCTGGGCTGTGGACTGACCCTGGTTAGTTGCAGGGCTGGCTGAAGGGGTCGGAGAGATAGTCATAATGAAGATTACTATTATTTTGCTACTAGACAATAACACCCCTAACAATCCAAGAAAGGAAAGTATAAAAAATGTTTACATTTTCAAAATTCTCTATTTCAGTGATCGCGGTTTTGCAGATGATAAAGGGCGATCGCTTTTCGTGGGAATGAGATTGGAGGGGCGATCGCTATTCCTGTGAGTTGTGATTTTTGGGCGATCGCTTAATAGTTATTGGTCTTTGCGATCGCCAATAACTGCATCGTTGACTTCTCTCGCATTATAATTAACGAGAAATACTCTGCCTCTAGGACGCGCCTCCTTAGAAGAAGCTCTTTCTGCACCTATGAAAGAGTTAGCTAATGCCTAAATTTAGTATACTAAAGTGAGCTTACTAAAATTTATGATACTATTTTAACTGTCAAACTGTTTGTTGGTGAATAAAAACCTTACTTCGTTCCTGTTTACTGATTATTATCATAAATTTATGTATAGCAAACTACAATGACTGCAAATACACAGTCAGCATTAGCAAAGTTACTCTGTGGAGACTTGGTGTCTGATGGAGAATCTGTTAATGAAATACTAAGTCATTTATCTACTTCAATTGATAATGTTGTTGAAGAGCTTGTAGCACTTTTAACACAAGAATCACCAAGTCCTAACCAAATCTCACTATTTGCCCCATTTTTAGGGAGAAGTATACTTGAATTGGGATGTACAGCCATGATTGCTAGACTAGATCCTTTTAGAGTTCTGGTAATTAGAGAACACCAGAACCAGCCTGATTATTCTAAAGACAAACCGAATAAGTCTTCTATTCATTGGCAAGGTGATGTTTTAGCGGAGAAAGTTCCTGATCTTTGGGCTAATAAATCGTTACAAAGCCCTACTAGAGCATTGCTCGGAGATTACTACAAAAAATTGATATGGTCTCCTAATTTTAATAAACTAATGGATTCCATCGCAGATGTCAGTGGCGACGATTGGATTGCGCGTCTTAAAATGAAAGAGTTTGAAAAGTTCTACAATGAAACTCTTCAAGATTTTTCAAGCCTATACTCTGAACTTTCTAAAGGAATACATCATGAAACGGTAATCCCTTTAAGTTCTGCTTTAGATCTAGCGACTACCAGATTTCTAATGGAAAAAACTGTTTGTAATATCGCTACACTTGGTCTATTTGTTAATGTGGTTAGTCACACTTTCAATAAACTCAATATGTCAGATGCGATCACCGCTTACAAAGAAATTCAAGAAATGGGAGTTTTCTAATGGTTAATGATAGTTCTGAGTATACGTCACTACTGATCTTAGCCGCAGAAGATTGTTCGGCTGAAGAGTTTGCTCAATTCCATTCTTTCTCAAAACAAGAGCAGCGTTTTATTTCTAATTTGATTGCTCATGGTCCAGTTCTATTAAAAGGCGCACGCGGCAGTGGTAAAAGCGCACTAATGATAGAAGCATCAAGAAAAATGTATCCTGAAAACAAGACAAGTGCTGCATTCGGGATATATATCAGCCTCCGTCATCTTGAACTACTTAGAAGTGAAGGTGAGAAATATGAAAAAACGTTGTGCCAGTTAATAATTGATGCCGTAAAGGAGACAATTATCAAATCAGAAAATCCATTTGAGTTTGAGGCTTTACCAAACATAACATCACTTCAGAAAGAGTTATCTGGTTTATCAAGTGCGTCTGGGAAAAGAATTGTTATTTTATTTGATGATGCAGCTCATATTGGTCGGGAAGCACCACTTCATGAGTTTTTTGATATGTTTCGGACTTTATCGAATAGTACAATATCGTGTAAAGCAGCTATTTACCCTGGAGTTACTAAATTTGGTACAAGATTCGATGTCTACAATGACGCTACTGTGATCGATGTTTCAAGAAATGACGAGCTAGAGGGATATAACAAGAACTTTGCTGAGATTGTTAGAAAAAGGTTCTTACATCAGCTTCCCGAAGAGTCTTTCTCTGGTCAACTGACTTTAGAAAAAGTTGCTGGATTTATGGGGCGGGCTGTACTTGGAAATATGAGGGGATTCTTATTTGCGTGGAATAGTCTTTCAGCTAACTGTAAAGACAACAAAATTAGTTTAGCTGATATTACCAAGACGCTGATAGACATTGCGAGTAATTACTATTGGCCGTTGATTGATGAGCTTAAGCCAAAACTTGGTATTTACGCCCCAATGATTGATCCTGCAACTTCGATTGCGGAGTCGATATTTAAAGAGGCGGGCGGACAAAAAAAACAGAATGTACTCATTTTAAAAGAGATCGTACAACGTTTATCAAAGCCATTAGAAATACTAGAATATACTGGATTTATTTCAATTCGAGATGTTTCACGAGCAATGAAATCAAAAGGAAGAGGAACAAGATATAGTTTAAATCTTTGCACTTTATTGGAAAAAATTCCTGGAGCTAAAGTTACTAATCAAATTTACATTGAATGGTTAAATGAGAAAAATGAGAAAAATGAACCTTTAGAGTTGCACAAGGGAAGTGAATTGTTTAGGATTCCACTACCAGAATTACTTGGGTGCGGGGAAATGCTAATTTTAAATAGTGATATTAGCGTCCTAAAAAAATCTAAGACTTATCCTTATGGACTCACAGAACATAAAGTTAACATCCTCAAATCTGCCAACTATAATACTGTTGCTGAATTAGCAGAAGCTAGCGATGATGCTTTATTAAGATTGGGTGAAATAGGGGAGGGAACTTTAAAGAGGATTCGTAGTACTGTTGCTCAAGCTATTTGGATGTAGATATTTCTGTCAAATAACAATATAATGCAATATGATCAAAATCGAAGTTTTGCTTGGCGATCGCTATTACTGTGAGTCGTGATTTTTAGTTAATAGACATCAAATTCTCAAAAGGATGCCGATTTTTCCAGCGGTAAGTATTAAAGTCCCGAAAATCAACAGATAGAATCCGCCCATGCCCCAAATGTTCGGCAAGAATAATCAATGAAGCGTCCACTAAATCCATTGGCAGGGAACTATATTGATTCATCAATTCACTGATTCTTTTCCCATCTTGAACCTTGAGATCAAAAATCTCAAAAGCACCAATTTCTAAGCTATGAATAAACGTCTGTTGAGCATTTGTGTCTGTACGTTTTAAGAGAATATGACAAACTTCCGTAATCACACACCATGTTGTCACCAGAGGCTCATCAATCGTATCTAAAACTTCTTGAGCGAGAACATGATAATCATCACGGCGATTGATTAGTGCTATCCAAAAGCCAGAATCAACGATTACCATATTTTTCGTTAAGACTTTCAGTGAGATATTGCTTGTAATTAACCGCCAAATCAGAGTCCCCTTCAGCACAACCAATCAGCCCTGATTCTCTAAGACGTTGCAAAGGTTTTACAGGGGATTCTTGATGTAATTTTTCATAATAAAGATCGATCGCCACTTTCATAATGTCAGACACACCTTGATTTGTCCGCTGGCGAATGTAATTAAACTTACTAGCGCGATCGCTATCGAGCCTTGCATTAACTCTCATATTTTTGCTTGTCATAACTCTGTATGACAATACTATAGCTCAAAAAATTCAAGGTTAAGTAGTTATCAAATAGTTTCCTCATAGGGCGATAGCGAACGCATTGCGTCCCGGGGGGAACTAGTACCGCAGGGCGGAAGTCAAAAGTCAAAAGTCAAAACGAAGACAGTATAGGCTTTTTAACGATTTAGAATGGTTGGTTTATTTATGCCGTGTTGTACTAGCGCGACCTAGGAATCGCTCTTTTCCTCGTATGTATCGTATATTAAGTATTAGAACCCAAATCAAATTTCTAAACTTCCAAAATTCATGTAAATACTACAAGGATTTAACTGTGATTACAAATGCTAGTAGCCTTACCCTTAGCAATCTCCGTCAAACCTTTGGCTTGAGACTCGACACTAGCGATAGCGAAGCGCTGACCGGAGGTATCGCTTTTTTGATGAATGGTTAAATAATTCACCAACACTAACGGAAGCGGAACTACAAGGACTAGATCGCCTCACTCGCAACTATAACTATCTCAGTCAAGAAGAAGCGCCCCTTGAAGAAATTGTTAAGCTTGTCGTGGTGTCGCCATTGCTAGATTTGGCTGGTTTCTATCAATTTCCTTTTTTGGTAAAAGCAGAAGTAAGTAGGTCGGCGTTAAAAAATCAATCTATGTAACGAAATATAAATTAACGAATACCTTATAAATAGGGTGTTTCACGGTTTTTACAAAACTAAACATATATCGATTTTATTGGGCCGACTTACTTAAGTACCAGTATCGAAGTTTCTGATGAAGCTAATGCTATAGCGGTTCAAGGCAGAATTGATATTTTGGTAATCCAAGATAGTTTTTGGATTTTGGTAAGTAAGTCGGCGCAAAGAAACCAAACTATGTAAAGATAAGTAAATACGGAAAATAAATCTAGTGAGGTGATTAAAATATGGGTGCTCGTTTAAGGGTATTTTTAACTCGTGAGCAAGATAAAACCCTGTTGAACCTAAGAACAAGGGATTTGCCGCAAAAAGTCAAAGATAAAGCCGAGGTAATTAGGTTAAATTCACATGGTTGGTATGTAGAAAAAATAGCTGCTCATTTTGACTGGACTCCTCAAACAATCAGAGAAATCTTACATAAATGGGAAAAACAGGGTATAGAAGGACTTTGGGAACTACCTGGTCGAGGGTGTAAACCAAAGTATGGTGAAGAAGACATAGTATTTTTGGAAGAATGCCTAAAAAAAGAACCACGAACATATAACAGTGTTCAATTAGCTCAAAAATTAGAAAGCGAACGCCAAATTCAATTGAGTCCCGACAGATTAAGACGGGTACTCAAAAAAAGGGGGTCATTTGGAAACGAGCTAGAAAGAGTCACAAAGGAAAACAAGACCCCAAAAACAGAGAAATTAAGCAAGCAGACTTAGAGATGTTGACACTATCTGCGGCGGCTGGAGAAATAGACTTGAAATATTTGGATGAATCAGGGTTCTGTATGTGGAGCGAACCAAGTTATACATATTACCAGCGAGGTGAGCAAAAACATTTAGAACAAACAAAGCGTCGTGGACGGAGATTAAGCATTATTGGGCTGATTCAACATGAGGTTAGCTTTGTTTACGGTTTAGTTATTGGTGGTGTTAATCGCAAATCTTATATCCAAATGATGGAACAAGAAGCGCAAGAAGCCGAAAAAAACGGACGAATAAGAGTGATAGTGCAGGATAACGGTCCAATACACCGATGTAAGGAAGTGCAACAGTTATGGTCAAAATGGGAGAGTCAGAACTTATATATCTTCTTTCTGCCCAAATATTGCTCGGAAATGAATCCAATTGAATTGGAATGGCAGCATCTCAAAAAAGATGAACTATCGGGACAAATGTTTGAGGACGAGTTAGACCTTGCTTATGCCGTAATGAATGGGGTTAAAGCCAGGGGAGAAAAAGGACAATACAGTACAGAACGTATTAAATTTAACGAACATACTTCTTCTTAACTTTTCGTTACATAGTTATAAACTTTTCCGCCGACCTACTTAATCGAATCAAAACCTGCAAGGCTGGACGTTACCGCAGGAATTCCCCAAGCACTTACTTATTTGTTGAGCGATCCTAATTTGCAGTCAAGTTGCTATGGAATGGTGACAAATGGCAGAGAAGTATTGTTTTTGAAATGCAATCGCCACCAAGATGTCCCTCAATATACGCGATAGCGAAGCGCTGCTGCAAGCAGTTCGCATACTTATCGGTTACTTGAAAATACAGCAGAACGTATCCAAGTTTTGCAGGGACTTAAACAAATTGGGGCTTATATTGGCGATTTGAGGAGTTAGGCGATAGCGTAACCTACGGCATCTTGCTACGCAAAACGTCCCGGAGAGAACTAGCGCGACCTAGGAATCGCTATTTCTGTGAGTTTTGATTTTTAGGCAATAGCGAAGCGCGACCTAGTAGTCTGTCAAAGACATTTTGACGGATTTTTGGTAGTGCGGGCATACTATGGCTAACGCCACGCTGCGCTATCGACAAGCTCAGTACAAGTCTTGCCCGCGTGAGCGTCTCGCTCACACTACAGTCCATCATTTTTATCTTGACAAACTACTAGGAATCGCTTCAATTGTCTATCTGTTGAAGGGTTTGCTGTAGGCGATCGCAAATATCTTACAAAAAATCCTGATTAAAACTGTTAGTGATTTATGATAAGGAAAGCAATGATAAATACTTATCTTGGTAGAATAATTTGATCGTGTCAAAATTCTGACGCAATAAATTTTCAACTTGTGAAGTCGAACAGTTGCCAAGTCGAATCCAGATAACCTTAGGTGGATTCCCAAATACTAGGCTGAGGTCGTGCATATCTGAATCTTTTGAGACAATCATCAAATCGTTCAACTTAGCATAATCCCAAACGATGGGATCAATAGTTGATTTCATTTCAACCCATCTTCCGCACCCTAAACTGTCACACAACGAAAAATGGTCGTTGGGGGATTTGGGATTAGCGATAGCCACATAAAATTTCGACCTTTTTGTATAAAAATCATCCTTTAATATATTAAAAAGTCCGAAATTACCGATTGTGACACCGGGGGGTGCGGAATGTGGGTTTCAACATCCCGAACGTGTAGCGAATTTGGGAAAATGTCGTTCAAGCGGAGCGGTAACTTTGGAGATAGATTTTCGTCAAAAAGAATTTCATGCTGATATTGATGCAGTCATAAAACGATGTTCGCGGTTCGCTGCATATGCAATGCAGGCTTTAAAATCTTCCCGTGTTAAATCGGGAAAATCTTCGAGTATTTCTGCTTCTGTCATATCAGAAGCTAGGTATTCAAGCACTTCATAAACAGTAATTCGCAAGCCACGCAGACAAGGCTTACCACTACGTTTATTTGGTTCAATTGTGATGTAATTTCGGTAGTTCATAAATTATCTTAGTCATCCATTAATAGTAAATCAGCTTTGAGTTCTAGAGCTAAAACAATCGCTTCTGCTTCACCCAAATCAATATTTTCTTGGGTTTCCTGAATCAAGATTACTCTTTGAGGATCTTCAACAGCCTGTTTTTGAATCCAAGGTAAAGTTTTTACCTCTATAGCACCAGGAACGATTTTACCTACCTTGACCATTTCATTATAAACGGCTGTAGGGATAACAATCCCAGGGGAAAGTTTTTGGAGTAAGTCTAGCTGATTGATTGCTGCTAAATTAGTAATTGGTGATGTATCACTGACAATAATCACAATAACCGCTCATAGAAATCTGGACAAAGCTACCTAAGGATAGACAATACTAGACAACTACGTTTGCAATCTTAGACCAAAGACCTAAGACTACAGGGATAAACTGCAATCCCTCTATCCCATTCATAAAGTTTGGGTCTACTGATTGCGCTTTAGCTACTCTTTTATTGAAGAATTGGTTAATACTTTTCAATGGTCTACCATTAATCAATAACGGTTTAATACCGGAATGGTTGGAAGTTATAGCCATCAAATTATTTAGACCAAGGTCTATACCAGCACTGTATTTACCGGTTGATTTAACAGGCTCATCTACTGTGTAAACTACTTCAATAACATAATAGTTTAGCTTAGGTACAATCCTTACTTGATCTACATTACCAGCAATAGTAGGTATTTGGATATTAGACTGAGATAGTCTCACAATACCTTTAGTTAACGCTGGTTTTGATATTGCATCTATTGGATAGATTACAATATTTCTACCACGCTCTTTATGCTTATATCTGGGCATTTTAGGTTGGCCAAGATATTTACCCTGATGTTTTGCCCAATCCTTTAATGCGGCTAAGAAGAAAAAAGACGATTCACAATGACTTTGACTCAAACAGCTATTCAATGGCTTGAGCAAAAACAAATAGATATAAAAGCATCAAGTATCAGTGATGTCATAGAACGTATGGCAAGAGAAAACCTACCCAAAAAAGAGTAGGAAAGGGTAGGTTTGCCCAGAATTTAGCTGACAGTTTGACACCCCATTGATTCTAGGGTTTTCACATCTGATTGAAAATCCTCTACATCATAATTGATACAAAGTCCCCGTAAAGCAAGTTCATGTTGAAACTCAATTACTGTGAGTTCAGTCCAAGCACGAACTTTACCGCTACTAATTTTTCCTTGCTGATAAAGCATGATAGCGACTTCTAATTTTAGTTCAGCCTCCGTCATTTTGCTGGCTCGAAGAATATCATCAGGTATTAAGACGCTTATAATCAAGTTTGCAGGTGTAATTTATATATTTTTAGCATTTCTTCCTGTATAAGTTAATTTTGACACAGCATCTATAAAAAAATGGCAAATTAGAAAAATTAAGCTAATTTTAAATTATTTATTTCCCCAACCTTTAACAACTGTGAGTCTTGTACTATTAAATTCCAGGGATATTTTAGAAACTATAGTCGTCAAATATGTACTAGATAAGTTAAAGATGGAAATAACTGACAATTGACTCTCAAAGGTTACTTCTAGCATTCTCAAAAAGATCACTGTACCTGAAGTTGAGAAAGATTTACCCCTATTGGGCAGTTTGTGTAAGTATACAATCACTGCTGAGGCGTGATATTTCATCTTGACATTTCGCAAAAATTAATCCAACTTAACTATTTAGCTGCATAGCTATTATTCTTTTTAAATTTCCATGTCAACTCTTGTTATCGTCGAATCTCCCACAAAAGCTCGTACCATTCGCAACTACCTACCAAAAGACTATGTAGTAGAAGCTTCAATGGGTCATGTCCGTGACCTTCCCCAGTCGGCTAGTGAAATTCCCGCAGCCGTCAAAGGGGAAAAATGGGCGCAGCTTGGGGTCAATATAGAAGCCGACTTTGAACCGATTTATGTCGTTCCTAAAGACAAAAAGAAAATTGTCACTCAGCTTAAAGAAGCCCTCAAAGGCGTAACTGAACTGATTTTGGCCACAGACGAAGACCGGGAGGGGGAAAGTATTAGTTGGCATTTATACCAATTGCTCAAGCCCAAAGTGCCGACAAAGCGCATGGTATTTCATGAAATTACCAAGGAAGCTATTCAAAAAGCTTTGAAAGACTGCCGTAATATTGATGAGCAGGTAGTTCGCGCCCAAGAAACCAGAAGAATTTTAGACCGATTAGTAGGATATACCCTATCGCCGCTACTGTGGAAAAAAATTGCCTGGGGGTTATCCGCTGGGCGAGTGCAATCTGTAGCAGTACGCTTATTAGTAATTAAAGAACGACAACGCCGGGCTTTCCATGAAGGCACATACTGGGATTTAAAAGCCAGTCTAGAACAGGAAAAAAGTCCCTTTAGCGCGGTTTTAGTGACTCTTGGCGGTACGAAAGTTGCCACAGGCAGCGATTTTGACTCAACCACTGGCAGAATTACCGCCGGGCGTAATGTTGTATTACTCAACGAGGAAGAAGCCGAAGCCCTAAAAGCCCGCCTAGAAGGGAAAACTTGGACAGTGGCGGATATGGAAGAACGTCCTGTCACCCGCAAACCAGCGCCACCGTTCACTACTTCCACACTGCAACAAGAATCTAACCGCAAGTTGCGCTTATCGGCACGGGATACGATGCGAGTGGCTCAAAATTTGTATGAGCAGGGGTATATTACCTACATGCGGACAGATTCGGTACATTTGTCCGACCAAGCGATTACTGCTGCCCGTGCTTGTGTGGAGCAAAAATATGGAAAACAATACCTTAGTCCCCAACCTAGACAATACACGACCAAGTCTAAAGGCGCACAAGAAGCTCACGAAGCCATTCGTCCCGCTGGTAGTAGTTTCCGCACACCCCAAGACACAGGTTTAGCTGGACGAGAATTTGCTGTTTATGATTTGATTTGGAAGCGCACCGTCGCCTCACAAATGGCTGACTCTCGCCAAACTCAAGTTACTGTGCAAATCCAAGTTGAAGACGCTGGTTTTCGTTCCTCTGGTAAGCGCATAGATTTTCCTGGCTACCTCCGCGCCTATGTCGAAGGTTCGGATGATCCTGAAGCCGCTTTAGAAGACCAAGAAGTAATTCTACCTGCTCTGAAAGTTGGTGATCATCCTCAATGTAAAGAATTGGACGCGGTAGGCCACGAAACCCAACCTCCTGCCCGTTATACTGAAGCAACTTTGGTGAAAACTTTGGAAAGTGAAGGCATTGGTCGTCCTAGTACCTACGCCAGCATTATTGGCACAATCATTGATAAAGATTATGCCCAATTGGTGAATAATGCCCTAATTCCCACTTTCACGGCTTTCGCTGTGACTGATTTACTGGAAAAACATTTTCCAGATATTGTTGACCCTAGTTTTACTTCTAAAATGGAGCAAACCTTGGATGAAATTTCCACGGGTGAAGCTCAATGGCTACCCTACTTAAAGAAATTTTATCTTGGTGAACAAGGTTTAGAAACTTTGGTGAAGGAACGGGAAACCGAAATTGATGCCAGTAAAGCTAGAACTGTAGAACTAGAAAATTTAGATGCTAAAGTCCGCATTGGTAAATATGGTCCTTATATCGAAGTTACCAATGGTGAGGAAGTAATTACCGCTTCTATCCCCAAAAACCTCACCCCGGCTGACCTGAACCCCAAACAGGTGGAAATCCTCCTCAAACAAAAAATTTCCGGACCTGACCAACTCGGTCGTCACCCGGAAACTGGAGAACCAATTTATATCAAACTTGGTACTTATGGTCCATACGTTCAATTAGGCGATAAAACTGAGGAAAATCCTAAGCCTAAACAAGCTTCTTTACTCAAAGGTGTGACACCGGAAACCGTCACTTTAGATATGGCTGTGGGTTTATTATCTCTCCCCCGTGCTTTGGGAACTCACCCCGAAACTGGTGGCAAAGTCCAAGCTAGTTTAGGAAGATTTGGCCCCTATGTTGTCCATGACCAAGGGAAGGAGGGGAAAGATTACCGTTCTCTAAAATCTACGGATGATGTCTTGACAATTTCCTTGAATCGTGCTTTAGAATTATTGGCAGAACCGAAAAAAGGACGGGCTGCTGCTAAGAGTAAGTCTAAAGAAGCTTTACGGGAGTTGGGTACACATCCAGAAGATGAGTCACCAGTCAATATCTATGATGGTCCCTATGGTCCTTACATTAAACATGGGAAAACTAATGCCAGTCTTCCTGAAGGTGAATCAGTAGAAAATATCACGCTATCTACAGCTATTGAATTACTTTCAGCCAAAGCATCTACAAAATCTCCCCGCAAAACCACTAAATCAACTACTAAGTCAACTGCTACTAAATCAACTACTACTAGAGGAAAAAAGAAAGACGCAGCAAGTTAGGGGTAGGGAGCAGGGAGCAGGGGAAATTTTTTCTGTTTTCTTCCTCCCAACAACCAACAACTGACAACTGTACGGGCGAAGCATTTGGAGAACTATTTTTGGCAATGACCGATAATTTATCTTCCAAATGCTTCGCCCCTACTGACAACTGACAACTGACAACTGACAACTGACTCCCAAACTTCTATTCCCTATCACCAATTACCCATTACTAATTAAGGATGTGATAATCTAATAAGTAAGGGAGAACACAAAATTAGAATTTCCTAGTAGCATATATCATACTTATGGAAATGTGTCAACCTTTTTGTAGTCTAAAGGTGTGATAATACGCCAGTTTCTGCGACCCGGTTAAAAAAAATTGAGGTACTATCTCAGGAGCCGTCAGTTTAATGGATTATATAGAAAAGGTACTGGAAAAGCTGAAAGAATTAGCGCGAAAGTTAATTGATAGCCTGCTCGGTCCAGAGGCTGAACCCGAACCGGAACTGATTCCGATTCCTGTACATGAACGTTCTCGGCGACGACGCTAAAATATTGAAGGTGTGAGAGTTGAATTTTCCAGCTTTAAGTGTTCTTGTGCTGCACGGTCCAAATCTAAATTTGCTAGGACTCAGAGAACCGGGAATTTATGGTTCTTTAACTTTAGCAGAAATTAATCGCTTGTTAGAGTCTAAAGCAATGGAACTACAAGCCGAAATATTGCCCGTGCAGTCAAATCATGAAGGGGTTTTAGTAGATGCTATACACGGGGCATTAGGAAAGCATCAGGGGATTGTCATTAATGCTGGGGCTTACACTCATACTAGTGTAGCTTTGAGGGATGCGATCGCTGCCGTTAATTTACCTACTGTCGAAGTACATCTAAGTAATATTTATCGTCGGGAAGATTTCCGCCATCATTCTTATATCGCACCAGTGGTAATTGGCCAAATCAGTGGCTTTGGCGCTCAAAGTTATTTGTTAGGCTTACAAGCACTGGTGTACCATTTAAGGCAGTAATTAGGTGACAGGTGACAGGGAAGAAGAAGTAATTACCAATTACCAATTACCAATCACCGATTAAAAATTATGCGTTATTCTCTTGTGAATCGGGTTAGGGGAACTTTTCTGGGAGCTTTCTTGGGAGAGGGTTTATCTAGCCAGAATAGTTTTAGATTGGGTAAAATTGCGGTTTTGGGGACGGAAAGTTTAATCAGTTTGGGCAGGTTAGATGTAGATGACTGGTTAAAGCGTCAAGAACAAGCAGGTATTGAATTAGAAACAAATATTAATTTCTGGGGACAAATAATTCTCGCTACATTACCAGTGGCGATTTTTTTTCATGACAATACCGATAGAATGCGAGAAAATATTTTAGCCGTGCAAAGGATATTCAATTGGCAAAATGAGCCGATGATCAGAGATGCTAGTTTAATTATAGGATATGCGATCGCTCAATCCCTGAATGAAAAACTTAACCCCCACAGCCTGATTTCGGAAACAGTGAGTTTTTTAGATAAAACATCAACTTTATTACCACAAGAATTAATAAAAGTCAATGATTTATTAAAAAAAGGGGTGGGACTAGAAACAGCACAAAGAGAATTGAGTAGTCCAGAAAAATTAATTAGCAATATTGGTTTAGCTTTTTACTGCTTTGGGAGTACATTAGAAGACTTTCCCCTGACCGTATTAAGAGCTAATCAAAATCACAATTTTGCCAATCAAAATATTACAGGTGCAATTGCTGGAGCATTATCAGGCGCGTATAACAGTACAGTTGGTATACCTGTAAATTGGCAAATTTCTCCGTCAGTCACTAACTCCCCGGCT
Organism: Dolichospermum sp. UHCC 0315A; assembly: GCF_008121535.1. Classification (GTDB taxonomy): domain Bacteria; phylum Cyanobacteriota; class Cyanobacteriia; order Cyanobacteriales; family Nostocaceae; genus Dolichospermum; species Dolichospermum lemmermannii. Next base: position 4,165,128 of record NZ_CP043056.1, read on the forward strand.
TGGGGACTTGAGAGTTTTGCCCAAATGTTAACATTAGCCGATACAATGATGGCGGTGTGGTCTGGAGTATATGACTTGAGCGATAATTGTGGCGAATTTGTGGACACAGGATATACTATCTTTGCTGCTCCTCATATTATCCGTAGACGTTGAAATGATCTGATTCAACAAAGGTTAATTAACGGTCAAATGGGAACTGCTATCACTCCCTAACTTTTTATCCAGCTAGAGTGGCGTTCGCGGTAGCATGGCGGAGACATCAGCCATCTTTGGGGTATTTCGCGGAAGGAAAGATGAAAACGCAGCGATTTTTGCAATCCTTGAGCCAGCAACTAAGGCAATGGCAGCGGCAGTATAAAGTGCTATTCCGAAAAGGAAAGTATCAGCATAAACTGCATGGGAATTTTCTAAAAAATCTACTTCTGTATTTATCAGCAAATAGTCATCAAGGAAAACAAGGCAAACAGAGACAGACACAACAATCAACTGTTAAATTAGTTAAGAAAACTCGTGGTATTGATAAATTTATTCTTCTATGGATACATCAAAAACGCTCTTCAATAATTTTGGTATTGGCAATCTTATCACTCACAAGTGTAATGGGACATGGTTTATATAACCAACCAAGAATGAAAGTTGATAATATTGCTTTACAAACATTTACTGCTCCTTTCACAGATGATGTTGAAGATCAGCAAGAAACAGAACAGAAACGAAAAGATGCTATAGATAAATCTGTGCCTGTTCTCATGATTGATAACCATATAAATGAACAAATTAATGAACAGGTGGAAAAATTTTTAGATACAACTAATGAACTTAGGGATATAGTTGACGGGTTTCCATTTTTTGATCCTGCCGTTTTATCAATTTCTATTCAACGTTATCTTAGGACTTTTCCTGAATCAGAATGGCAAAAGCTGAAAGTAACTTTAGAAAATAATAGAAAACAAAATTTAAAAAAGCAAAATTCAAAATTTTTGTTGTCTCCACAAATTTCATCAAGTTTTCCGGTATTGCAATTGTCTAAACCTTTTCCTATTTATGAAAAGCAGAGTGATGAAGCTAGTTTTATTCAAGCATCATCAGAACTAGAAGCTTATCAATTTACTGGATCAGAATCTAATTTTTCAGCATTGATTACCAAAATCTCTCAAGTTAGACAAAAATATAATCAAGCAATTGAGAAAGCATCACAAATAGAAACTGGAAAACTTAAAAACTTTTATACAGAACCTATTATTTTAGATTTAACTGATGATGATTGGTTAAAAACACAAGCTGGAATTCATAAAATTGCCGAGCGAATTCTTGCCCAAGGTATATATGCTGGATTACCTAAAACTATTTTGAATAATGCAGTTAATTTGCAAGTGCAATCATCTGTACCTAGTGAAGCTGAACCCCTAGCAACAAAATTATTATTAGCGGTACTTCAACCAAATATTAAACAAGACGAAGCCCAAACAAAACAACAAGGTGAACTGGTAGCTAATCAAATACCATCTGTAATGATCCGGGTGAAAAAAGCAGAGGTAATTGTTAGTAAAGGAGAAAAAATTACTAAATGGAAATTTCAGGTATTAGAACATTATCGCCTGATTGGCCGACAAGTGAATTGGATGGGTTTAACAATTGTCGGTATGGTTGTTACTGTAGGAATTCGGATTTTTGTCTGGATAGAAAGAAAAAGTCATAACTATTTGCGACAACGCGATCGCCTATTAGTTTTACTTCTTAGCCTCAGTGTTCCTGGAGTATTGGCAATGAGTTTACCCTATACTACTTGGAGTGCTATTGGTTTATTATTAGGCAGTTTCTATGGACCAACTGTAGGGATAACAGTAGTGGGTTTATTGTCGCTGATACTCCCAATTACCACAGATACAAATATTCTGGTATTGTTGGCTGGGGCTATGGGGGGAATGTTAAGTAGTTATGTCGCTCATAGATTGCGATCGCGCGAAGAATTAGCATTATTAGGTGTTGTTACTGCTTTAACTCAAGGTGGTGTATTCTTATTATTAAAAATCCTCACTGGTGGGGTTTTTGGTTCAGGTTGGTATATCTTCCAAGAAGCTGGTTTATTTGCTGTATCTGGCTTGTCCTGGAGTATTGTGGCTTTGGGTTTAAGTCCTTATTTAGAAACATTATTTGATGTGATTACTCCTATTCGCCTGGCGGAATTAGCTAACCCTAATCGCCCATTATTAAAGCGTTTGGCGACAGAAGCCCCAGGTACTTTTCAACATACTTTATTAGTGGCTACTTTGGCTGAAGCTGCGGCTAAACAATTGGGATGTAATGTAGAATTAGTTAGGGCGGGAACTCTATATCATGATATTGGCAAAATGCACGATCCTTTGGGATTTATTGAAAATCAAATTGGCAGTCCCAATAAACATGAAACAGAAATTCAAGATCCTTGGAAAAGTGCCGAATTGATTAAAAAGCACGTGACAGAAGGGGTAGTAATGGCGAAGAAACACAGTTTACCAACGGCAATTCAGGCTTTTATTCCCGAACATCAAGGCACAATGGCGATCGCTTATTTTTATCACCAAGCCCAACAAATAGCCCAAAAAAATCCCCATATCATCCTAGATAAAGCAGATTTTTGTTATGATGGTCCTATCCCCCAATCACGGGAAACAGGAATCGTCATGTTAGCGGATTCTTGTGAAGCCGCATTACGCAGTCTTAAAGATGCAACTCCAGAAAAAGCATTGAATATGCTGAATAATATTCTCAAAGCAAAATGGCAAGATGAACAATTAATAGATTCAGGCTTGACAAGAGAAGAAATGCCAAAAATTGCCCAAATATTTGTGGATGTTTGGCAACAATTTCATCACAAACGCATTGCTTATCCTAAAGCAAAAGTTGGTAATTTGTAGTTAAGATTAATCTGCATAGAATTAGAATTTAAGAATAATCAAACGCAGATAAACGCAGATAAACGCAGATAAGGACGGATGAATCACAGCAGATTGCAGATTAATGAGGTACAGGATCTAAATTCAAAGCCAGACAGCAAGCCAGTTTTACTCCTTATTCATTCTTCCTTCTTCCTTCTTCATTCTGACTCCTGACTCCTGACTCCTGACTCCTTTATTCCTGCTGTATTCATACTTAACGGTTAAACTAGAGATAGAAAAATGACAATAGGAAGATTATGATGAGCGATCGCGACTATACCTTAATTATTGACAAAAGCGGTAGTATGTCCACACCCGACCAAGCGGGTGGAAGAACTAGATGGAAGATAGCTGAAGAATCTACCATTGCTTTAGCCAGAAAGTGTGAAGAATTTGATCCTGATGGCATTACAGTTTACGTTTTTTCCGGCAGATTTAAACGTTATGAAAATGTTACTGCTGCTAAAGTAGCCCAGATATTTCAGGAGAATGATCCATCAGGTACGACTAACTTAGGAAGTGTACTCCAAGATGCCCTGAATAACTACTTTGAGCGCAAAGCCGCCGGTACTACCAAACTGAATGGAGAAACGATTTTAGTCATTACTGACGGTGAACCAGATGATCGCAAAGCCGTATTTGAAATTATCATTCGTGCTACCCAACAAATGGAAAAAGATGAAGAATTAGGAATTTCCATGATTCAAGTCGGTTCAGATCCTCAAGCCACCAAATTTCTTAAAGCCTTAGATGATCAATTACAAAGTGTTGGTGCTAAATTCGATATTTGTGATACCGTAACTTTAGATGATTTAGAAGACATGAGTTTAGCTGATGTTTTAATGAATGCCATCACTGATTAATTAACAAAAATTCCTAATATCTGGAGAGTTTAGTCATGCTAGAAAACCGTGATTACACCTTAATTATTGATAAAAGCGGTAGCATGGCTACCCCAGATCAAAAAGGTGGTAGAACTAGATGGGCAACAGCACAAGAATCTACTTTTGCATTAGCCAGTAAATGTGAACAACTTGATCCAGATGGCATTACTATTTACTTGTTTTCTGGGAAATTTAAACGTTATGAAAATGTCACATCTGCCAAAGTAACACAAATTTTTCAAGAAAATGATCCTTCAGGAACAACAGATTTAGCGGGTGTTTTGAAACACGCTACTGATGATTATCTACAACGTAAAGCCTCTAGTAAAAGTCAACCCAATGGGGAAACAATTTTAGTAGTTACTGACGGTGAACCAGATGATCGCAAAGCCGTCATGAAGGTAATTATTGAAGTTTCTCGTCGTCTGGATAGAGATGAAGAATTAGCTATTTCCTTTATTCAAGTCGGTAATGATGCTCAAGCTACCCGCTTTTTGAAAATCTTGGATGATGAATTGCAAAGTGCAGGTGCTAAGTTTGATATTTGCGACACTATCACAATGGATGATATGGAAGATATGAGTTTATCAGAAGTTCTCCTCAATGCCATTAATGACTAGCACCGCAAGGCGGAATTAAAAATTAACAATTAAAAATTAAAAAAGCTTGCTGAATATTGCTTTTGACTTTTGACTTCCGCCTTGCGGTACTATTACCGTCGTGAATTAAAAATTAAAAATGATCCCCCAACTTTCACATCAATTCATAATTTGATGAAAACAGAAGTCGGGGATCTTATATTTTTTAGGAATTACAAATATGGATTCCATTGACAAGCTATTAGCTGAACTCAAAACTGAATATACAGAACCAAAAACCACACCACAACAAAATAATTTAACCCCAGTTAAATCGGTTTCACCCACAATCAAATCAGATGTATTCATAGATAAATTGTTATCAGAAGTACAAGCTGATTTGGCGGAAAATAAAACTGCATATATCCAATCCAAACCCACAGAACCACAGAATAATTTACAAACCATTCAATTTGTCCATTTACCTGATACTAAATCTGATGTATCTGTAAATAACTTATTAGCAGATGTACAAGCTGATATTTTGGCAAAAGATGCGGCTGAGGCACTGCAAAAACAAGAAGAATTAACACAGGAGAAAATTCGTCAAGAAAAACTTCAAGCTAAACAAAAAGCAGCTTTAGAAAAAACTGCTAAACAATGGTTAGCTAAATTAGATCCATTATCATCAGAAGGATTATGGTTTGAAAGATTTGCTGAAAGTTATCCTCACAAATTAGCAGCCGCAATTGATTATTTACAAACTAATTCCTAAATTTCAATTTACCGCTAATTTCTGGTTTTTGCCTTCACCAAATAGAACGAAAGGCACGGAAGCCACTTGGCAATAGATGCGTGGAGGAAGTGCCAACGGCGTTCGCGGAGCGTGCCGGAGGCTCTATTTATTCGCAACCAAGATTCTTAACCATGATGCGGGTCTTCTATATATCTTCTAATTGTATCTGCGGAAACCTGACCTGCCGTCGAATAAAAATAACTGTTAGTCCATAGGCTAGGAAGTTTTAATAACTCCGGGAACTCTTTTCTCAATAGATAAGATGACCGACCTTTAAACGCCTTAATAACTTGGTTAATGGCTATATCCGGTTGATGCTCTACAAACAAATGGACATGATCTGGCGCGACTTCTAAAGCCAAAACGTCCCAATCCTTCTCTTGAGCTAAATCATTGATTATTTGTCGAAGACGCTTGGCTATCTCTCCAGATAAAACCTTCCTTCTTCGTTTGGGAATCCAGACTAGATGAACCACGGCATTACCTTTAGAATGGTTGTTTGTTCTAAACTCTAAAGTAGTTTTCATGTTGTTTGCTCGTTGCTATTGACAAATAGAATCTAACTCAGTTATAGTGGAAAAGTCAAGAAAGTAATACAGGTAAAAAATAATTGTGTACGGCTGCCAACAGATATTAATTAGCCCGAATAAGGATTTAAAAGCCATATTGGAATATGTTTGTACCGAAGCTAAAAAGCTGACAAATTGCGGTGTTTACTATTCTCGTCAGTTGTATTTTAAAACTGGCAAGATACCAAGTAAAGCCGACTTACATAAACAATTGGGAACTATCCAAAAAAATGCCCATTACCAAGCTCTATATTCAGACACAGCACAACAGATTTTAACTACTGTTGCAGAATCTTTTAAGTCTTACTTTGGACTTTTAAAAGGCATAAAAGAAGGTACGGTAACTCAAAAACCTAAACCACCAAATTACTGTAAAAGTGTAATGTCTATTGCAACCTTTACGGGGCGTTCTTTAAAATTAAAGGACGGAATATTGAGATTCCCTTTAGGTAGTAAGGTAAAAGCGTGGTTTGGAATAGACGCTTTTTATATCCCTATGCCCTCAAATCTGGACTATAAATCAATAAGAGAAGTCCGTATCCTGCCAAGGAACAGATGCTTTTATGCAGAATTTGTTTACCAACAAGATATTAAAAGCTCCGAGGTGTACGCATCAAAAGTATTAGGAATTGACCACGGGTTAAATAATTGGTTAACTTGTGTTTCTAATATTGGTACATCCTTTATAGTTGACGGACTACATTTAAAAAGCATCAACCAGTGGTATAACAAATCTGTAGCTAAAATCAAGGAAAATAAACCGCAGGGTTTTTGGTCAAACAGGCTTGCAGCGATTACAGAAAAGCGTAATCGCCAGATGAGAGATGCGACTAATAAGGCGGCTAGAATCGTAATCAACCATTGCATCGATCATAAAATTGGTACTGTTGTTTTTGGCTGGAATGTTGGACAAAAAGACTCTATAAATCTTGGATCAAAAACTAATCAAAAGTTTGTTCAAATCCCTACTGCAAAACTAAAAAACCGCATTGCTCAACTGTGTGAACAATACGGTATCAAGTTTGTTGAAACTGAAGAATCCTATACCTCAAAGACATCGTTCCTAGACAATGATTTTCTACCTACATTTGGTGCAAAACCCGAAGGGTGGAAAGAGTCAGGGAAAAGAATTAGCCGGGGTTTGTACTGTTCTCAGGACGGCACAAAAATTAATGCAGATTGTAACGGTGCGGTCAACATAATCAGAAAAGTAGCTGCGATATTTAAGTTTGACTTAATTGGAGTAGGTAGAGGTTGTTTAAGTCAGCCTACGAAAGTTCTTTTATGGACTCTTCAGAAATCCCCGCGTCTTCAGACCGGGGAAGCTTAAACACTAAAATGGTATTTTGTCAGTCACAGTTAGATTCGTTTCCCATGGCACTGACTCTACTTTTGTTTCCCCTTCCCCAGGCTCTACTGCCGTTCGTAATGCCGGATATGGAAATAAACTTTTAAATCCAGCCAGACGTTCTTTTAATGCTCCTGGTGCAGTATTCCAAAGACTTTCATAATAGAAAAAAGCTACACCCAGTCCCCGTTGTTGGGCGGCACGGACTTGAGATTGAATCTGTTGAATTGATACGGGTTTAGTTCTTAAACCTGCCATAACACCGATTCCAGCAGGAATTTTTTGTTTTACTTCTTCCATTTCTGGACGGGAAAGCTTGCCAATAAAATGATCTAAATTTTCCTTATAAACTTGCACAATTAACTCATCTACTATGTCTAATCGTACCCAGTTCAACCAATCTTGGAGTTGAAATTTATAGGCATGATTATAGTAATTAGGTGAGACAGAGAAAATCATTTTCGGTTTGATTTGTTTGACTATTTGATTAAGTCTCACCATGAATTCTGTAATTTTATTTGCCCGCCAATTTACCCATTCTGGGTTTTGAGGATCACTGGGAGGCATTTTTTTAGTTTCTTGTTGATATAAGGCAACCGTATATTTATCGTAACCAAATTCAGAAGGTAAACTCATGTGATCATCAAATTGGATACCATCAAGATCATACTTGTTAGTAAGTTCTACAAGCAAATCGCTAATAAACTGTTGTACTTCTGGATGAAACGGATTTAACCATGAAACCTCACCGCCGGCACTAATAGATGTTTGATTACCATCTTTTTTTTGTGTTAACCATTCTGGTTTATTCATTGCTAATTCTGAACTGGGAGGAGTCATAAACCCAAATTCAAACCAAGGAATTACCAGTAAATTTTTCCGATGAGATTTATTAATTAAATCGGCAAGAATATCATGTCCATCTAAACCTTGAAAGACAAACGGTTGGATTTCTAACCGCTTGGCTACTTCACTAGGATACATGACATAACCAGAATTCCAAACTACGGGATAGATAGTGTTAAAATTGAGTTTTTGCAGTTGTGTGACTGCTTCCTGAACTTTAGTCCTATCTTTAAGAATATCGAGATCATTATTTGTCATCCACACACCACGAATTTCTGAACGTGATCCTTCTTGTGCGGTAACAGGTGTGAAAGTGTTTCCCCAAAAAACCATCAGTAAAGAAATTAAAAACAAAGGCAGAAATAACTTTTTCAGTAATTTTTGAGAACCAAATTGATGGAAATTGAATTTCATTTTAATTTCAAACTATTACAATGATATAGTATGATTCAGAAGTCAGAGGTAAAACCCTGTTGTGAACGAAGTTTCATTATAGCGGTATGCACTTAAATTAGATACATGATAATTCTCCTTCCCGCTTGCAGTGAACTAGTAGTTTGTCAAGATAAAAATGATGGACTGTAGTGTGAGCGTCTCGCTCACGCGGGCAAGACTTGTACTGAGCAGTTCGACCCTTCGACCCTTCGACCCTTCGACAGGCTCAGGGCATCGCAAGCTCAGGGCATCGCAAGCTCAGGGCATCGCAAGCTCACTGTAACACTTGTCGATAGCGCAGCGTGGCGTTAGCCATAGTATGCCCGCACTACCAAAAACCCGTCAAAATAAATTTGACAGACTACTAGCACTGTAGGCGGACTGGTGTGCCACTTGGTGGAGCTTTGCTAATACATAGCGTGTTGGAGGCATCCACCCAAAGGGGGAGAGGTTCTTGTATTTCACTCAACCAATAACCGCTATATTAATTGATATCCTAACTACCTTGTCTATTGCTATATTTGACGGATTTAATCCAAAATAGTGCCTGCTCAGTTTGTGCCTGTAAGGAAGCGATTAAATTAGCCCGCTCTTCTTCTCAGGGTTCTCGGCATTTTCCTAATAATCTAGAATCTAAAATGGTCATAATTGCTGAGTTTGAGGAAAAATCCAGAAATTGTGGCTTTTTTGCTACTTTCTTATTTTTTCTCCATTCTCAGCATTTACAACTTAGTCACCATTCCCAAACCGCTTGATTAAATCCTCTGGACGGAGATTAGAAATAAATTCGCGGAAAGCTTCCTGTTCAGCTTCATCAGCATCACGATCTACAGGAATAGAAGCATTAGCCACTACTTCTTCCATGACCCAAATGGGAGTATTTGTGCGGAGTGCAATAGCGATCGCATCACTGGGACGAACATCAATTTCTTTTTTGACATCCCCTTGCTGAAGAATTAACGCAGCATAAAAGGTATCTTTTTGTAAGGTATGAATAATAACTTTATCTAAAGTCATATTCCATGTTTCCAGCATATTCACGATTAGGTCATGGGTTAAAGGTCGGGGGGGCTTTTGATTTTCCATTGCCCCCATAATTGCTCTTGCTTGTTCCTGACCGATGTAAATGGGCAAAGCGCGACGATCTGAACCATCCTTCAAAAGCACAATCGGGCTGCGAGTGATCGCATCTAATGCTATACCAGCGACTTTCATTTCTATCATTGGTTCAGCCTCTAAAGTTCTTTAATCGCTTGGAAATATGTAACAAATAATCCACTTTTTTCCGAATTTAAGAATTAAAAATTAAAAATTAAAAAAGCAAATCAAACCAGCTTTTTAGGAATTTTTAATGGTTAGTTGACTCTTACTGTGGTGTCATAGAAATCAGGTATAAATAAACCAATTTCACACCTTGTTAATAACTAATTTATTGATCCTTCATATTTTATCCTTCATCTTTCTTTTAGCTCCTAATTCAAGTATGCCTGGGGATTGATGTTAATATGTTAATATTCATTTACCAAAACCAGGAAAAAAATAAACTTACGGGCTTTACATTTTTTCCGAGAATTATTAGTTGATTTCCGCCAAAATTAAGCAATAAATAAAATTAGTTTCCCAAAAGCTGTGTTTACAGGATTAATTCAAGGTTTAGGAACCATAAAACCCTTAACAGGAGATTCGTGGCAGATTAATTATCTTAGTCAGCCAGAGATGATCATTCATGACTTGGCCTATGGTGATAGTGTGGCAGTAGATGGCGTGTGTTTGACAGTTGAAGAAATCTTAAAAGATGGATTTATTGCCACCGCTTCACCGGAAACTCTAGGACGCACAACATTAGGCAAAGAGGAAATTCAACAAAGATACGTCAATCTAGAAGCATCACTACGGGTGGGTGGTAAAGTCGGTGGTCATTTTGTTATGGGTCATGTAGATGGAATTGGTCAGTTAATTACATCTGAACAAACTGCTAGTTCCTGGGAAATGACCTTTGTGGCCCCAGAAGCGATCGCTCGTTATATAGTTCCTAAAGGTAGCATTGCTGTCAATGGTATCAGCCTCACCGTAGCTAAATATAAATCAGAATCATCTCAATTTACAGTTGCCGTCATCCCGCTAACATACAGCGAAACCAATCTGAGTTATTTAGTAGCGGGTAGTTGGGTAAATCTAGAAGGAGATATCCTGGGTAAATACGTAGAAAAATTCCTCACCCCTGGCAATAATCACCACCAACAAGCGGAAATTACAACTGCATTCTTAGCAGAAAACGGATATTTGTAAGGAGAAGAGGAGTCAGGAGTCAGGAGTCAGGAGTCAGGAGTCAGGAGTATGGCTAACGCCACGCTTCGCTATCAGAAGTATGGCTAACGCCACGCTTCGCTATCAGGAGTATGGCTAACGCCACGCTTCGCTATCAGGAGTATGGCTAACGCCACGCTTCGCTATCAGGAAGAAGAAGGAAGAAGAAGAAGGAAGAAAGAAATTTCTCCCCTGCTCCCCTGCTCCCTGACCACTGACCACTGACCACTCCGCCAAATTACCGAGCTTGGGCTGTTTTCGTGCCTGGTGTGCCTTGTGCCAACTGGCTAAGGCCACCTTCTAATTGCACACCTGGGTCAACAGCAACCCATCCATTTTGGGTAAGGTGACGGATTTCAAAGTGCAGGTGAGGTCCTGTAGAGTTACCAGTGCTACCAACTCGACCAATGACAGTTCCAGGCTCTACCCATTGACCAGGTTGAACAAAGATTTCTGACATATGCCCGTAAAGACTTTGTTGAGCCGAACTGTGATTGATTGTTACAGCCAAACCATAACCACCTAACCAGTTAGCTGATTCTACTTGACCTTTAGCCGCTGCTAAAATTGGTGTTCCCGTGGGCGCACCTAAATCTGTACCAGCGTGAAAACGGCGATCGCCCGTGATAGGATGAACACGCCAGCCAAATAAAGACGTAATTGGTGCAGCCATAGACAGAGGGAAGACAATTCCCGAACCACCACCACCACGATAAGCCAGGGTATTAGTATAAGGAACTTGAGGTAATACAGATGCCAGTGAAAAATCATAGGACACCAGACTGGGACGAGGAGCAAGATTACCCTCAATCATCGGTGCTGGTAAACTACCTACTTGGGGAGCAATAGGGATAGAACTCACCTTTGTCGTGCTAAATTCCCTAGGACTGGGGATAAAGCTATTGGCATGATAGGCAGCCTTTGTATGACTGCTGGTGTTAGTTCTGGAAATCCGCCAATTATTTTGAGGTTGACTAATTTTGCTCACACTAGTAGCAACAGCTTCACCAACATTCTCACGTTGATTGCGGTTTGCAGTTATGGCTGTCCTCACTGGGGACACGATTGGTAATTTAGCAGTTTCACTTTTTTTCAGCCAAGTCGGTGATGAATCTTTAGACTTAGCCACGGCAGGAGTTTGGGTAGTTTTAGCACAAGCACTTTGCCCTGGAACTACATTTGCACTACAACCGCTAGAACGTTCTGTGACGACTACAGAACTGGGCGGTTCATAGTTATCTGTGGTTGCATTTTTGTAGTCAGTGGGATCAATATAAGCGTTGTTATAATCCTTGAGACTACTTTCTGTATCCTTGACAGTATTTTGCGAATTATTGGTTGTTTGAGCGACTTCTGGGAGTTTTTTAACCAATGGGTCAGGTTCACTAACACTGGCTGTAGGTTGAGTATTTTCACCTTTGGGCTGGGAAATTCTCACACTGGCTGTAGGTTGAGTATTTTCACCTTTGGGCTGGGAAATCCTCACACTAGCTGTAGGTTGAGTATTTTCACCTTTGGGCTGGGAAATCCTCACACTAGCTGTAGGTTGAGTATTTTCACCTTTGGGTTTAGCATCTCTGACAACTTCTGTAGATTCAGCAACACTTTTGCTATTTAGCTTCTTTTTCAGCCTAGCTTGTCGGTCAGAAAAATCTGGCTGTGGCTTGGCTGTTTCAGGAACAATAGTTTCTTTCTGAACTGGATTTGTAACTACTGCTGGTTGGGAATTCTCAATAGTGGGAACAATATTGTCTATTGATGCAGTTTCAGTTTGAGCAGTTACAAATCCGCTACCAAGAAGACTAAAGCTACTTAACAAACAGAGGCTTTGTGCTGGTAGTCTAGAAGCAAAACGTTTACTCGTGCCACCGTAGTAAAAATTTTTATGGGCAGATTTATGGTGCTGCGTCATTTTTTCTCTTGTGTTGTGTGTAATAAGTCTAAAGAAATGATATCATTCCATGCTGGATATACTATCCTATGAAGTGACATTTTTAACAAATTTAATCATTAAACAGAAGCTTGACGATAACCCAAACTGATTGTACCTGGTTGGCAAAAAATTTCTGGTGTTACGGCTGCTTTTGGATCATAAGTTGTCATTTTTAAGCGGAGATTACCCTGTGGAGTTACTCCAACTACTGTACCTAAAAGATTATTGACATAAACCTGATCACCCATATTTGTGAGTAGATCAAGATAGCGAGATAAGAGGATGTTTATTCCTTCTACCTGTAGACACTCGATACCGGACTTAATTCCTAGTAAGACTTGTGAGGTAAGCATTTCCAGGTGATGAATCATCTGATAATTTTGGGAATTTTGCCATAATTGCAGATTAATTCCCGTTTCTGGAACTTGATTTGCCCAATTAATGCCAACACCAATCACAGCTTGAGTGATATGTCCTTGATTGACTTTGGTTTCCGTTAAAATGCCTCCTAATTTGCGACCATCTAATACTAAATCATTTGGCCATTTTATGCCGACGGGTATACCACATTTTCGTAATTGCGCTGTAATTCCCCACGCGCTGGCCAAGGTGAGTTGATAACTGCTGGTAGCTTCCATGTTGGGTGTTAATGCCATTGAAAGATATAGACCACCAGTAGAAGACTGCCATTGACGACCCCATTGCCCCCTGCCGGCGGTTTGCTGGGTGGCAATAACTACACAACCTGGTTTTTCTCCTTGGTTGATTAGTTGCCACAGGGTTTGATTTGTGGAAGATAAAGTGTTAAAAATATGTAGAGAGAATGGTAAATCTTGATGCTTATATTCTGCTTTTAAGCTATCTACCAAAAGTTGCCGATTAAATTCCACCACAGTTCACCATTGTTTTAAATCTTTTTTGGCAGTTGTTCAAGTTAGGATTGATTGAAAGTAATTAATTTTCTATTGAGGTTTGGTTAAAGATGCACACTTGGCATTGGCACAATTGGGAAGGTCTACCTTACCTGACTTGTAATCTTCTAGAACCCTGGTCTCATGGTTTCTTTACCCAACGGTTTTGGCCTCGTTTACCTCATGAACTAACTCAGGCACTACAACCAGAGGCTTTAGCTTATCGTTTAAAACAGGTGCATGGCAATACTGTTTTAACCCCCCAGGAGGTTGATGATCATGTCAATGCCAGTGATGATGATTTGGCGTTGGCAGATGGTTTAATTAGTCAGCAACCGTTACAAGCTGTCTGGGTGGCTTCTGCTGATTGTACACCTGTTTTGATTGGAGATGTCAAAACTGGACAGGTGGCGGCTTTACACGCTGGTTGGCGGGGAACAGCGGCGAAAATTGTTCCTGAAGCTATTACCAGAATGCAATCCCACGGTAGCAATTTAGCGGATTTGCGCGTAGCTATGGGTCCGGCTATTGCTGGGGAAGTTTACCAAGTTTCTGTGGAAGTAGCTGCGGAAATTGGCAGTACAATTCTACCACATTATGAACCAGAAAAAATAGTTGCTGCTTTACATAATTTACCGAATTCACCTTTAATCAAAGATCCAGAACCGGGAAAGGTCTGTTTAGATGTGCGGCGGGTGAATGCTTTGCAATTGCAACAATTAGGAATTAGTTTAGAACAAATTGCGATCGCTCCCTATTGTACTTTCCAAACTCCAGAACATTTCTTTTCTTATCGTCGAGAACGGGAGAAAAAGGTGCAATGGTCAGGAATTGTGAGTACAGGTAAATAATAGCATTATATTACCATGACTTACCAAGATGATCCGGTTGTTGAATTTCAACAACCTATCCCCAAATGATTTCCATATTTAAAATAAATTCTGGCAAAATATCTTCACCTAATAATTCTTGGGGAAATTCTAATATCTCTACTGGTTTACCAAGACGATAAATTTCCACTTGGCGCATTTTTCGATTAATTAACCAACCTAATTTAACTCCATTATTGATATATTCCTGCATTTTTGCTCGCGTTTCCTGCAAACTATCACTAGGTGACATTAATTCTAAAACAAAATCTGGGGCAATTGGTGAAAACTTTTCTTGTTCTGCGGGTGTGAGTGTATCCCATCTTTCTTTTTTAATCCAAGCAACATCAGGAGAACGATTTGCACCATTGGGAAGTTTAAAACAGGTGGAAGAGTCGAAACAAACTCCTAGTTTATATTTACGATTCCAAAACACAAAATCTGCGGCAATTTCCACATTACGTTTTCCTGTTCCTCCTCCTGTTGGTGACATAATCAATATTTCTCCTTTGGCATTGCGTTCAAATTTGACTTCAGGATTTTCTCGACAGAGTTGATAAAATTGCTGATCACTTAATTGGATAATAGGGTTTAAGTTGACGGTGATAGCTGTCATAATAACCTTGTGAGGATGAGATCAACTTTAGTTAAATTATAAAATGATATCTGGGAAATTAAATTTTAATCTCTAAGCTTAATTAAAAATTACTACACCGACAATAAACGTATACATGAAATAATTAAATTCATATCAATAAAACTTTAAGCTTATAAGCGAATATATTAGTTTACGCTAAACTATCAGAGGCTTATAAGCGATATTCAAAGTCTGTATTCAAAATGAAAATCTGGTAAGTTATAAGTATAACAGCTTATGATATTCATGGGATAATACTCTGGACATATTTCGCTGAATGAGCCAAAAGCCTATTTGCAAGATATTAGCCACTGGAATTATCACCAAAAGTGTAAAACTAGTGATCTCAGAAACAGAAAACTACAATTTTCAAATTTTTTCTATACTAGTATAAACAAAACATAAGGAGAAATAATCATGACTAACACCCAAACACAAGCTACTGGCGACATTCAAGAAAAAATCCAAGAAGAACTTGAACAAGCCCGCACTGTATGTGATATCTCAGGTAGCAACTCCGCTGAATGTGCTGCTGCTTGGGATGCTGTAGAAGAATTGCAAGCGGAAGCTTCTCACCAGCGTCAAATCAAGCCTAAAAACGCTTTGGAACAATATTGTGATGCTAATCCAGAAGCAGATGAGTGCCGTCTGTACGAAGATTAGAACCAGCAGTTGTGCTTTTTTCATTAAATAACAATTTACTGGAATATCAATGGTTTAAACCTCCATTCATTAATGGATTTGAACTAGACGGGGGAGTTTATTCCCCGTTTTTCGCTTTTGAGAAAAGTCCCCAAACTGAATTTTTCTAGAATAGCTAACGCTATCAAATATCTATTCAACATTTCTGCTATTTTTGTTATTGACTTTATGACACAAGTATGGTTTCGCCCTTATGTCTGGATGGATTATAGACTAGCGTTATTATTTACGCTGATTATTCCTTTAATTCTTTCAATTTGGGCATTTGTGCAAAAAGCTGAAGGAATGCAACGCTTATTAATGATTTACTGGCGAGTGGCTAGTTTATTAATTGTTAGTATGTACTTAATGATTGGTAGCTTTGGAGTTAGTTTCATCTCTGCTTTAATGGCGCGGATTCTGATCCCAATTGCGCTATGGTTTTGGGTAGATATCAATGATGAAATTGACTATTATCCCCATAGTCCATTAAAACTAATTTTCACTTCTTGGCGTTGGGCGACAACAGTTTATTGTAGTTTAGGAGCAATAGCCCTTTTACCCTTCCTAGGTTGTGCTTTTTCAGGAACTGCGATTAAAACTCCTTACTGTAGTGTCTGGTTAGAAGCACCATTAATCTTTAAAGACTATTTTCACCACAATAGCAAACCTGCTTTTCTAGGGTTTTTGGGGATAGTGACTTTAGCAATTTACGTAATTTATTTAAGTTATTTTGTCGCGGTTAAACTCGGTAAACATGGACGTTCCGCTACACATTAAGCAATTGAAAAGTTAGAAAAAATTCTGAACTGTGATTATTCGGATTAATTATCTAAATAAAATTAATCACACAAATCATAGTTCCGACTTGTTTTCCTGATTAATAAATCATCCAAATCAAATTCATCACAAAAATCGTAGTTCCGACTGCTGAATTAATGAATAACTCTGTTGGTAAAAGACTGGAACAATATACAGTCAAAAAATCCCAAGAAGTTCTCATCGTCACTGTCAAAATTGATGATGAACCTGATCAAATTGCTGTGTTTAAAGGCTTTTCTAGTTCTTTGATGCGCCCAACAGCTTATGATCCAGATGTCCCAGTGTTACCAGATACAGCTACAATTATCGCAATTGACAGAATAGCAAGTCCCTATAATCCTGATTCACCCCGTTATCTTCAACAAGATATTTCTTGGGAAGATATGCAAATTTTGTTATCGGAAATTGGGGTGTGAGATAATTAATCATGAATAATTTTTAATTATCACTATGTCGCGTTCTGGATACACTTTGCCCGTTTTTGCTTGTGCTGCTGCTGTTGCGGCTTTGCATTGGTTACGCTATCATCAACCCCTGACTGTGACTTCTGTAGATTTGATTACACCTGCTGAAATTGCCGAAATACCCATTGAACAAGTCGCAGGAATATCAGAAAATCAGGCTTTGGCTATGACTCGCAGTGATCCAGGTGATAACCTAGATTTAACAAAGAATACACCGATTTGGGCGATGGTGGCATGGTACGAGGGAGATGGAGAAGAGGTAATTATTCAGGGTGGAGAGGGGATTGGGAAGCAACTCAATGGTGAGGGGAAAGCCGCAATTTATGGTTATGCCCAAAAGTTATTCCAGGAAAATTTACAGCGATTATTAAAACCGACGGAAAAAATCAAGGTAACAATTATTTTACCAGAAGGGCGATCGCTTGCAGTCCGTACTTCTAATTCCGCGTTTGGAGTAGTGGAAGGACTGTCTTTATTAGGAACAACAGGGATTTCTCAACCTTTAAGTACACCAGATCAATTAACAGCTTTTCGTGCTGATTTAGCCGAAAAAGCCAGTCAATTTCCCACTTTGGTCTTTTGTATTGGGGAAAATGGCCTAGATTTAGCTCAAAAACTCGGTATCAACCCCGCACAAATGGTAAAAACTGCGAATTGGTTGGGACCCATGTTAGTCGCTGCTGATATCTTAGGTGTAAAAGAAATTTTATTATTTGGTTATCACGGTAAATTGATGAAACTAGCGGGGGGAATCTTTCACACTCATCATCATTTAGCTGATGGTCGCCGGGAAATTTTAACTGCCCATTCTGCTATGCTAGGATTAGAGTCTTCCGATATTCAAACCATTTTTCAGAGTCCTACAGCAGAAGCAGCATTAAAACATCTGAGAATTCTCGATAGTAATAGTGGTAGTAATTGGGTAAATCAGGTTTATAGCTCCATTGCAGAAAGCATTGATACCCGTACTCAAGAATATATGAATAGCCATAATGAACAAGGTAAAACCATGATAGCTTGTGGTTCTGTACTTTTTGACCGCGATCGCCAAATTCTCGTAAAAAGTAAAACTGGTTGGATATTACTGGAAAAATTGTGCTAAATTAATAGGAATTATCGTAAGTACCACAAATAAATATTTTTAACTATGATTTGTATAATTAATTTGTTTAGATGATTAATTAATCTGTTATCACCATTAATCACAAAAATCATAAAAATCACAGTCCAGACTTCTTATCCTTAACAACACAACCTCCATAGCATGAATACAGCGGTGACTCTACCAACCGAAAAAATACCTCAAACACCAGAAAATTTGGGGAAACTTAAAGGTCAAATAATTGTAATTTTAGACTTTGGCTCTCAATATTCTGAATTAATTGCGCGTCGTATCCGCGAAACTCAAGTATATTCAGAAGTTATTTCCTATCGCACCACAGCCGAACAGTTACGCGAAATCAACCCCAAAGGTATCATCCTTTCCGGTGGACCAAATTCCGTATATAGCGACTACGCTCCCCATTGTGACCCAGAAATTTGGAAATTGGGAATACCCGTTCTCGGTGTTTGCTATGGTATGCAACTCATGGTTAATCAACTGGGTGGGGAAGTTATCCAAGCCGAACGGGGTGAATATGGTAAAGCATCTCTATACATAGATGACCCCACAGACTTATTAACTAATGTCGAAGAGGGTGCAACCATGTGGATGAGTCATGGAGATTCAGTCACAAATATGCCTCCTGGCTTTGAGTTACTGGCACATACTAATAATACTCCTTGTGCAGCGATCGCTCACCATGACAAAAAACTCTATGGTGTGCAATTTCACCCCGAAGTCGTCCATTCTCAGGGTGGTATAGCCTTAATTCGCAACTTTGTTTACCATATCTGTGACTGTGAACCAACTTGGACAACAGCCGCTTTTGTTGAAGAATCAATTCAGGAAATTCGCGCCAAGGTAGGAGACAAACGGGTATTATTAGCATTGTCTGGCGGTGTAGATTCTTCAACTCTAGCTTTTCTTCTGTATAAAGCCATTGGTGAGCAACTAACCTGTGTATTTATTGATCAGGGTTTCATGCGAAAACTAGAACCCGAAAGATTAGTAAAGTTATTTAAAGAACAATTTCATATTCCTGTAGAATATGTTAACGCCCGCGAACGATTTATCTCAGCTATTGCTGGAGTAACTGATCCCGAAGAAAAGCGTCGCCGCATTGGACATGAATTTATCAGTGTTTTTGAGGAGACATCAAGGGATCTTGGGCATTTTGACTACTTAGCTCAAGGGACACTTTATCCAGACGTGATTGAATCTGCTGATACCAACGTTGATCCAAAAAGTGGTGAACGGGTAGCAGTGAAAATTAAAAGTCATCACAATGTGGGTGGTTTACCAAAAGACTTGAGATTTAAACTGGTAGAACCACTGCGAAAACTATTTAAAGATGAAGTTCGCAAAGTTGGGCGTTCCATTGGTTTACCAGAAGAAATTGTCCAACGTCAACCTTTTCCCGGCCCTGGTTTAGCAATTCGTATTTTAGGTGAAGTCACCTCCGAACGCTTGAATATTTTGCGAGACGCTGATTTAATTGTTCGTCAAGAAATTAACCAACGTGGTTTATATAATGAGGTTTGGCAAGCTTTTGCGGTTCTGTTACCAGTTCGCAGCGTTGGGGTGATGGGTGATAAACGCACCTATGCCTATCCTATTGTTTTAAGAATTGTCACTAGCGAAGATGGCATGACCGCAGACTGGGCGCGAATTCCTTACGATATATTAGAAGCAATTTCTACCCGCATTGTCAATGAAGTAAAAGGTGTAAACCGTGTGGTTTATGATATTACCTCTAAGCCACCTGGAACTATTGAGTGGGAATAGGTAATTGGTAATTGGTAATTGGTAATTGGTAATTGGTAATTGGTAATTGGTAATTGGTAATTGGTAATTGGTAATTTAAAAAACTATTACCCATTACCACTAAATTTGAGTTTAAAATTAAGAAGTATTGCATTTCTTTGAAAATATTATGGCTGCAAAAGTAGAAATTTACATTTGGACTACTTGTCCGTTTTGTGTTCGTGCTAAAAGTCTACTGAAAAGTAAAAGTATTGATTTTATCGAATATAATCTTGATGGAGACGAAATAGCCAGAGATAAAATGTCCCAAAGAGCTAATGGAAAACGCTCCTTACCACAAATTTTTATTAATGATATTCACATTGGTGGTTGTGACGATATCCATACTTTAGACCGTCAAGGTAAATTAGATCAGATGCTAGTAGTCTGTCAAGATAAAAATAATGGACTGTAGTGTGAGCGTCTCGCTCACGCGGGCAAGATGCCCGCACTACCAAAAACCCGTCAAAATAAATTTGACAGACTACTAGTTTCTTAAAATATTGTGGATCAGATCCCCGACTTTCTTCTCTCATTTTTCCTTGAGATGAATAAATTAATTGGAGAAGTCGGGGATATTTAATATTAAAACTTGTAGATGAAAGAGGTATAAAGGATGAAACTAGCTTTTATTATTGATCCTATCCATAGGCTTGATCCATGTCATGATACCAGTGTTGCTTTGATGGAAGCAGCGCAAATTCTGGGACATGAAATTTGGATAACTCAGGCAAATTTGCTGAGTGTTATTGATGGTAAAGCCTGGGCTTCCTTGCAGCAGGTAGAACTCGTTCCCGTGGAGTTAGTGGAGGGACGTTGGTTAGCAGTTAATTCTTGGTTTAAATTAAGCCCTAGTTCCTTTACTGCTTTAGAAACAATGGATGCCGTATTTATGCGGACAGATCCACCTGTTAATGATGCTTATCTCTATGCTACCTATATTCTCGATTATGTTGACCAAAATAAAACTTTGGTAATAAATGATCCGGCTGGGATTCGTAGCGCTAATGAGAAAATGTATGCTCTTCAGTTTAGCGAATGTATTCCCGAAACAATTGTCAGCGCTGACAAGCAAGTTATTCGCCAATTTGTAGCAGCTAAAGAAGCAACAATTCTCAAACCCTTGGGGAATAAAGCTGGGGAAGGCATTTTATTCTTACAATCAGGCGATCGCAATTTTAACTCCATTGTCGAACTTAGCACGCTCCAAGGTCAAGTTCCAGTTATGGTACAAAATTATTTACCCCAAGCCAAGGAGGGAGATAAACGGATTATCTTACTCAATGGTGAACCCATAGGTGCGCTAAATCGTCTTTCTAGTAGTAGTGATTTTCGTAATAATATGGCCACTGGTGGAACAGTGGCTCAAACCACCATTACCCCAAGAGAACAGGAAATTTGTAGCCATTTAGCCGCAAAACTCCGGCAAGATGGCTTAATTTTTGTTGGTATTGACGTAATTGGTGGCTACCTAACAGAAGTTAATGTCACAAGTCCCACAGGTATCCGGGAAATTGACCGTCTCGACGGGACTCACATAGCTCATCAGGTTATTCAATGGGTAGAAGCGAGTAAATAGGCAGGGAACAGGGGAGAAATTTATTTACTTCCTCCTCCTGACAACTGACAACTGTACGGGCGAAGCATTTGGAGAACTATTTTTGGCAATGACCGATAATTTATCTTCCAAATGCTTCGCCCCTACTGACAACTGACAACTGATAACTGATAACTAACAACTTGTATACAGCACTCAGCCTCACCTGAGACTGTGAATTTAATCTAAAATCTCATATCCACAATCAATTAATTTCTTGGTGGTGTCCGTCGTCTTTGCAGAAAATCGGGAATATCCAAAGAGGGTTTTTCTTTTGGTGGTTCTACAGATGGAGTGGGGTTATTAACAGGTTGTTGTAGTGGTGTAGGTCTTCTAGTGGTAGTAGTAGTGGTGGGAATAGGAGTGACAACTCTAGGAGTAACAGTAGTTTGTGCAGATGGAGGTTGGATATCACCTGTAAATCCAGTCGCAATCACAGTAATTCTGACTTCTCCTTGGAGTCTGTCATCAATTACCGCTCCAAAAATAATATTGGCATTAGGATCAACCACTTCATAGATTGTTTCTGCCGCAGCATTAACTTCATGCAGGGTTAGATCACTACCACCAGTAATATTAAATACAACTCCTCTAGCTCCTTCAATAGAACATTCCAATAAAGGTGAAGAAATGGCGGCAATTGCGGCTTCTCTGGCTCTAGATTTACCCGAACTCACACCAATTCCCATCAAAGCTGATCCTGCATCTGCCATCACAGCCCGCACATCAGCAAAGTCAACGTTGACCAATCCAGGAATAGTAATAATATCAGAAATTCCTTGTACACCTTGACGCAACACATCATCAGCATAGCGAAAAGCTTCTTGCACAGGAGTTTGCTCAGGAATGACTTCCAACAGCTTATTATTGGGAATAATAATTAAGGTATCCACCCGACTTTTCAAGCCTTCAATTCCTTGTTCCGCTTGGCTGGTGCGTCTGCGTCCCTCAAAAATAAATGGTCGAGTCACTACACCAACGGTGAGAGCGCCCATTTCCTTGGCTATTTCTGCCACAATTGGGGCGGCACCTGTACCTGTACCACCACCCATACCAGCGGTAATAAATACTAAATCCGCACCTTCTAAAGCTGTGGCAATTTCATCACGAGATTCTTCCGCCGCTTTTTGACCAATAGCCGGATTTCCCCCTGCACCCAAGCCTCTAGTTAGTTTCTGCCCAATTTGCAAGCGACTAGGAGCGCCCGCTAAAGTCAGAGCTTGAGCATCAGTATTAATTGACCAAAACTCAACACCGGATACATCAGACTCAATCATGCGGTTGACAGCATTACCACCACCACCACCCACACCAATTACTTTGATGTTGGCAACACGGCCTGGCACAATTTCACCAATACCGCTATTTTCGAGAGAAATTTTCTTGCCATCTTTACCTTGAGCAAAGTTCATTCCAGAATTATTAAAGGGATTGCTTGAGTTAACTGCCAGAGAAAACCCTGGTTGTCCGGGATTTTGAGAGTTATAGATCAGCCCTTGGTTATTATCAAGTGTCATTGGATTTGTGAAAAGGTAGATAAACGACTTTTTGCGGTGTGATTCACCTAAGAGTCAAATAATTGCCAAAATAAATTTTGGCACGCTATTTTATTTTTTTTACTATTCCCTAGCCTACATGATGGCTGGTGAGATGTGGCAATTTGTCCATGAGAGAGGTATAAAACCTCAGTTGCAGAGTCAGATATCCAGCCTGATGCCTTCTAACTCTTTCTCCTTTGGGATTGTTGATTAGCTGTACAGTTTATGATACTAGCTGCTCATGTTGCTGACTCCCCCCTATTCTTTTTAAGAATAGTTCTAAAAAGTATAGACATTTATTTATCGCATTTTCTTTGTCAGCAGCAGATCACTTCAACAATAGCGTTAACTAAACTCAATACCTTCGCCATTTTTTGTAGGTTGGGTTAAGCGACAGCGCAACCCAACGCTCATGTTGGGTTTCATCCTTCAACCCAACCTACGAATCAAGGCTTTTTTCAATTTGGCTAAGGTATTGCTAAACTCCTGGGCAGATCCCAGTATAACAACCCTATCTTTGGGCAAAAAGCTGTGATGACTGGTTGATATAAGATATTCAACTGGTTATTAACTGTTTGATAGAGCTTAAGCTTAGTCCTAGTAATAAATTTTAATAACCTCCTGAATTTTTTTAGAATATTTTTTAGTTATTAATTTTACAACCCTTAGCATGATCTTTTAACTAACGGTTAAAAAATTCTATATCTATATGTATAATATATACCTAATTTACAAAAATATAAAATTAGCAACTCAAGTTACTAATTTAAAAGATTTGCCTATTCAGCTAGACAAAGGCCGAAGGGAGTAGAAAGAAAAAATGTTGAACTTCAACGGATTGGTATTTTGTGCAGTGGCTCTGATTTCTTAATAACTAAGCCTGGATTTTTTTGATTCATTTGTACTAATGGAACGGCGGGATTTTTGATATCAATGTAATCTATATGACTAGGATTAACTTCATTCGGTAAACGGCGCATTTGTACAAGTGCTTGAATTTGCTCAGGTAATCTATTGCTAGGGCTGCCTAAATGCACAATTCCTAATTCAGTTTTCAAAATTAAATTTGTAGGATCTTGAAAATTAATTTCTGTCACTTTTAGAGAACTGTGACTGATAGCTTCATAAAGTTGAGTCCAGAATGGCTTGTATTGTGCGATCGCACCAATTACTATGAGTTGAGGTAATTTTGCTTTGGGGTTAATGGAGATATACCTTGATAAAGGCATCCACACGCCACTAGCATCCAGTAAACCTAGTTCATTTTGTTGATTAGCCATACCGCTATTTTGCAAACAAGACTTAACCTCAGAAGGCTTACCCGTGAATGAAGGAGTCAGAACACAACTGGTTATCCTTTGATTTTTGGTTATTTGGGCGATCGCTACTGGTACTCGTTCCTGGATTTCAATAATTAAACCAGGAGGTAATAACCGCCGTCTAACCGTAGCTTGGGCAATGTTCGGTTGTTTTCTTAAAGAATCAGCAATTAGGGAAGGTTCAATCCGCCATAAAGACTGGGGAGATGACAACCCCAACAATGAATAAATATCCTTTTGGGTCAAAACTTGACCACCAGATTTGATCACTATTTGCCCCGAATCCTTTAACACCCACATTGGTTGAATTGCTACCCAGAACAAAACCGAGGCCAATCCAGTGACAGCCAGCGTCCGCCAAATAGCCTGAAGAATTTTGAGTTGTCGCTGCCGACGTAATTTTTGGCGGCGTTGAGCTAAATTTGTCCGAGAAACTGATAATATCCCAGCCATTGTTTTCCTCTTGTAAATATCAGTCCAATTTATTCTGGATATTAAATTCGCTTATCTAGCAATTAAATTTAGCTAACATCATGGGTATTATGGAGAAAATTAGCTTTTAACAATAGTACCCAACGCATTGTAAATTCGGTAAAACTTTCCCACCTCATAAATTTACAGAAATATCCGGTAAGAGTAAGGCTCAGTCCTTCGACAAGCTCAGGAACCATCACTTTAGTGCTGAGATACAAGCGACACGAGCAGTTCGACTTCGCTCACTGACCACGAATTTATTCGCTTAATTCATTGACTGGTAACAATGGATGTGATAATATTTCATGAATTCCAGAATTTAAGTATAACTAAACGACGTAAAAACTTAACTTATGTGGTTGAGTGCGTAGTCATACCTAACGGTATTGCAGTTTAGGAAAGCTAAATTTGGTGAAAAATGAAATGCAAAAATCGAGTACGGTAGGGATACGGTCATTAAAGCTTTAGGAGAATCAACCTCTGTTTTTGTTGGAGTAATCCAGTAATTGTAAGTTGGCTCGTTGATTAAAGAATCTCAGTGTCTTTAGACCTGAGAGTGTCAATCTTGATGGTGATGCTTTCACCATCAAATCCAAAAATATTTAATTTGTTAATTTTAAATATTGAACTATTCTGACGAGTTATCAATTTTGAAAACATCATGAGTATAGCTGGTAAGAGCATCCTCATAAGTAACTTCCTCAGACAAATTTACCAATAACGCCTGTACTCGCATTCGGGCAATATAAGGCCAACCCCCCTCAGACTCAATATCTCTGAGCAGCGAGTATAATCTTTGGCGATTATCAGGCAAATTTTCTTGAAACACTCCATCTCGAATTTCTTTGTGCAACTTTTCTAAATGACGTAACAAAGCCAGTAGAGAAATTATATCTCCACCGCAAGTTTGAGCTACATCTTTAACCGCACCAGAAATCGCTTGTAGCTGGCAGGACAAGTCCCCAGATGTCAAATTTTGATCATGGTTCATGGAACGTTTTACTCCATAAAACTAATACGATACTGGAAAAGTCCCTAAATTGATCGACAAAAAAGTCAAATATTGCAGTATGCACGGGAGCATTCCAGTTTAGAACTAAGCAGAAATACTCTAGAGTGTGGAATGTGTGTTGCAACAACTATTCCCAAATAAAAAATACGATCGCCCAAAATCAAAGCGATCGCAACTTTCCACAAAGGTTAAAAATTATTACTGAGACAAAAATAATAATTATCGTCTCAAATTATGCCTCAGCCCTGACAAAGAAAAGAGCCGTGCGTGGTCCCATCTCTATGCCTCCACGATTCTTTGAACCCCACTCAGTAATGTATTTTTGGCCATCATCACCCTTAGCCACACACATTTTGAAGTTATACTGTAATTCGTCATAGCAGCCAACTTCTAAACCGGGCATTTTTGCAGCTTCCACATCAAATTTTGTACCAGCCTTATTGATAATGGCTAAACCTTGATCTCCGCGCTCGATAAAGAGCAAATTGGGATTGTCCGCACTAGCAGCAATGTCATTACCATTGCGATAGTATTGAGGTTGTGCGTCCATTTTCTTATGAAATTGAGTAGCAGCAACAACTGTAGGGTTGAAGGCATCAAAATTCAAAATCAGGGGTGTTCCTTCGTTAATCGCCAATACATAAGCTGTTGCTAAGGGTAAATCCCCACGATCAAATTTCCAATTATCAAACTGTCCAGGAGCCCAAGTATCATGATTGCGAGCAAAGGTAACAGCATCCTTACCAGGCAAAGCACGTTGGGTATCTGATGGATTGACTAAAGAGCGCAAATCTCCACCAACATTGAAAGCATCTTTTAAGGTATTGACCAGTTGAAAATCTGTGACTTTGGGGAAAACAGGGATATAACTCATGCTCTCGCCATAATTGTTACCGATGACCTCACCATAGTAAAGCTTGTCATTAGGGATAACTGCAAGGATCTTCTGCATATCCTGCCGAGAAATGTGCTTGGCGGCATCAAAACGTAAACCATCGAATCCAAAATCAAGTAATTTTTTCAGATAGTTCTGTTGTTGCTCTTGTACATAGGGCAAACCCGTTTTCAGGTCAGGCAATCCCTCTGGGTCATCTTTACTACATAACCAGTTGTTTTCAACTTCTGAGGAATTATTATAGTTGTTGATGCAGGCTTGGTTATGAAAGTATTCCTGCTTTTGGAATATAGGATAGGCTTGGGGGAAAGGTTTGATGTCGTGGCCAGCCACGTTTTTGTAATTAGCCAGGTGATTCAAGACAACATCGGCAATTACCTTGATGCCGCTTTTGTGAGCCTCGTTAATTAAATCCTTTAAATCTTGCTCAGTTCCCAGATTTCCCTCTAGGACATAATCAAGCGGTTGATATTGAATATACCAGTATTCGTCTGAAGTGCAAGCATTATCAAGCCGGGAGGCGGTTGTATTAGGAGGCGAAACTTGGATGTAATTGTATCCTGCGTCTTTAATTTTGGGCAGTTCGGCTTTGATACTGGCAAAACATTCATCGAAAGCATGATAGATTACATCTGCTAGGACGGATCTCTAAGGCTCAAAGTAGCAGCAACCTGATCTAATTCGGCTAAAATCCACCACTCTTTGTCTCTTTCTACTTGTCCATATTCATTGATTCTACGTCCCCAAGTACCATCTTCTAAATAAGCTGCTTCTAGGATTTTTGGGGCTGCTTCTTGAGCAAACAAGACTAAATCGTAGTGTCCGGTTAATTTGCCAACTTCATAAATTAACCACAAGGTTTTAATGGAGTGACCGAAATCTGTATTATCTGTGGCTAATTTCTTGTTCTTAGAATCGGTAATTGCTCCCCAGAAGATATTCTTATCGGGAGTATAGAATTGCTCACTCATGATGGTGGCAACATGCACTAAATCATCTTTCCACTGTTGCTGGAGTTTCACACCATTAAATTCGCTGGGTAAAATCGGTGTGAGCAACATCATGTAAGCGTAAATTTGATCCAGTTGCGCTACTAATTCTCTTTGTTGAGTGCTAACTGTCTCTACAGTACCATCGGGATTTTTGTAATCTATATAGTCAGCTTTTGCCCAGGAAATTAAATCCCATTCTTGATCGTAGTAATAGTTAAAAATGTAGTTTTTAACATTCACTATTTCCTGTAAAACTTGAGTATCTCTGGTCAGATAGTAGTAAAATGCTAATCCAGAAAGAGCATATGTCATATCTTGACTGATGCGCTTCGTTTGTTCAGGTTGCCCATTTCCTGTTTTATCAAAGTAGGTATAAGCTCCACCTTTTCCATAGTAGACTAATGCATTAGCTCGCAAGTAATCTACACCTGCTTTAGCATAGCTGAGATATTTTTTATTTCCAGTCAGGTTATAGGCCACACCGTAGGCAAATACTTGTCTTGACTTGGCTCTCACATACTCTCTGTCAAGTTTAACGATGCCTGGAATTGGTTCTGCTAATTCTATGCAAGGTTTAGCTTTGTCATATAAAGAGCCATCATTGCATCTATAGGTGGGAAAGTTGCCATTTTCCCCAAGGGCTGTATTTTGTGTCCAGAAAGGTAAAAGATCATCATTAAGATGCTGTAACCACCTATCTCCCTTGGGTACAGAATTGATTATTAGTCCTATGTTATTCACAGGGTATTGTTTAGACTCAACTAAAGCCTGCGCTGTGGGAACTTTCAGAGATAGGATAAAAAACACTGCACATAAACACAGGCTAAGAGTCTTCTTTAAAAAGGCTCTACTGCCTACTCTACGATTGATCAAAGGTAACATTGGTATTCCTTGGTACAATAAAGAAATAAAGAGCCACACCCAATAAAAATTTACGTTGGAACACTCTTATGAGTACGAAAATAAAATATCACATGGAGAATTAAAGAAGCTAGTTGTTGGTAAAAAACGTTACAATTTTTTTATAAGTAATGAGACAAAATTAATTACACAAATATTTAGACTGAAATCCTGAATGGACAAAGGATTGGTAAATAAATAATATGTAATTAATTCTGTCCAGGTACTTAGCAGGACTTACGTTACTTACGCAAAATATCCCGCCCTAAACCCCCATTTCTCTGTGTTATCCGTGCCTGAAGTGGTTCGTTTATTCCCTAACTCATGCGTAAGTCCTATATAAGTTGGGCAAAGCAACAGCGTAACCCAATATTAGATCACATACATAAGGTTTTTTAACCCACGCAGGTGGGTTTTGTCTGTGTAGCTACATACCGCAACAGGACGGCAAGCTACGCGCAGCTTGCCGCAAGCATCTTTATAATCATCCATCAAAATATAAATTTATACTCGACAAACAATCTCTTAATTCACATTCCTTAGTTCCACACTAAAATGTTACCGTATACACTTGTATGAAGGATAAAAATTAGGCCGATAGCCAACCAGCACTCTTACTTTCACTCCCAACTTTCAAGAAATACGACGCGAAGCCTAAATTCTGACTTCTGAATATATATCTTTCTAACTATTCTCAAGTAACAAGAATCCTTGATGGTAAGGTAGAGAAGGCTTTTCCATTATTTGTGCTGGATGACAGCCGAATTTAAGCACTAGAGTGCTTTGATTTTGAGTTAAAAAAAATCGTATGATCTGGCTAATTTCCCTATCCAAACACTTTTGATGTATGTACTGACAACACATACATCATCCAGTATGGATGCGGTTCGCTGCTTAGTCTATGGTTTGAATTCCAGGCTCAGAAACGCAATGCGTTTAAGTGCGTTCAGTAAAGCAGTTTGACAACTTAGATATTAATTTTTGAGATTGAGGTTAACCATGAGGTATCGCGCTTTAATTGTTGCTTTCTTTGCTCTATGCTTAGGGCTAATCACAGCTTGTAGTGATGCACCTTCTGCCAGCGTCAGTGATGTCCTCACCTACGAACAAATTCGCGGCACAGGGTTGGCTAACAAATGCCCCCAACTGACAGAAACCAGTCGTGGTTCAATTACTGTTGATCCTAATGTGACATACAGCATCAAAGAACTTTGTTTAGAACCAACCAGTTTCTTTGTCAAAGAAGAACCTGCTAATAAACGTCAAAAAGCAGAATTTGTATCCGGTAAAGTTATGACCAGATATACTTCTACCATTGACCAAGTACAAGGTCAGCTAACTAGCAATCCAGATCATAGCTTGACTTTTACGGAAGAAGATGGTCTTGATTTTCAAGCTATCACCGTTAAACTTCCTGGTGGTGAATTAGTACCTTTCTTGTTTACCATCAAAAGCTTGGTTGCACAAACACAACCTAATTTAACTAGCATTAACACATCCACTGACTTTGAAGGAACTTTTAAAGTCCCTTCCTATCGTGGTGCAGCTTTCTTAGATCCTAAAGGTCGTGGTGTTGTTAGTGGCTATGACAATGCTGTAGCTTTACCAGCCGGATCTGATAATGAAGATCTAACTCGTACTAATGTCAAGCGGGCAGAAATCCTCAAAGGTAAAATTTCCTTGCAAGTAGCCAAAGTAGATAGCACTTCTGGTGAAATAGCTGGGACTTTTGAAAGTGAACAACCTTCTGATACCGATTTAGGTGCAGGTGAACCTAAAGAAGTGAAGATTCGTGGTTTATTCTACGGTCGAATTGAGCCTCGCGCCTAAATATTGATACAACCTCATGGGAGTTTAAAATCCATAAATATTTTGGTAATTTAGTAATCTAATATACCTCCATGAGTTTGGGAATGAACAAAAATTCAGCAGTCACAAAAATTTATTTGTGGCAATACCTTAACCAAGATGGACTCTGCATCTTGGTTTTTTTTTGGAAAACTAGGGTTGTTTAATTTCCACGTAAATTTACTGATTTAAAATTTTATTTTTTTTTGCTGAAAAGTTGGAGATGAATTTAATTATTTAATTACGTAATATTACTCATTCAATCCAGAGAAGACAGCAGATAAACAAAAATAATCGCAGCCCAAAGCTTGATCCTCATCAACTATTGCCAATTCTCAAGACATATAAGCAAATCTCATGGTTAATTAGTTAAATTAGGCGCAATCCCGGTTTATTATTAGATTGCTAATTGTATATTTTAAGTTTATGACAGTTGTTTAATAAATTAGGAAGTATACTCAACTAATTTGAGTAAAAAAAATATCAGGACAATCTTGCCATTGCTAATTGTATTGTGCAGAGCATTTACGGCGATTTTGTCTGGACAAAATTTTTCTGTGATGTAGGATTTGCAACCATTCAGCCAAGAGCAGAAATAGTGACTAGTTTTAAAAGCGATTATATACCAAATATACTTGTTTAAGAATCAAAGTGTTATGCCTAATAAAACCACTGACGAAACATCTACTAACAAACTGAAACATGAAAATTCACAGTTGTTGCGAGAGTATCAGCAATCCCGTTCGGAAAGAGTTCGCAATCAACTGGTAAAACTCAATTTTGGACTAGCCAGAAAGGAAGCCCATTATTGGATTAATCAGTGTAATGAGAGCTATGAGGATCTTCTCCAGGTAGCCTGTATGGGCTTAATTAGAGCAATTGAGAAATTTGAACTTTCTAAGGGAAATGCTTTTAGTTCCTATGCGATGCCCTATATTCGTGGTGAAATTCAACATTATTTGCGAGATAAAGGCGTAACTGTGAGAATACCCAGACGGTGGTTAGCACTCCAACAACAAGCTGTTGGGCTTTCCCGTTCTCTGTCCGAGCAATATAATCGCCCACCGACTGATAGCGAATTAGCGGCTGCATTGGCAATTTCTCTGAGTGAATGGCAGGAAATTAAATTAGCATGGATTAACCGCGCTCCGTTGAGTTTAGATGTGCCTATCCAAGATGGAGAAGAAGGCTCTACTTGTTTGGGTGAGTTAGTTCCAGATAGGAACTATCGCAGTTTTCAATTAGCCCAAGAAGACAAAATTAGGTTACAACAAGCCCTGACTCAGTTAGAACAGCGGACTCGTGACGTTGTTGAGTTTGTATTTTTCTATGATTTAACCCAAAAACAAGTAGCAGCACATTTAGGCATTAGTGTTGTCACAGTTTCTCGCCAAGTTAAAAAAGGCTTAGATATGTTGAAAAAGATTATGGGGGTGACGGAAGATTAGTTATAGAATAACCCGGTAAGCGTAAAACTCAGTCCCTTTAGGCTGAGATATAAGCAACTCGTGCGACTTAAGTCGCAGTCTTTTCTATAGTTTTTGAGAGCAGCTAATGGGTAAAAATTCGCATATTACAGCTACAGCCGCAGCTATTTTAGCAACCTTGGCACTGACTGGCTGTACGGTGGGTGAACCGCCAACAGCTACTAATACTGCCAGTCCTGCCCCAACTCCTAGTCTTCAAGCAACTGCGCCGCAAACGACACAGCCACCATCTTTGGCTCAACCTTTTAATAATCCTCTGATATCTACCAAACCACCAGTGAGTCCTGGGTCAGTTGGTAGTTTGATTCAACCGACAAATGGCACAGAGCGGTTGGGTGTGGTACAGAAAGGACGAACAGACCCCTTTGGGCAAATTGTCGAGAAGATAGGTTCTAGAACTACTAAGCTACCAGGTGAAAAAATTGCAGTTCCTAAATTACCCCCTTTACCTACAGTAACTCAGCCTAAATTAATTCCACCAAAACCAATCAAGACAATAGCAACTAAACTGGCAATTTCATTACCCAAAAAATCCCCACAGATAGCTATAAAACCAGTTTTACCCACTGTTTTAGCGGGATCTCTCCCCTCTCCTAAACTCAAAACTGTGTTACCAGTAGCACGACAGCCGGAAACCGCTAGAGCAGTGATTGTGAGTGGTGTAATCTTAATTGGTAAAGTACCTCAAGCAATTGTGAAAGTACCGGATGAGCCAACTAGTAGATATGTAAAACCAGGTCAAAGGCTGGTGAATGGGGTGTTAGTAAAACGGATTGAAATGAGCCAAGGTGCTAATCCTACCGTGATTTTGGAACAGTACGGTATTGAAGTTGCTAAACAAGTAGGGGAACAACCTTCTAAAACATCTAAACCAGCGACTACAGCTTCTGTGGGTAATGGTATTTCTGTGATTAAGCAAGCTTGAAAATCTTGTAGGAGCAAAGAATAGATATGGTGACACAAGAGAAAATAGAGTTTGCTGGTTTACCCTTGGCTGTATATCGGGAAATAGCAGCGCATCTCCGGCAGGTGGTGGGGGTAGAAGTGGGATTAATACCGCAAACATCCTCAGAGTTTGATTACAACCAAAGTCAAATTTCTGGGTTATGGATTTCATGGACAGCAGCCGCTGATGAGGAAAGTCGGTCAAGGTGTAAGCAGATAGTGGCTTATTATCAAAACCGCTATGAATGTGGATAAAATTCAAGAAGGTAAGTTGCTGGTTAGCTAACAACTAACAACTAACAACTGTACGGGCGAAGCATTTGGAGAACTATTTTTGGCAATGACCGATAATTTATCTTCCAAATGCTTCGCCCCTACTAACAACTAACAACTAAACTTAGGTTAATAGCAGATGGCTGGGTTAAACTGACAAGCAAGTTAATGCAAAATATTAATTGGCTGCTCTTAGGTTTAGGCGTTATTTATAATGGAAAACTGGCAATTTCTGATACAGAAACAGGGAGACCGCACTTGGCGGACTTTGGAGTCGCCAAATTTAAAGATTTTAGCGGATAATTACCGAGTTTTGGCTCGGTCTTATCTGAATAATATGGATGTTGATGTGCGAGTGACTTACATATCAACCCAGGAGGTTCCACCGAAACGGCGAATTCTCAAGCGATCGCATCGGACTAATAGTGAAGGATTGATGGCGGTAATTCCTTTTACCCACTTTAAACCAGGGATTTGGGAGTTACGATGCTCTGGAGATATTATGTCAGAGATGCTCGGTAAATCCTGGCAACATACTCTCTTTATCCAAGTATCACCCCCAGAACCTAGTCCCCAGTCTCTAACTCAACTGGCTGAGGAATCTGATCTGGCTTCAAATGCTGATACTCAAGTTAGTATAGTTATGAATCATGGAACTCCAGTCTGGTTTAAGGGGGAAACAACTGAGCAGATTTTACAAAACTTATTAGATTTAGCCTTACCTCAAGATGAACCTTTGCTGGATGAGGAGACTATTGAAAATGCTCCTACTTTACCGCCACCTTTAGCACTGAATTTGAGTTTAGATCAAGATACTTATGTTGCTCGTTGGGGAGACAATTTTATCATTCATGGCGATGTGGAAGTCAATGAAATGGAGAATCTGGAAGATGAGAGATTTGCCATGAATGGTGTGAGTCAGCTACGGCTAGAAATTGCCCTGCGATCGCCTTCAGAATCAAGAATCCTTAACCACATAGATCAGCCATTAACAGATCAAGTCTTACCTTTTAGCTTTAGTACCCTGATTGATATTCCCCTTGATTGTGAATCTAAGTTGCTTTTAGCAGATATTAATTTATATGGTGCATTAGCTGATGTTGGTGAAGTCATACTTTTAGCTAACCATACTTTCACAATTACAGCCGATGTCACTGATTTACTAGCACTACAAACTTCTCGGTCGGATTACCGTGACTCTTTACCAGAAACTAATCCACCAGTTAAGCCCAAGCCCTCTGTCAAGATTCGGTTAGAACTTTTCAATGTGGCTAAAACTCCCAAGTTAGCACAGTTTCACATTTTAAAGCCCTCCCCAAACCAACCTTTACCACCCCAAATTAAACCCCTGATATCCTGGCAAGTTCTTTCACCACAGTTGCCAAATTTACCTCACAATTCCACACGTGAGATTAATACTGATTCGGAAACAGATTCCCTCACAAAAACCCTGGCTATTCACCCAATTGATTTGAAAAAGTTGGTAATTAAACCAGTTAATACTATTTTTCCCTACTTGAAACGATTAAAAGTTAAGCCTGTTCCAGGGAAAACAGCCAATGATCAGTTAAATGTTGAAAAATTAGCAACTTTGCAGAAATCCCCACAGCTACCGACTGTAGTAACTTTACCAGCAAAAATACCAGAATTACCACTAGATAATCTTCCGCAGTCCGATCAGTCTATGATTGATGATACATCCTATGCAGAATTAATAGCAGAGATTGTGGCGGGGGTGACTAAAAGTGAAGAATTAGATTTGGTGGATTCTCAGGAAAATTCTGTAATTATCCAGGGTGAAGAACTAGATTTGGTGGATTCTCAGGAAAATTCTGTAATTATCCAGAGTGAAGAATTAGATTTGGTGGATTCTCAGGAAAATTCTGTAATTATCCAGAGTGAAGAATTAGATTTGGTGGATTCTCAGGAAAATTCTGTAATTATCCAGAGTGAAGAATTAGATTTGGTGGATTCTCAGGAAAATTCTGTAATTATCCAGAGTGAAGAATTAGATTTGGTGGATTCTCAGGAAAATTCTGTAATTATCCAGAGTGAAGAATTAGATTTGGTGGATTCTCAAGAAAATTCCTCTCTTTTGCAACAATGGATAGACAGTCAAGGATACTTATTGACTGAAGCAGTTTTTCAAGAATCCTCAGACAATGATCTTGGGGAAGAAACTCAAACTGTAGATGTGGAAGTGCTGTTAAGTAGGGAAAAAGAAATTCAGGAAGATCCCATTGCTGACAATATTCCCTTAGAAATTAATAAACCGGAAACAGTCAATATACTGAATCCAATACCAACCCAGCCTGGATGGTTATCACAAGAAATAGTTATAGATGATTTGGTTATGGAATGGGATGCGGATAGCTGGAGTGATGAAGCTATAGCAGATCATCATTATTCCCCCCTACCAGAGAATGAAACTGCGGCAGATTTCTCTGGTGTGATGATGGAGTCTTTACCAACTCCCCAATTGTATTTATCAGAGGGTGAACTTGTCGCTGGCACATCTGTAATGGTGCGTGTAAAATTACCTGAAGTTTCATCTTCGGTAGTGGTCAAGTTATGGGTTGAAGATTATCAAACCCGGAGTCTACTAGATAGACCACATATCCTGCCAGATTTGCGTTCTAATGCCTGCGGAGAATGGGAAACAGCGATCTACCTAAAAATTCCTTTTGGCTGCTTAGAAATCCGTTTATCAGCGATCGCTCTCCATCAAACTACTCAGCAGGAAAGTGACAAATTCACTATCATCAAGACAGTAATTCCCCCTAATTTACCCAGGATAGAAATGGATGAAATGTTGGGAATGTAAACAGGTGTGTTAAAAATCTTGATAATTTAGCAAATAAGGGAGGATTTTGCAGTAAGCTCAATTTGAATTGCAGTAAGACTTTACAGGACTTTAATTCTATGTCAAGTTCATTTTTGCCTACTATTTTGGCTTATTCCTCCTTTTTGCCTTCTGTTTTCGTTCCCCTAACTGGCTTGGTTTTACCAGCAGTTATTTTCGCATTTTTGTTTTCATACATTGAACGCGAAGATATTGCTTAATTAGGGTATGGGTAATTGGTTACTTAATTTTGTCACCAATTATCTATTTGAAAACAAACAAAACCGCCTATCTCATGGAGTTAGGCGGTTTTTATGGCGATTTTTGCAGAAGAAGTTCAAAAATGATAATCAAGCAAAAATCCAGTTTTTTGTATTTCTAATTGCTATCTTCTTCCAGAATAGTAGTTACCAAGTAGGTTAGGACAGAGATTGGTTAAAAAAGTCATCTTACAAAAGACTTTCAAACTTCCTATTCCCTGTTCCCTGTTCCCTGTTCCCTGTTCCCTGCTATAGCATTACATTGAAGAACCAATTCCTGAGTAAGATCCATAAAAGAAAATACCTACAACAGTAATTACACCTAAACCTGCAATCGTAGCGACGACCCACAGGGGAATTCTTCCACTTCCAGACACAGTTTTTTCCTCACTTACAAAAATTGTCAGTTGTCAGTTGTCAGTTGTCAGTTGTCAGTTGTCAGTTGTCGGTTGTCGGTTGTCGGTTGTCGGTTGTCAGTTGTCAGTTGAGAATATTCTTTCTGTAACTTGTTACCTATTACCTATTACCTATTACCTATCACCTAACTAGCAACTGACGTGAAAAAGTCCAGTTAGTTAAAGAAGTAACTGGAAAATAGAATTCCGAGAACGAAGACTAATAGTAGTCCCAGGTAAAGAGAGGTACGGTTTAATTCAACCGGTTGTTGATTAGGATTAGGCGTTCTTTCCATGATTAACTCCTAGCGTTGAATAAACTGCATTGAGGCGATCGCGCCCAAAAAGAAGACAGTAGGGACAGCTAAGGTATGCACCGCGATCCATCTAACTGTAAAAATGGGATAGGTAACTGGTTGATTGATGTTATTACCGCTAGTCATGATCTCAAATTATTTTCCAATAAAGGTTTCTACTTGTTTTTTTGCTTCAAAACGATTGCTGACAATTGGCACTTCTTGACGGACTTGAGTAAAATACTCATTAGGACGAGGTGTGCCAAACGCATCATAAGCCAGTCCAGTGCTGACAAATAACCAACCTGCAACGAATAATGCGGGAATGGTGATGCTGTGAATTACCCAGTAACGAATACTGGTAACAATGTCAGAAAACGGACGTTCTCCAGTGGTACCTGCCATTTATTTCACTCCCTTATCAAAAACTATTATTGAGTTTATAAGAAAATAGGCTGAAAATCCCGGAATTAACCCCTAAAAATTTTTAGGCTTTTTAGGGAATAATTTCTTTTAAGCCGGGGGTGAAAGCCAATTAGAGGCTGTCTTCCTCCAGTGACTTGTGTTATACTAATTGTAACAGGAAAGGTAATCAACCTGTCTAAAAACCTAACTGCCTAACGGTAATCTGTGCCTTGACAATTAAATCTATGCGGTTCTACTGCATTGTTCTAGTTTCCTTCTAGCAGTAGGTAAAAGATTTATAGGGGCTAGACGAATCAGAATTTTGAAACAGGAAAGTTTCATCCTCAACAGGACTTGCAGTCATGCAACTACGGTCGGGCAGACCGAAAGTTAACGCTTGGGGAGAGTCCCACCTCTGACCTAGATAACGCAAGGAGTCTAGTTTAAGTGGTCTCGTTGAACCAAGAATCCCCGTGTCTTTAGACCGGGGAGTGTCAATATCCTACAAAGTTTAGACAGAGTTACAACTTACAACTTTCTTCTGGTGAATACATCCATTATTGGGTGTAATTACGCCGCTGGGGCTGCTGTTGCTGCTGTTTTGGGGTTATATTTCAGTAAAACACCGCGATCGCCAATTATAAAGCCTTGATCGGGGCTAAAAAATACAATTTTGTAAAGATTAGCTGCAACTGTCTCCACATCACGGTCTTTTTCCCAAGTTTTACCACCATCGGTGCTGCGAAGTAAATTACCGCTACCACCACCGATCCAAATTTCATCGGGTGTGCGATAAGCTAAATCGAGTAAACCCCAACTCGTGGATAACTCTGGATATTCTACCTCTAACCACTCTTCCGGTTTAGTAGGATCACTAAACTGAATTTGGCCACCTCGTGCTAACAACCACAATTGTCCATCGTTAGTAAAACCCATATTTTCTAAGCGACGGGAACTATTGCGGTTATGGGGTTGCCAAGCATTTTGTCCAGGTTCCCAAGTGGAGTAAAAACTGCCTTTAGCAGAAACAGCGATATACTTACCATCAGGCGATCGCTCCAGAGTCCGCACCACACCAACGGCCGCGTCTAAATTAGCTTTCCAATTTTGACCACCATCTGTGGTTTGATAAATCGCTCCGATGTCGGTAGCCATTTCCGCTGTATTCTGACCTATTGCTGTAATGGCAATGGGGCTGCCGGGTAACTTTTCGCTTAAAGCAATCCGTGACCAAGACTTACCCTCATCAGTAGTATGGAGCAATAAAGAAGGTTCTCCAGCAATCCAACCTTCCTGACCAGAAAAACTAACGGAGTTAAAACGATATCTGGGATCATCCAACTCTAATTTTAGCGGTTGCCAAGTATCACCACCATCTTTAGTTTCTAAAAGAGTGGCATTACCACCCACCAAGTAACCATGCTGAGAGTTATTGGCAAAGCTAATATCTAACAACTTCGACTTTGTCGGGACATTAATCACCTGCCAAGGATTGTTGCTTATAGAAGGAACACTACTACACCCTATACAGGCGATAACTACTATTAACGCGGCAACAAAACTTTGCCACTTTTTCAAAATTGATTGCATCAGTATTACTGAGGGTTTCCAGTGGAGGTTTAATGAGATTTTCGCCGAATTGCGGTAAATAAAGATAGCGGTTTTTAATCTAGTCCGTAAAGACTAATAAAAAACAAGAAGCCAAGAGCCAAAGCCCCAAAAATCAAAATGTTCTTTTGAGTTGGTGTCAGGGTATTCACACCCAAACCGTAACCTAAGTTTTCCTTGAAACCAGAGGCAGTACCCGCTGGTCCAATATTCGCAAAAACAGTTTTCTTAGCTACACAAACTGGACAACGCCAATTTGTAGGTAGTTCGGCAAAAAGTGTTCCTGGGAGGACATCACTCTTGTCGTCTCCCTTCTCAGGTTCATAAACGTAACCGCAAGAGCGACACTCATAACGGTCTAACACTGGAGTTTCCATAGCTTGTTCAGCTTGTTCACTCATAGCTCGTAGTCTCGCAGAGGGGAATTTAAATATACGTTACAAATTATGACATAATTGCTGGACTTTTCTATCAACTCCCGGTCCCCTCATTTTTTTTGGAGTTCGAGAAATTGTCGAAAAACAGAAAATCTAGGTTGAGTAATGGTTTTATTGATTTCCGTTCTATAAAACTTACCCAAAATTATCAAGGTCTAGACACATCTGGACACCGATAATTTTGGCATTTACTTCCTGTTTCATTGAATTTTCCACATTTGCCATTTTTTACGGTTGCTGTGTCAAAATCAACTTATACATGAAGAAGTGCTAAAACTATATAAATTACAACTGCAAACTTGATTATGAGCGTCTTAATACCTCAGAAAATTTGATTATGAAAGAAGTCACTGCCAATTATGATGAATCATGGAAAGAAGCACTAAACGAGTATTTTGAAAGCTTCTTAATCTTCTTTTTTCCTGAAGTCCATCAATTAATTGATTGGACACAAACTCCTCGTTCTCTTGATAAAGAACTACAGGAAATCACGGCTTCATCAGCCACAGAAAAACGTATTGCTGATAAACTTTATCAAGTTTGGTTACTGGATAAACGAGTGATTTGGATATTGATTCACATTGAAATTCAAAGTCAATATGAAGTAGATTTTGGTGAACGGATGTATGTTTATAATTATCGTTCCTTTGATCTGTATCACAAACCTGTGGTTAGTCTAGCTGTTTTAGGTGATGAAAGTAATAAATGGCGACCTAATACTTATAATTATGCCATTGGCGGGTGTGAAGTTAGTCTTAAATTTCCCATTGCTAAACTGCTTGACTATGAATCGCGTTGGCAAGAATTAGAAACTAATACCAATCCCTTTGCTATCATAGTAATGGCACATTTAAAAACCAAAGCAACCACTGGGAATTTATCAGAACGGGAGCAATGGAAATGGACATTAGTTCGCGGACTTTATGAACGAGGATTAAATAAAGAGCAAATTGTGAAACTCTTTAAAATCATTGACATGATGATGACATTACCTGAGCAGTTACAGCAAAAGTTAGTCAAGAAAATTAACAGTTTTGAGGAGGAAAGAAAAATGCCTTTTATCAGTCCTACAGAACAAATGGCAATAGAACGCGGTAAAGAGATTGGTAAGGAGATTGGTGCTTTACAAAACGCTCGTAATTACATCACAACTGTTTTACAGGCTCGACTAGGTGAGGTTTCTTCAGAGATTACAGCATCACTGGCTCTGATTTCTAATCTATCTATTTTGGATGAAATGCTGAAACTGTCTATAACAGTTAATTCTTTAGATGATTTTAAACAGGCTTTAGAATCAGCAACATTGACATAATTAATATTCCTGGCCAATTATATTCGCCCTTTTATACTAAAAATGGCTGAATTGTTGGATTTTCTAGGTAAGGGTTTAGCTCATGCTTTACCCTTAAACATTTGTTTTTTTTGTGGAGTTATGTAGATAAAAAATCTTTAAATCTTTGTTATGAAAGAAGTCACTGCCAATTATGATGAATCATGGAAAGAAGCACTAAACGAGTATTTTGAAAGCTTCTTAATCTTCTTTTTTCCTGAAGTTCATCAATTAATTGATTGGACACAAACCCCTCGTTCTCTTGATAAAGAACTACAGGAAATCACGGCTTCATCAGCCACAGAAAAACGTATTGCTGATAAACTTTATCAAGTTTGGTTACTGGATAAACGAGTGATTTGGATATTGATTCACATTGAAATTCAAAGTCAATATGAAGTAGATTTTGGTGAACGGATGTATGTTTATAATTATCGTTCCTTTGATCTGTATCACAAACCTGTGGTTAGTCTAGCTGTTTTAGGTGATGAAAGTAGTAAATGGCGACCTAATACTTATAGTTATGCCATTGGCGGGTGTGAAGTTAGTCTTAAATTTCCCATTGCTAAACTGCTTGACTATGAATCGCGTTGGCAAGAATTAGAAACTAATACCAATCCCTTTGCTATCATAGTAATGGCACATTTAAAAACCAAAGCTACCACTGGGAATTTATCAGAACGGGAGCAATGGAAATGGACATTAGTTCGCGGACTTTATGAGCGAGGATTAAATAAAGAGCAAATTGTGAAACTCTTTAAAATCATTGACATGATGATGACATTACCTGAGCAATTACAGCAAAAGTTAGTCAAGAAAATTAACAGTTTTGAGGAGGAAAGAAAAATGCCTTTTATCAGTCCTACAGAACAAATGGCAATAGAACGCGGTAAGGAGATTGGTAAGGAGATTGGTAAGGAAATTGGTAAGGAGATTGGTAAAGAGATTGGTGCATTACAAAATGCTCGTAATTACATCAAAACTGTTTTACAAGCTCGATTGGGTGAGGTTTCTTTAGAGATTACAGCATCACTGGCTCAGATTTCTAATCTATCTATTTTGGATGAAATGCTGAAACTGGCTGTAACAGTTAATTCTTTAGATGATTTTAAACAGGCTTTAGAATCAGCAACATTGACATAATTAATAGTTAAACGGGCGGTTTCTAACCGCGTCTACACAGGCAAAAGCCACACTATGGCTAACGCCACGCTACGCTATCGGCAAGCTCAGTGACCGCCTACGTGGGTTTCAAATCCTTGATTTTTCGTTAGTCCGCGCAGGCGGACTTTGTCTGTGTAGCCGTGACTTCTAGTCGCCGGGGCTTAAATTGACTCGCCGTAGGCATCATATATATTTAAAGTTTTCTGTCCTCTAAGTCCTATGTGGTAAAACCCCAAAATATCCTACTCAGGTGAGATTTTTTGGAAAAGAAATAAATATCTAACTTTTGGTAGATGTCAAGGTTTTTTATACTTAATATTATCGTTTTGGCACAATTATTTACAAAAACCAGGTTAATTTTATGACATCTACACTTGCTAACGGTTTGATTGCTGATGAGTTGTACCTCAACCCAGCCCTAGAACAAGTAAGACTCTATCTGAAATTTTGATTATAAATGCGATCTTATCGCTACAGCAGATTTATCTCTACTGAGGCACAAACTTGAATCATAAAACTCTTGTGGTGCGGGCATATACCAGTTAAATATGTAACTGATAATACCTGTAATTGCTGTATCTTACTTATATTCTATTAAACCCCATAATCATTTCCAATTTTTCAACATCTGTCTTTAGACAGATATTTATTTTTTGGTAATTGTGAAAAAATAAGCCACTGATGCTAAAAATATTAATTAAAGACTTCCAATTAAAAAAATATCCCAAAATCTCTTGTGGTGCGGGCATCTTGCCCGCTAACAACACAAGGACGGGCAAGATGCCCATCCCAAAAAATTGGATCATCTTTTTTGTGGAGTTCTCTTACAGCATCGCTACGCAGGAAAACCAACTAACTACCATATACTTTTATGCCATCCAATCCAATTACAGGCACCAATGGTAATGACACCATTACAGGAACAACTGGGGATGATACGATTAGCCCTTTGCGAGGACAAGACACAGTTAATGGTGGTGCAGGCAATGACCTCTTAATCGTAGATTATTCCAGCAATGCCTATACAGGCACAACCACTTATGCGGCGGGGATTACTAGCAATATCTACATCTCTGGTGGAGCATGGTATGGTAACATCACTGCTTACACCAACAGCAGTGGCAACTACGACCAAGTTAACTTCTCCAACATAGAAAGCTTGCAAATTACTGGCACAGCAGCTAACGATACCTTTGATGAAGGTGGTTATGGAAGCATCACAATTGATGGCGGAGCAGGGATAGACACCATCAATTATGCCGACTTTAGTAGTTTCACCACCAACTTAACCGTTGATAACAGTGGTGGCACATTTACAGAAAGCAACGGTACGGTAGTCAAAAACGTAGAACGGTTTAAAAACATCACCACAGGTACAGGTAACGATACGATTACCTTTACTGGTAGCTTTGATGAAACCATCAACACAGGTGTTGGTGATGATACCATCAATGTTGGCAGAGGATACGATAACGTTGATGGTGGTGCAGGCAATGACCTCTTAATCGTAGATTATTCCAGCAATACCTACACAGGCACAACCACTTATGCGGCGGGGATTACTAGCAATATCTACATCTCTGGTGGAGCATGGTATGGTAGTTTCAGAGCCAACACCAACAGTAGTGGCAACTATGACTACATTAGCTTCTCCAACATAGAAAGCCTGCAAATTACTGGCACAGCAGCTAACGATACCTTTGATGAAGGTGGTTATGGAAGCATCACAATTGATGGCGGAGCAGGGATAGACACCATCAATTATGCCGACTTTAGTAGTTTCACCACCAACTTAACCGTTGATAACAGTGGTGGCACATTTACAGAAAGCAACGGTACGGTAGTCAAAAACGTAGAACGGTTTAAAAACATCACCACAGGTACAGGTAACGATACGATTACCTTTACTGGTAGCTTTGATGAAACCATCAACACAGGTGTTGGTGATGATACCATCAATGTTGGCAGAGGATACGATAACGTTGATGGTGGTGCAGGCAATGACCTCTTAATCGTAGATTATTCCAGCAATACCTACACAGGCACAACCACTTATGCGGCGGGGATTACTAGCTCTATCGGTATCTCTGGTGGGGCATGGTATGGTAGTTTCAGAGCTAACACTGCCAGTAGTGGCACTTATGACCAAGTTAGCTTCTCCAACATAGAAAGCCTGCAAATTACTGGCACAGCAGCTAACGATACCTTTGATAGAGGTGGTTATGGAAGCATCACAATTGATGGCGGAGCAGGGATAGACACCATCAATAATGCCGACTTTAGTAGTTTCACCACCAACTTAACCGTTGATAACAGTGGTGGCACATTTACAGAAAGCAACGGTACGGTAGTCAAAAACGTAGAACGGTTTAAAAACATCACCACAGGTACAGGTAACGATACGATTACCTTTACTGGTAGCTTTGATGAAACCATCAACACAGGTGTTGGTGATGATACCATCAATGTTGGCAGAGGATACGATAACGTTAATGGTGGTGCAGGCAATGACCTCTTAATCGTAGATTATTCCAGCAATACCTACACAGGCACAACCACTTATGCGGCGGGGATTACTAGCTCTATCGGTATCTCTGGTGGGGCATGGTATGGTAGTTTCAGAGCTAACACTGCCAGTAGTGGCACTTATGACCAAGTTAGCTTCTCCAACATAGAAAGCCTGCAAATTACTGGCA
Organism: Dolichospermum sp. UHCC 0315A; assembly: GCF_008121535.1. Classification (GTDB taxonomy): domain Bacteria; phylum Cyanobacteriota; class Cyanobacteriia; order Cyanobacteriales; family Nostocaceae; genus Dolichospermum; species Dolichospermum lemmermannii. Next base: position 4,209,744 of record NZ_CP043056.1, read on the forward strand.
CAGCAGCTAACGATACCTTTGATGAAGGTGGTTATGGAAGCATCACAATTGATGGCGGAGCAGGGATAGACACCATCAATTATGCCGACTTTAGTAGTTTCACCACCAACTTAACCGTTGATAACAGTGGTGGCACATTTACAGAAAGCAACGGTACGGTAGTCAAAAACGTAGAACGGTTTAAAAACATCACCACAGGTACAGGTAACGATACGATTACCTTTACTGGTAGCTTTGATGAAACCATCAACACAGGTGTTGGTGATGATACCATCAATGTTGGCAGAGGATACGATAACGTTGATGGTGGTGCAGGCAATGACCTCTTAATCGTAGATTATTCCAGCAATACCTACACAGGCACAACCACTTATGCGGCGGGGATTACTAGCAATATCTACATCTCTGGTGGGGCATGGTATGGTAGTTTCAGAGCCAACACCAACAGTAGTGGCAACTATGACTACATTAGCTTCTCCAACATAGAAAGCCTGCAAATTACTGGCACAGCAGCTAACGATACCTTTGATGAAGGTGGTTATGGAAGCATCACAATTGATGGCGGAGCAGGGATAGACACCATCAATTATGCCGACTTTAGTAGTTTCACCACCAACTTAACCGTTGATAACAGTGGTGGCACATTTACAGAAAGCAACGGTACGGTAGTCAAAAACGTAGAACGGTTTAAAAACATCACCACAGGTACAGGTAACGATACGATTACCTTTACTGGTAGCTTTGATGAAACCATCAACACAGGTGTTGGTGATGATACCATCAATGTTGGCAGAGGATACGATAACGTTGATGGTGGTGCAGGCAATGACCTCTTAATCGTAGATTATTCCAGCAATACCTACACAGGCACAACCACTTATGCGGCGGGGATTACTAGCTCTATCGGTATCTCTGGTGGGGCATGGTATGGTAGTTTCAGAGCCAACACCAACAGTAGTGGCAACTATGACTACATTAGCTTCTCCAACATAGAAAGCCTGCAAATTACTGGCACAGCAGCTAACGATACCTTTGATAGAGGTGGTTATGGAAGCATCACAATTGATGGCGGAGCAGGGATAGACACCATCAATAATGCCGACTTTAGTAGTTTCACCACCAACTTAACCGTTGATAACAGTGGTGGCACATTTACAGAAAGCAACGGTACGGTAGTCAAAAACGTAGAACGGTTTAAAAACATCACGACAGGTACAGGTAACGATACGATTACCTTTACTGGTAGCTTTAATGAAACCATCAACACAGGTGCTGGTGATGATACCATCAATGTTGGCAAAGGATACGATAACGTTAATGGTGGTGCAGGCAATGACCTCTTAATCGTAGATTATTCCAGCAATACCTACACAGGCACAACCACTTATGCGGCGGGGATTACTAGCAATATCGGTATCTCTGCTGGCGCATGGAGTGGCACCTTGTATGCCAACACCGATAGCAGTGGCAACTATGACTACATTAGCTTCTCCAACATAGAGCGCTTGCAAATTACTGGCACAGCAGCTAACGATACCTTTGATGAAGGTGGTTATGGAAGCATCACAATTGATGGCGGAGCAGGGATAGACACCATCAATTATGCCGACTTTAGTAGTTTCACCACCAACTTAACCGTTGATAACAGTGGTGGCACATTTACAGAAAGCAACGGTACGGTAGTCAAAAACGTAGAAAGGTTTAATAACCTGACTACAGGTACAGGTAACGATACGATTACCTTTACTGGTAGCTTTAATGAAACCATCAACACAGGTGCTGGCAATGACATCATCAGTGCTGGCAGAGGACAAGATAGCGTTAATGGTGGTGCAGGCAATGACCTCTTAATCGTAGATTATTCCAGCAATGCCTATACAGGCACAACCACCTATGCGGCGGGGATTACTAGCTCTATCGGTATCTCTGGTGGGGCATGGTATGGTAGTTTCAGAGCTAACACTGCCAGTAGTGGCACTTATGACCAAGTTAGCTTCTCCAATATAGAACGCTTCCAAATTACCGGCACAGCAGCTAACGATACCATTACTACTGGTGGAGGTAACGACATCATTATCGGTGTTAATCCTAACAGCGCTACCCCCGGAAAAGGAGAAATAGATATCCTCACAGGTGGAGCAGGAAGCGATAGATTTATCCTTGGTGACTTCAATTGGATGGGTTACGACGACGGACTGAGCAACAATGCAGGTACTAACGATTATGCTCAAATCACCGACTTCAACACCAGCGAAGGGGATATCATTCAACTCAAAGGCGTAAGCACAGACTATCTCCTAGTTGTATCCGGTGCGGATACGCAGATTTTCATTGATAAACCCGGAGCCGAACCGGATGAACTCATTGGTATCATCAAAAATAGAACGGGTTTAAGTCTCACAGCTAACTACTTCGCCTATAATCAACCATCCATTTCCCTCACTGTTGCGCCTAGTAGTGTCTTGGAAGACGGTGCAACCAACTTAGTTTACACCTTCACCCGCACAGGCGACTTCACCAATTCCCTCACCGTGAACTTTGGCATTGCGGGTAGCGCCACCTTCAACACTGACTATACTCAAGCAGGAGCAGCAACCTTTAACGGCACAACTGGAACTATTACCTTTGCCGCTAATGCCAACACAGCTACCCTCACCATTGACCCCACCCCCGATTTTTCTGTCGAGGCAGATGAAACCATTGCTCTCACTCTGACTACTGGTACAGGATACATCCTGGGAACAACTACCGCCATTACAGGTACAATCACCAACGATGATATTGCCAATCAAGCCCCAACAGATATTACTCTCTCCAAAAACACCATTGCTGAAAATTCAGCCCTCAATTCCCTAGTTGGTAACTTCAGCAGCGCTGACCCCAACGCACTTAACACCTTTACCTATAGCCTAGTTGCAGGTACAGGAGACAGTGATAACGACCTGTTTACCATCCAAAACAACCAACTGCAAACCAACGCTATTTTCGACTACGAAAACAACAACACCTACAGTATTCGAGTTCGTACCACAGACCAAGGCAACTTATCCTATGAGAAATCATTAACCATCAATATTACTGATGTTAATGAAACCCCAACCAATATCACCCTATCCAACAACACCATTAACGAAAATCAACCCATTGGTACAACTGTTGGTACTCTCAACACCATTGACCCCGACCAAGGAAACACCTTTACCTATCGGCTTATAAATGGAGCAGGTGCTACCGATAACGCTCTTTTCACCATCCAAAACAACCAACTGCAAAGCAACGCTATCTTCGATTATGAAACTAAGAATAGCTACAGTATTCGAGTCCGAACCATTGACCAAGGACGCGCCCTGTACGATAAACAGTTAACAATTAATATTGGCGATTTACCCGAATCTTACACCGCGGTAGAATCAGCAGGGAATACCAAATTGGTTACAGATACCACCAACAAATACTTTACCCAAGTAGGAACAAATACCCCAACCGCTATTAAAAATGGTGGACAACAAATCTACCAAGATATCTACGGTTCAGGATGGCAAACTATAGCCGCAGAAACTGTCAATGGCGTTAATCAAGTTCTTTGGAAAAACGTTTCTGGAAACTATCTGCATATCTGGAGTTTAGATAGTAACTGGAATTGGGTTTCTTCTCAAGGAAATTGGGGATTGAATTCTGCTGATGCTTTAACTCAAGAAAATAACTTTGCCATAGATGCTAATGGTGATGGTGTGATTGGCAATCCTTATACTGCAATTGAATCAGCAGGTAATACTAAATTAGTCAAAGATGCCACCAACAAATACTTTACCCAAATCGGAACGAATACCCCAATTGCTATTAAAAATGGTGGACAACAAATCTACCAAGATATCTACGGTTCAGGATGGCAAACGATAGCCGCAGAAACTGTCAATGGAGATAACCAAGTTCTCTGGAAAAACGTTTCTGGAAACTATCTGCATATTTGGCATTTAGATAATAACTGGAATTGGGTTTCTTCTGAAGGAAATTGGGGATTAAATTCTGCTGATGCTTTCACCCAAGAAACTAACTTTGGCATAGATGCTAATGGTGATGGTATTATTGGCAATCCTTATACTGCAATTGAATCAGCAGGTAATACTAAATTAGTCAAAGATGCCACCAACAAATACTTTACCCAAATCGGAACAAATACCCCAACCGCTATTAAAAATGGTGGACAACAAATCTACCAAGATATCTACGGTTCAGGATGGCAAACTATAGCCGCAGAAACGGTTAATGGAGATAACCAAGTTCTTTGGAAAAACATTTCTGGAAACTTCCTGCATATCTGGAATTTAGATAGTAACTGGAATTGGGCTTCTTCTCAAGGAAATTGGGGATTGAATTCGGCAGAAGCTTTAACTCAGGAGACTATTTTCGGCATAGATGCTAATAGTGATGGTGTGATTGGTAATCCCTCTAGTCTGACTTTGACAGGTACTAGTGCTAATGATTTCCTCGTTGGTGGTGCAAATAATGATCTTCTCACCGGTGCGGGTGGTAAAGATACTCTAACGGGTGGTTTAGGTGCTGATAAGTTTGTTTACCAAAATTTTACTGATTCTCTCTTAGCTAACTTTGATGTGATTACTGACTTCAACGCCACCACAGGTAATGATTTATTCCGTGTTTCTACCGCACGAGCCGGGTTTGTGAATGTGGGCGCAGTTAATACCCTGGATGCTGCTGGTATGGTGGCAAAATTAACAGCGGCAGCCTTTGGGTCAAATTTTGCGGCTCAATTCAGTTTTGGACAAAAAACCTTTGTGGCTATTAATGATGCAACCGCAGGGTTTAATGCTGCTACTGATGCCATTATTGAAGTCACAGGATTAACCGGAACATTGAATGTCAATAATTTTGTGATTGTTTAGAAGATATTCAGCAAGTCAAACTTCCTACTGTTAATTAACCAAAACGGTTGGGACATGGACTTTGACAAAATTACGAAAAACCTAGATTTGTAGGGGTTTAGCAGTGCTAAACCCTTACCCACAGAATCAAATGATTAAGCCGTGTTGAGTATAAATAGTTCGACTTGTTTATAAGTGCTTAGAAACTGAGGTTAATAATCAAAAGGATTCAAATATACTGAGATCACCGACTTTTCTAAAAAGTCAGGGATCTCAATACAAATTCGAGAAAGCCCTAAAAGATATAATGTAAAAGAACATGATCCATATATTGCAGTGAACAGTTATCAGTAAACGCCTGTCAAGCTATAATTCTGATAACTGATAGCTTATTCCCTTACACCATTAGCGGTAGAAAAACATTGTGTTTGTTCTTAGCGGTTACGAGTACCTTCTAGGCTTTTTTCTCCTGTGTAGCCTAGTTCCAGTCCTAGCACTGTCAGCCTCAAAAATTCTTAGACCCACTGGTAACAGTCTAGAAAGACGCACAACTTACGAGTGCGGACTAGAACCCATTGGCGGAGCTTGGATTCAGTTCAACATTCGTTACTATATGTTTGCTCTGGTCTTCGTTGTCTTTGACGTAGAAACAGTATTTTTGTATCCTTGGGCAGTTGCATTTAACCGTTTGGGTTTATTGGCATTTATCGAAGCCCTAGTCTTTATTTCGATTCTTATCATCGCCTTAGTTTACGCATGGCGCAAAGGAGCTTTGGAATGGTCTTAAATTCTAATATCATCACCCCAGACAAAGAACAAATCATCAACCCCATTCAACGGCCGACAGTTACCCATGAACTGTCAGAAAACGTCATTTTAACCACCGTTGATGACCTTTACAACTGGGCGCGACTTTCTAGTTTGTGGCCTTTACTGTTTGGTACAGCTTGCTGCTTCATTGAATTTGCGGCTTTAATTGGCTCTCGCTTCGACTTTGACCGTTTTGGGTTAATTCCTCGTTGTAGCCCCCGCCAAGCCGATTTAATCATCACTGCGGGAACAATTACCATGAAGATGGCTCCCCAGTTGGTGCGTCTTTATGAACAAATGCCCGAACCCAAGTATGTGATTGCCATGGGCGCTTGTACAATTACCGGGGGAATGTTTAGCGTTGACTCACCTACCGCAGTACGCGGAGTTGATAAGCTGATTCCTGTAGATGTATATTTGCCTGGTTGTCCTCCCCGTCCAGAAGCGATTATTGACGCAATTATTAAACTGCGGAAAAAAATTGCCAACGAGTCTATGCAGGAACGGGATAACATCAAGCAAGTTCACCGCTACTACAGTACAACTCATAATATGAAGCCAGTTTCCGAAATCTTAACTGGTAAGTATATGCAGTCAGAAACCCGCTTCAATCCCCCCAAAGAATTGACGGAAGCAATTGGTATGGCTGTACCCCCAGGATTGTTGACAGCAAAGACACAGAAGGAGGAACAAGCACGTGGCTGAAGAAGAATCCAAACCAGTTCCCGTAGCGGAAGCACCTCTAGTTAAACCCGGTAAAGTTTCCCAATGGTTAGGGTCAAATGGCTTTTTCCATGAGTTTCTAGAACTTGACGCTAACGGAGTAGAAATAATTAAAGTCCCCGCAGATTTTCTACTGCCTATTTCTACAGCTTTGTATGCCTATGGGTTTAATTATCTCCAATTTCAGGGAGGAATTGACTTAGGTGCAGGAGAAGAATTGGTAAGTGTTTATCATTTACTCAAAGTTAGTGATAATGCTGACCGTCCTGAAGAAATCAGGGTGAAAGTGTTTTTACCCAGAGAAAATCCCTCTTTGCCTTCAGTTTACTGGATTTGGAAAACAGCAGACTGGCAAGAACGGGAAAGCTATGATATGTATGGCATCATTTATGAAGGTCATCCTAACTTAAAGCGGATTTTGATGCCAGAAGATTGGGTAGGTTGGCCTTTACGCAAGGATTACATCTCACCTGATTTTTACGAGTTACAAAATGCTTATTAAGTATTGCTGAAATTGAATTTTCAGTAGTGACAATTAACCCCTTTCCAGTTGTGGAGAGGGGTTTAAGTTATAAGTCTTTATTTGTGTAATAGTGAATTATAAATAATTATCCAAGCATCAATTAATGTAATTATAAGTTAAGAATTTTAGGGACTTTCAAGAAATAAGTTATCCTGATTAACGAACCACAGAGGCGCAGAGGACACAGAGGAATAAGGGTTTGAGAGATTTTTGCATTAGGTTGTTGAGTATTTTTTTTATTTGGAAGTCCCTTAGTTATAATAAAAAATATAAATGCTGGTTAATTAAGAGTTAGAGATAGGTAAAATATCATGTTAAAAATACAACCTCCAACCATAATTGATTTTTATCCTTTAATAGCTGCTAAAGATAAGGATGATACAGCAAATTGTCATCAAACGTGCTACAGGTGGAAAGGGTTAAACCCATTACTAAACTTCGTTTGGCAATTAATTATTTTAGTAAAATTTCTAATTTATAAGGATGGTTAAATGAACAATAATAAATGCTGTAATGGCAATAACTGGTTAAACTAGAATTTACAACCTGAATACAGGAAAACCCATCATGATCATTGCTACCCAAGCATACCAAATCACTTGGGAAAAACTACCCGATGATTACATTCTCCCAGATGATCCAGTGGACAACATCTATCAACCAGCCCAAGCCGCTGCCCTGACTGAAAGCCTCCAACTAGCTGGTAAACTTCCCCCCAGTTGCCTCACAACGACTAACTACGGTATCTGTGCCACCGTAAATGGCAAAATTGTCATTAAAGCTCCTGATTGGGCTTATATCCCGGAAATTCGCGGCACTAAAAAAGAAGTCTTTGGTAGTTATACACCCCAACTCCAGGGAGATATTCCAGTTATCGTTATGGAATTTATTTCTGATACAGACGGAACAGAATATTCCATTAAACCAACTTATCCGCCGGGAAAATGGTTTTTCTATGAAAAAATCTTAAAAATACCCAATTACGCTATTTTTGAACCCGATAACGGTAGTTTAGAATTTTACCAGCTAAACTCTAATACAGGTTTGTACACTTTGCAAAATCCTCACGAAAACCAACTTTACTGGATAGAAGAAATGAATCTTTATCTGGGAGTGTGGGAAGGTACAAGAGAAAACCTAACTGGTAAATGGTTAAGATTGTGGGACGAACAGGGAAATTTATTGTTGTGGAGTTCCGAATTAGTAGAACAAAAACAACAAGAGATAAGTAGGTCGGCGTTAAAAAATCAATCTATGTAACGAAATATAAATTAACGAATACCTTATAAATAGGGTGTTTCACGGTTTTTACAAAACTAAACATATATCGATTTTATTGGGCCGACTTACTTAGAACAAGAAAAACAACGCGCAGAACAGGAAACACAGCGTGCTGAAAGACTAGCTGCACAATTAAGAGCATTAGGTATCGAACCAGAAAACTAAAAGTAGGGTGGGACTCGCCCACCTTATAATTAATTAACTAGCAATAACAGCAATACAATCAATTTCTACTAACACATTTTTAGGTAAACGGGAAACTTCCACACAAGCACGCGCTGGGGCGGTATCTTCGGAAAAATATTTTGCATAAACCGCATTGACAGCGGCAAAATCATTCATATCAGCTAAAAATACACCAGTTTTGACCACATCTGCAAATGTAGCCCCTGCTTCTGTCAAAATAGCTTCAATATTTCTCATTACTTGTTCTGTTTGCTTAACCACATCTTCGGTATAAACAACATCACCTAAACGGGGATCTATGGCAATTTGTCCAGCTACAAACAACATTTGTCCAGAAGCGAGAATTGCTTGATTGTAGGGGCCAACTGGTGCAGGTGCTTTATCGGTACGGATTACTTTACGAGTCATAATATTTATCTCTTTTGGCTCTTTTGTTAATGGTGTTTCTGGTTTACCGAATTCTAAATCTGTAGGTGTTTGGTAAACTTCTCCATCTGGCATTATCGCACCTTTGACACTCTGCGGTCTAAAGACACGCAGATTCTTTAAGACCTGCTCAAAAAGGATAGTCAATTATCCTCCTAGACGCTCAAGGCAACTACCAGTACGACAGGTATTGCAATTGCGCTTACTTTTGATTTTTTTGCTGCTTTTGTGAGTCCATCAATTTTTAATGTTAAACGCTCCATGATTTACCATTGCTTGTTTACCCAGGCTACGGCTATGCCGAGACGAGATAAATCAGGGGTTTCTCCTTAATAAAACACTTCTTGGCGTTGATGGTTATTCCTACTTGCTAATTAATTCTATCATGTCACGGCGAATAAATTCGCCGTTGGCACTTCCTCCACGCATCTATTGCCAAGTGGCTTCCGTGCCTTTCGTTCTATTTGGTGAGGTCAGCATTTTTAAAGGTTGCACCGTAAATATTCGCGCTGGTTAAATCGGCTTTTCTTAAATTTGCACTATTGAGATTAGCTTTTATTAAATAGATTATCCGATACGTCATATGTTACCAAATCATCTTCTCTTACTTTGCGTCTTTGCTCCTTAGAGGATGTTTGAAAAGTGGTATTCCGTAATTTTCATCACATTGCTACCCCCCTTTCCCCTTGTAAAGGGGGGAAACAATAAAAATCCAGTTCCCTCCCCTTTACAAGGGGAGGGTTAGGGTGGGGTAAAAAATATTTGATACATCAACCATAACTTTTCAAACACCCTCTTAGCGTCTTTGCGCGAAACCATTCCAATCTCCTACCCCAACCTCGGACGAATCCCATAATTTCTATACTGCCAATAATCCCGCAAAATCCGGTTATGATCAAAACACAAATTACCTGGAACACACCAAGGCTCAAAAATACCCAACCCCTTAGCATCATCACCCGCTAAAGGCTCACCCGTAGCTGTTGCTAAAAATACAATACTAATCGTATGTTTACGAGGATCGCGCTCAGGATCAGAATATACTAATAACTGTTCTATTAACTCTACTTTTAAACCTATTTCTTCTTCTGCTTCCCTAATTGCTGCCTTTTCTACCGATTCACCATAATCAACAAAACCACCGGGTAACGCCCAGCCTAAAGGTTCATTATGTCTTTCAATCAGGATAATGGGGCGATGAGGTCTATCAATTAATTCAATAATAATATCAACGGTGGGTGCAGGATTTCTGTAAGTCATGATTCGGTTATGGTAGGGATTATAGATCCCCGACTTCTCAAAGAAGTCGGGGATCTGAGTTAATCTTCTCATTTCTTCACGAATCACAACAGTCAAGACTGACTATGCCATGATAAATTCAATGCGTAAGTCCTAAAAATATATTTCAGGTTAAATATGCCTTTTCCTAGATCCAGTGGTATTTTACTTCATCCTAGTTCTTTTCCCAGTCGGTTTGGTATTGGGGATTTGGGTTTGGAAGCTTATCGGTTTATTGATTTTCTCAAACATAGTCATCAGCAATATTGGCAAGTTTTACCTCTAGGTCCGACTGGTTACGGTAATTCCCCTTATATGTGCTACTCCGCAATGGCGGGAAATTACTTTTTGATTAGTCCCGAAAAGTTGCTAGATGAGGGTTTGTTAATTCCAGAAGATTTGGCTGATTTACCAGATTTTTCTGTAAATAAAGTAGATTTTAACGAAGTTATCCCTATTAAGGTTAATCTACTCATTAAAGCTTGTGAGGATTTTAAAACTAAAGCAAATTCAACTCAAAAACGAGCTTTTGCTAAGTTTTGTGCTGATAAAGGCTATTGGTTAAATAATTACGCGCTATTTATGGCACTTAAAGATATCCAAAATGGTGCAAGCTGGTACAATTGGGAGCCAGAATTAGCAAAGCGTGAACCAGTAGCTTTAGCCCAGATGGAAAAAGATTTGGAAGAGGAGATTTTTTATTACAAGTTTGTTCAATATGAGTTCTTCCGGCAGTGGTCAGAACTGAAAAAATATGCTAACGAAAATGGGATAGAGATTATTGGTGATATTCCCATTTACGTAGCCCATGATAGTGCTGATGTGTGGGCTAATCCTGATATTTTTGCTTTAGATGAAGAAACGGGAGAAGTGGCTTTAATGGCGGGAGTTCCACCCGACTACTTTAGCGCTACTGGTCAATTATGGGGAAATCCGGTTTATAACTGGGAAGAATTGCAAAAACAAGATTTCAAATGGTGGATATTACGCTTTGAGGCGATGCTGGATTACGTGGATATAATTCGCATTGATCATTTCCGGGGTTTTGAGGCTTATTGGGCTGTTCCCCAGGGAGAAACGACTGCCATGAATGGCGAATGGATTGAAGCGCCTGGAGTAGCTTTATTTGAGGCAATTAGAAAGCGTTTGGGTAAGTTACCTGTTTTGGCGGAGGATTTGGGAATTATTACGCCAGAAGTGGAGGCACTGCGAGATCAGTTTGAGTTTCCAGGGATGAAGGTGTTGCAGTTTGCCTTTGGTTCTGATCCCGGAAATCCATTTTTACCCTTTAATTACACTCGCAATGCTGTAGTTTATACAGGTACTCACGACAACGATACGACTGTAGGCTGGTTTAACACGGGAAATGATTACGAAAAGCAAAATTTATTGTTGTATTTGGGTTGTATAAGTCCTGATGGTATACACTGGGACTTAATTAGGTTAGCTTTAAGTTCGATCGCTAATCAAGCGATTATACCTTTGCAGGATGTATTAGGTTTGGGAACTGAAGCCCGGATGAATTTTCCTAGTACAGCGGAGGGAAATTGGGAGTGGCGTTACCAACCAGGTGTATTAACGCCAGATTTAAGCGATCGCTTAAAAACTCTCACTCTCCGTTACGGACGCGCTCATAGAGAAAAGTAGGGGAAGTGGGGGAAGTGGGGGAGGTAGGGGAAGTAGGGGGAGTAGGGGAGAAATTTTCTTCCTTCTGACAACTAACCACTGACAACTGACAACTGACAACTGACCACTGACTCCTATGAGTTTGGTTTAGCAGCAATCTTGATTTCTTTGGATTTCCCGATTTCTCCCATTTCCTTTGCTTCCTGCTGATTCACGCTCATTAACACACCACCAGCATTATCAGTTTTTACTGTCATTTGGTCAGTGGCGTTCCAAGTGCGACTAGAACCTTGTGGTAAAACTCCCTCAAAGGCGGTTTTACCATCTGTAACCACACTAATCCAAGATGAGGTTTTTAAAGTCACACCAATTTGTACGGATTGATGCTCTTTCTTGCTGAGTAATGTATTACTAGCTGTTTCTTGCCCTTTTGACTGCGCTGCTGTATTTGGTTGAATTTGGCGGTTATTTGCCTGCAAGGTGGCATTATTCAACAACTGGGATAAACCGTTCACAGAACAGAAAATTAACCCGATATAAAGCAGGTAAAGATGAATAGGACGTAATTGAGGAACAGCTTGTGCTTTCCAATGGGATTTAACACCCACTGATTGAGAACCAATGGGGAAATGACTGGCAAATTCTGCTCCCCGAACTCCTAAAGCTTCTGCAAACTGTCTAATTAAGCCTTGAATATAAATTGGTTCTGGTAAGTCGTTTAAATTACCTTCTTCAATTGCTTGCAAAAGTCGTCGAGGAATTCTAGTTAATCCGACTAACTCATCCAGATTTAAACCTTTTTCTTGCCGTAGTGAAGCTAGTTGTGAGCCAAGTTGTCCTAACTTTTCGGCTTGATGTTCCTTGATAGAAGGTTTGATTGGCTGTTCATCCTTCTTTCTGAACCATTTCATATTTTTCCTTTACTCCTTAACTCGGCTTTGTCTGAATCGGTGTGCGAATTATCTGCTTATTTAAAAAACTCATCTCATCTTCACTAAGATGACGATATTTACCAGATGGCAAAAATGCTGTTGTTGAGGTTTTTAATTGAATTAAACCAATAGCCGTACGATGTAGCTTGATAACTGGATATCCCAATTGTTCGGCTATGCGGCGAATTTGACGGTTTCTTCCTTCCTGTAAAACGATCTCTAACCAGCTTTGATTAATATAGGTTTCAATTAAGCGCACTTGAGCATGTCTTGTGATTCTTCCTTCCAGAACTATACCCTGACTCCACTTTTTGAGAACTGTTGCTGGAGGACGGCCTTGAACAACAACACGATAGGTCTTAGTAATACTATGACTGGGATGGGTAAGTCCATAGGTCAGTTCCCCATCATTGGTTAAAATCAATGCTCCTGTGGAGTCTACATCCAAACGGCCTACCGGGTGAATACCCCATCCGGTTCTTAACTCTGACGGTAGCAGATCCAAAACGGTTGGTCTTCCTTGAGGATCATGGCAAGTAGAGACAATTCCGGCTGGTTTATGCAGTAATAAATACATTTTGGATGGTCGCTGTTCTGCCAGCACAGGTTGACCATCAATAGAGATTTTGTCTTGAGAGGGATCGACTTTTTGACCTAAATGTGCTACTACCCCGTTAACACATACTCGTGATTGCCTCATCATTTCTTCGGCTTCACGTCGTGAGGCGATACCCCATTGAGCTAGAATTTTTTGTAACCGTTCCTCCATGTTTAAATTGTGATTTTCTTGCTGAATATTTTTATACTACTAATGTTTGCACTTTGTTGTTAACAAACTTCCATGCTAAAGTTAAGAACTGTTTAAGATGCTCAATAATTGGGCATATTTACATTGATGTAACCGTCGAAAAATGACAGAACCAAGTTCCCCAAATCCAAATAATAGCAGAGTCAGGATCATTACAAAAGTTTTAACATCAGCGATTAAGCTCTGGTTAAGAAGCCAATTGAATCAAGTAGCTCATTTAGAGGTACAGATAGAAGCAAGCGATCGCCAATTACTTTCTGGTTACATTCCTGGAGTATCAATTTCTGCTAGTAATGCAGTGTATCAAGGTCTTCGTGTTACACAAATCGAACTTGAGGCAGAAAAAATCCAACTGAATGTTGCTGCAATATTAAAAGGACAACCTTTGCAATTATCAGCAATAGTCCCTGTGGTTGGTAAGCTGATTATCACCGCACAGGATCTTAATAACTCTCTTTCATCTCCATTATTATTAACGGCTATAAATGATGGACTGATTCCACTATTAGCAGAATACAGCCTAAATTACCCGTTTATTACTTGGGAAAAAATCACCCTTGACAACCAGGTATTGATCCTACACGGTATCCCCATTTCTGAAACAGAAGGGGCATTTTTCAATATTCATTTAGGCTTAGAACTACGCAATGGTCAAGAACTGCAATTAACGCAGGTTCAGGTAAAGACCGATCAAGAGGTGCTTTTGGAAAGGAATTCTCCTTATATGATAAACCTGGGAACAGATGTTGATATCGAAAAAATTTCCCTGCTGCCAGAACAATTAACTTGTTATGGACGTATTAATATTAACCCATAACTATTAAAAAATCAAAACTCAATATTCCCTGAATTTACTTTAAATTGTATGGCTATTGTGAGTGACATGAGCAAGTTGAGATTAAATCTTATCTTAGTTCCTATTACAGCGTTTTTTCTAATAAAGGTAAAAGTAATGTAACGAAATAATACACTAGAGGAGCAGTGAAAATATAGCTATCGGTGCGATCTAAAATCCCCCCATGACCAGGGATTAATTGACCTGAATCTTTGACACCGGCATCACGTTTCAGCAAGGATTCTGTTAAGTCACCCAACAAACTAGCGATACCAATAATTAGACCTAATGTGACACCAGTGATTAACCAATGGGGAAAATGGAGAAGGTAAGCTCCTACCATAGCAACAGCGACACTGGCAGTAATGCCAAAAACAGCACCTTCTACAGTTTTTTTGGGACTAATATCTGATAATCGCGTTTTCCCGAAGAATTTACCAAAAGTATAAGCGCCAATATCCGCAGCCCAAATACATAAGAACGTGAGGATAGTCGCAGTTAAACCCGCGGGGAAGGCAGTTAAATTACCTTGTCCAATATCTTGCCAATTAGATGGCCAATAACCACCTAAAGGTAAATTACTGCTAATAGCATGATCAATTCCTCGTAAGCGGACCCAGTAACTTGGTAAGTAACCGACATAAAACAAACCCATAATAGAAGCGGAAATATCCGCAATGGTGGCTAATTTGGGTTGAAATAGTAAATAAAAACAAATAAGTGTCCCGGCTATGGGCATAATTGCATCAGCTAAACTACCATTCAGAGTACAAATTGCCAGTAGAACTTGACTAACAATCATAGTAGTTTTGACTGAGGGTGTGATGCCGCGAGAACGGACCAAATTAAAATATTCTTGTTGACCTAAAAATACGACAATAGCGATCGCTATCGTAAAATACCAACCCCCTAAGAGAGTTGCAGATAGCGCCATCATAATCGCAATAATTCCACTAATAATTCGAGGCCAGGGCATAAGCAATTAAAAATTAAGAATTAACAATTGAAAATGAGGGTAAGGAGTCACGGAGTCAGAAGAGAGGAGTTAGGAGGCAGAAGAAACAAAGGAAAAAAGCTAAATAGAAGGTAGAACAGATTTATTTCTGACTTTTATCCATGTCCAATCCATCATTGTCAATTTTCAATTTTCAATTGTTTAATCTAGTTTTTCACCACTGAGAATGAAAATAGGATCGGCTGCTACAAAGGTTTGAGAATAGCCCCGTGTTTCTAAGCGATTTACCGCTGACTGGACAACTTCAATATTCCTAACTCTCAACTGAGAAAAGCTTTGAGAAATAGCATACAGACTTTCTAGACTAGCAGCAGTAGCGACCACTCGGCCAGATGTTGGTAAATATTGCCAGGCAGCTTGGACAATTTCCTGTATGGCTTTTCCACCTTCAATGCAGATCCGATCAGGTAGTAACTTGATTTGATCTAAGCATTCTGGGGCGCTACCTTCAATTACTTCGACGTTTTTGACTTCAAAGCGATCGCAGTTGCGTCTAATTAGGTTCGCAACATCCTCATCTCTTTCGATAGCAATCACTCGTCCGTGGGGACACAATAAGCTCACCTCTATAGGAATTGTACCTGTTCCTGCGCCAATATCCCACAATACAGAATCGGCTTGTAGTCGCAATTGGGAAATCAACAGCAATCTTAATTCTCGCTGACTGAGGGGAATACCTGGTAAATTCTCAAATAATTCGTCGGGAATACCTGGGGTAATATAAGGCCAAAGTGGGGAAGGCATAAGCAATTAAAAATTAACAATTAAAATTTAACAATTGGGAAAGGGGAAGATAATTTTGGTAGTTATGCTCATCAATGACATCAGGAAACTGCAATGATGAATAAGGAAATATTAGCTAATCGCTATGAAGTTCAACAACAGCTAGGCAAAAAAGCCGGGAGAAGGACTTTCTTAGCTACTGATTTAGTAACTGGAAAATCGGTAATTGTCAAGTTACTTGCTTTTAGTAATGATTTTGAATGGGATGATCTCAAATTATTTGAGAGAGAAGCTCAAACTTTAAAATCTTTATCACATCCCCATATTCCTGCATACTTAGACTATTTTGAGGTCAATTCCTCTAGATATAAAGGATTTTCCCTGGTTCAGACTTATATCCCAGCCCAAACTTTAGAACAATATTTACAAGCTGGGAGGAAATTTACAGAAATTGAAGTTAAAGAAATTGCTAAAGCAGTTTTAGAAATTCTTAAATACTTGCATGAGTTAAATCCACCTGTTGTCCACCGTGATATTAAGCCTAGCAATATTTTATTAGGAGAGCGCTCTGGCAATAGTGTCGGTTCAGTTTATTTAATAGATTTTGGTTCAGTCCAAACTATCCTAGCAGCAGAAGCAGGGACAAGAACTGTTGTGGGGACTTATGGTTATATGCCACAGGAACAGTTTGGAGGGCGTACTGTTCCCGCTTCTGACCTTTATAGTTTAGGATGCACAATAATTTATTTGGTGACAGGGACTAACCCAGCGGATTTACCACAAAAGGATTTTCGCATTCAATTTCAGCAAGTTGCTAATATTAGTCCTAGTTTTGCTAAGTGGTTGGAGCAAATTACAGAACCCAGTTTAGAAAAGCGTTTTGCCACGGCAACTCAAGCACTCACAGATTTAGAGCATCCAGAAGAGACTAATATCAAAGCTTTAACTGTTAGGAAACCAGTCGGTAGTAAAATTCAATTAACCAAAAATGAAGATACTTTAGAAATTATTATTCCTCCGGTTGGCTTTCAATCTTCAATGGTATTTGTAGGTTTTTTTGCCATAGCCTGGAATTCTTTTATCTTATTTTGGACTATTGGTGTTTTGTCTGCTCCCTTTCCTACTAATATACCCTTTGCCTTATTTTCATTACCTTTTTGGGGCGTAGGCTTTTCGATGATATATGGTATATTTTCCAGTTTATTTGGTAGTGCCAAAATACATATAGATTCCCAACAAATTTCTGTGAATTACCAGTTATGGAAATGGACAATCCCCCGTCGTCGTTCATTCTCTAGAGAAAATATTGATAAATTAGTTTATACACCGAGATATTTTACTAAAGACTCAGACGGGGATAAAACTCAAGTACCTGCAAAATTGGTAATTTGGGCAGGAGTCGAAAAATTTGAGTTTGATGTTAATACTTTCACCATCAAATCTGAAGCAGAATTAGAATGGTTAGCGAGGGAATTAAGTGATTGGTTAGGGATAGAAATCACCAGTCCTTAGTTTTTAGGGGCTTAGCAATGCTAAACTCAAACCCATTAAAAAAATCCCCCACCTTACGGCAGGGGATTTTTAATTACCTAAAACTAGTAGTTAAGATCAACCGAACTTACCAGCAGTAGAAGCAATGAGGAACGCTGCGTAGGTGAGGATGTAGCCAACAGTGAAGTGAGCTAAACCAACCACACGAGCTTGAACAATGGAGAGAGCAACGGGCTTGTCCTTCCAGCGAACCAAGTTAGCTAAAGGAGTACGTTCGTGCGCCCAAACCAAGGTTTCAATTAACTCTTGCCAGTAACCTCTCCAAGAGATGAGGAACATGAAGCCAGTTGCCCAGACGAGGTGTCCAAAGAGGAACATCCAAGCCCAAACAGACAGGTTATTCATGCCGTAGGGGTTGTAACCGTTAATCAACTGAGCAGAGTTAGCCCAGAGGTAATCACGGAACCAGCCCATCAGGTAGGTAGAGTTTTCGTTGAACTGAGCAACGTTACCTTGCCAAATACCTAGATGTTTCCAGTGCCAGTAGAAGGTTACCCAACCAATGGTATTCAACATCCAGAACATAGACAGGTAGAAAGAGTCCCATGCGGAGATATCGCAAGTACCGCCACGGCCGGGACCGTCGCAGGGGAACGCATAACCGAAGTCCTTTTTATCGGGCATCAGTTTAGAACCACGCGCATCCAAAGCACCCTTAACGAGTACCAAGGTGGTGGTGTGGATAGCCAAAGCGAAAGCGTGGTGAACCAAGAAATCGCCAGGTCCAATGGTCAAGAACAAAGAATTTGTGCCAGAGTTGATGGCATCTAACCAGCCAGACAACCAAACGTTACCAGCATTGGGGTAAGCGGTGTAAGCAATACTGTCGGGGTTAGACAACAGTACATTCAAGCCATACAGAGCTTTACCTTGGGCAGCTTGGATGAATTGAGCAAATACTGGCTCAATCAAGATTTGTTTTTCAGGAGTACCGAACGCAACAACTACGTCGTTGTGAACATATAAACCCAGGGTGTGGAAACCCAAGAAGAGAGATACCCAGCTAAGGTGGGAGATGATCGCTTCTTTGTGTTGTAACATCCGGTCAAGGACGTTACCTTTGTTTTGCTCAGGATCGTAGTCACGAACCCAGAAAATTGCTGCGTGAGCAAAAGCACCAACCATCAAGAAACCAGCGATGTACTGGTGGTGGGTGTACAGTGCTGCCTGTGTGGTGTAATCCTTAGCGATGAAAGCATAAGGAGGCAGAGCGTACATATGCTGCGCTACCAAGGAACAAATAGTTCCCAAAGATGCCAAAGCTAATGACAACTGGAAGTGCAGGGAGTTGTTGATGGTGTCGTAAAGACCTTGGTGGGGCAGGTTGAACTGACCTTCGCTCTTGCTACCGGGAACTAAACCAGATTTGGAGTTCAGCATTTCTTTGATGCTGTGACCAATTCCGAAGTTAGTCCGGTACATATGACCAGCGATGATGAACAAAACTGCGATCGCCAAGTGGTGGTGAGCCATGTCAGTCAACCACAAGGATTCTGTTTGGGGGTGGAAACCGCCCAAGAAGGTCAGAATCGCAGTCCCAGCACCAGTGGAAGTACCAAATAACTGGCCAGCGGTGTCAGGGTTCTGAGCGTAAACGCCCCAGTTACCTGTAAAGAAAGGAGTTAAACCTTCTGGATGGGGAGCTACAGTCAAGAAGTTATCCCAGCCCACGTGGATACCACGAGATTCAGGAATGGCAACGTGAACCAAGTGACCTGCCCAAGCGAGAGAACTAACACCGAATAAAGCCGATAAGTGGTGGTTTAGACGGGGTTCAGCACTCTTGAACCAAGAGAGGCTAGGACGGAACTTGGGTTGTAAATGTAACCAACCAGCAAACAGGAACAGTGCTGCCAACAAGAGCAAACCAACAGAACCAGTATATAGTTCTGTGTTTGTCCGCATCCCGATGGTGTACCACCAGTGATAAACACCGGAGTAAGCAATGTTTACGGGGTTGCTTGCACCAGCTTGGGTGAAAGCGTCAATTGCAGGCTGACCGAAGTGAGGGTCCCAAATTGCATGGGCAATGGGACGGACGTGCAAGGGATCTTTAATCCACTGTTCAAAGTTACCTTGCCAGGCCACGTGGAACAGGAGGCTGGATGCCCACAGGAAGATGATTGCCAAGTGACCGAAGTGCGTAGCGAAAATCTTTTGGTAAAGATTTTCTTCCGTCATGCCATCGTGGCTTTCAAAATCGTTGCCTGTAGCGATCGCATACCAAATCCGACGAGTAGTCGGGTCCTGTGCGAGATCCTGGCTAAATTTTGGAAATTTTGTTGCCATAGGTGTGATCTGTCCTCTGACCTTTAGCCATTATTTGTCAGCAAAATTTTAGATTTTAGATTCTGGATTTTGGATTAAATCTCAAATCCAAAATCCAAAATTCCACTGATTCTTATCCTACTGAAAGGATGTGTGCGTGGAAGAATGCCCAAGTGGTAGCAATTCCTCCTAATAGGTAGTGAGCCACACCTACAGCCCGACCTTGAGTGATGCTCAGTGCGCGAGGCTGAATTGTTGGGGCTACTTTCAGTTTATTGTGCGCCCAAACAATGGACTCAATTAATTCTTGCCAGTAGCCACGACCACTGAACAGGAACATTAAGCTGAACGCCCAAATGAAGTGAGCGCCTAAGAACATGAGTCCGTAAGCGGATAACTCAGTTCCGTAGGAGTTAATTACTTGTGTAGCTTGCGCCCACAAGAAGTCACGTAACCAACCGTTGATGGTGATAGCACTTTCTGCAAAGTTGCCACCAGTAATGTGATTTACTGTGCCATCTGCATCTACTGTTCCCCAGACATCAGATTGCATCTTCCAGCTAAAGTGGAAAATTACAATTGATAAGGAGTTATACATCCAGAAGAGTCCGAGGAAGATGTGATCCCAACCGGAAACTTGGCAAGTACCGCCACGTCCTGGACCATCGCAAGGGAATCGGAAGCCTAAGTTAGCCTTGTCTGGAATCAGACGAGAACTGCGGGCATACAATACACCTTTGAGCAAGATGAGAACAGTAACGTGAATGGTGAATGCGTGGATGTGGTGAACCATGAAGTCCGCTGTACCCAAAGCAATGGGCATCATTGCGACCTTACCGCCTACAGCTACCAATCCGCCACCAAAAGCATGACTAACTACTTGAAGAGCGTTAGGTGCTGTGTTACCGGGAGCTAATGTGTGCAGGTTTTGCACCCATTGAGCAAATACTGGTTGCAATTGAATTGCACTGTCGGAGAACATATCCTGGGGACGACCCAAGGCACGCATGGTGTCATTGTGAATGTATAAACCAAAGCTATGGAAGCCTAAGAATATAGATACCCAGTTGAGGTGAGAAATGATAGCGTCACGGTGACGAATCACGCGATCCAATACGTTGTTTTGGTTAACAACAGGATCGTAGTCCCGCACCATGAAGATGGCTGCGTGAGCAGCACCACCAACAATCAAGAAACCACCGATCCAAATATGGTGAGTGAAGATACACAATTGTGTTGCGTAATCAGTTGCCAAGTAAGGATAGGGAGGCATCGCGTACATATGATGGGCGATGATGATTGTCAAGGAACCCAAGAAAGCTAGGTTAGTAGCTAATTGAGCGTGCCAAGAAGTGGTGAGGTTTTCGTAAAGACCTTTGTGACCTTCGCCAGTGAAAGGACCTTTGTGAGCTTCGAGAATATCTTTGATGTTGTGACCGATACCCCAGTTGGTACGGTACATATGACCAGCAACGATGAACAGTACAGCGATCGCTAGGTGGTGATGAGAAATATCAGTCATCCACAAGCCGCCTGTAACTGGGTTTAAACCGCCCTTAAATGTGAGGATATCCGCGTAAGCGCCCCAATTTAAGGTGAAGAAAGGTGTTAAACCACTAGCGAAACCAGGGTAAAGTTCTGCCATTTTTGCTGTATTAAACAGCAACTCATGAGGCAGAGGGATGTCCTTAGCTGCTACACCTGCATCTAACAATTTGTTGATTGGTGCAGAAACGTGGATTAAGTGACCAGCCCATCCTAAAGAACCACAGCCTAGCAACACTGATAAGTGATGATTCAGCATTGACTCCACGTTCTGGAACCATTCCAGTTTAGGAGCGCGTTTGTGGTAGTGGAACCAGCCAGCAAATAAGAACAAGCCTGCTAATACCAAGCCGCCAATTGCAGTTACATATAGCTGGAAGGAGCTAGTGATACCCCAGCCACGCCATACTTGGAACAAGCCAGATGTGATTTGAATGCCGCGGAAACCGCCGCCCATATCACCGTTTAAAATGTCTTGACCAACAATAGACCAAACAGTTTGAGCGCTAGGCTTAATGCCTAACGGGTCAGCCAGCCAAGCTTCGTAGTTAGAGAACTTAGCACCGTGGAACAACATCCCGCTCAACCAGATTGCTACTATGGACAAATGTCCGAAGTGAGCGGCGAATATCTTGCGGGAGATGTCTTCTAAATCGCTTGTATGTGTATCAAAATCATGGGCGAGGGCATGGAGATCCCAAATCCAGGTTGTGGTTTTTGGGCCTCTCGATAAGGATCTGTCGAAATGTCCTGGCTTTGCCCATTTTTCAAATGAGGTAGGAACCGGATCATTGTCAACGATCACTCTTGCTTTTTTTTCCTCTCGCTCCGGAGGACTAATCGTCATTCGACCTCCTCTCTATAAGGAATGGGGAATCATGAATACCACCTAGAATAGCACAGTCGCTGTTTTCCGATTGCTCTTGTCCAGCGATGCGGTTGCCGTGTGGAAAAGAAAAGTTGTTTCTGTTGAATTATAGAGTGAGAACTTGCACATTGTTATAGGCCTGTTAACAATAATTAAACATAGCCAAGTTTATGGTCTAATTTACGTTACCAGTTCCTATACATTGTTCAAATGTCAATAGACTCTTCATTTAATTTACAAAGAACAACAATTTGCAAAACTGATGATTTATACGGAAATCGGCTTAAACCCTTGCTGTTTAGCTACTTTTACCCAAAATTAGCGGTCTATAAGCAAATTATTTTCCCGGGATTAAGTCAAAAAAATCACTTATTTGGTATTTTAATCAAAGAAAAGTAAGTAGATTTATAACTTTGGTCATAGATTTATGCTCTTAATCCATAGTCCATGAGTCATAATTTGCGCCACAATGATTGCGTCAATTGTTAAAAACTATTAAGGAATAAAAACATGAACACTGGGTGCAGAAAATTTTTTGAGTTACTTTTCTCAAATAGATTCCCAATTATTAAATGGGTTGTTACATTAGTGCTAGTTGTAAATCTGAGTAGTTGCGCTGAAGCAGCAAATAGCCAGGAAATATCTATCAATCCCTTCATGAAAGCGTCCCCAGCTTCAGAAATTTCTGGGACATTTTCCGAAACCGCACCACCAAATGTTATCCAAGCATTGCGTCCCAGTTTGGAGGGTTATCAACCCCAAGTCAGCATCCTCAGTCCCCAGGTAGATGAAATTCTTCAAGACAATATAGTTAAAGTAAGGTTACAAGTTAAGGACTTACCGATATTTAAAGACCCTCAATGGCAACTTGGTCCCCATTTGGACCTAATTTTAGACAATCAGCCCTATATAGCTGTTTACGATGTAAATCAGCCGGTGGTATTGTCAGACTTATCCCCTGGTACGCATACTCTTCGCGTTTTTGCTTCTCGTCCGTGGCATGAAAGTTTTAAAAATGAAGGTGCTTATACTCAAACCACATTTCACGTCTTGACGAAAACCGAGGAAAACAACCCAGATTCTAAATTACCGTTACTTACTTATAGTCGTCCCAATGGTGGTTATGGTGCAGAACCCATTATGCTGGATTTTTACCTAACTAATGCACCATTGCATAGTCTCGCTGAAACTAATCCTGAAGATACAATGAGCAATTGGCGCATTCGGAGTACAGTTAATGGTGAAAGCTTTATTCTTGATCGTTGGCAACCTATTTATCTCAAAGGGTTTAAACCTGGTAAAACTTGGGTAAAACTGGAATTCCTCGATAATCAAGGACAACCTGTGAAAAATGCCTTTAATACCAGTATCAGATTAATTAATTATCAACCCAATGGTCAAGATACTTTATCCAAAATTGTCAGAGGGGAATTGACAGCAGATGAAGTCCGTGGCATTGTAGACCCAACGTATACTGCTAAAATTACAGCTACTGAGGCTACACCAACTCCAGCAACGAAAGCAGAGAAACAGCCAATTCCTGAAGTTAAAGTTCCTGAAGTTAAAGTTCCTGAAGTTAAAGTTCCTGAAGTTACACCAACTCCAGCAACGAAAGTAGAGAAACAACCAGTTCCCGAAGTTAAAATTCCTGAAGTTAAATCAACTCCCGTTGCGTCTCCCCCAGTAGCAGCAGAAGCAAAAGTCACGGAAACAGAGGAATCAAATTTACCTAGCGAGACAATGGAAAATCCTAAATCTCAATTTCAAGAGTAATTAAATAAAAATACTCAGTTGCAAACTTTGAGATAAAGTTTCCATTAGTGCCAAACCAGCTACAGGATTACCTACAATATCTAAAGCAGGACTGTAGCTGGCGATCGCTCCCTGATTTGGTATGATGGCCACAAGTCCACCACCAATACCTGATTTTATTGGTAAACCAATTTTCACAGCATACTCAGCGGAAGCTTCATATAAACCGCAAGTTAACATCACCGCATTCACAATTTGACGGTGTTGATTTTTGATCACCTCGCTTTTGCAAGCTAATACTTTTCCTAACTTCGCTAAATCTTCCACTGTCCCAGATATACAACATATTTGCTCATAAACATCAAGAGATAATTCAATATTATTTAAATGTCCAGCTTCGTAGAGATAGTTAGTAATATCTATATTTATCTGAGAACGACTAGCACGGACTGAAGCTAGAATATTTGCATCTATATATAATTGAGTATCTGCTAATTTATTTAACCATTTACAAAACAATTGTGTAGACTCATTTGCATCCTTTCCTGGTAACTTATCAGCGAGAGTAATAGCACCACTATTAATCATGGGGTTGCGAGGATATCCATTATCTGCTATTAATTGCACTAAAGAATTAAAAGGCGCGTCCGAGGATTTAACACCAACCCATTGTAAAACCTGTTTTACTCCGTAATATTCGAGCAGGTATAGTAGAGAAAATGGCTTTATCACACTCATAAATGGAAACACACAAGCCGTATCTCCCAAACTATAATTTTCTCCTGGTTCGCAACTTATATGAACAGCAAAACGGTTAGGATTAACAATAGCTAATTGAGGAATGCGTTCAATAACTTTTCCCTGTGCTGCTTGGGTTTTTGATTGTTCTACCCAGCTAGATAAATTATGTATATTAATGCTTTTTATTCCTAGCACAAGCCGAAACCTCAAATTAAAACATAATCTGGATTATATCTTAATGAGTATTTACTCTAACCTTTCATGTAACTAATTTTCAATAAAAAGCCGAAAATTTACGTGATATTAGCAATTACGGGTAATTGGTAAAAGGCAATAAAAAGATAAATGTTCCCTGTTCCCTGTTCCCTGTTCCCTGTTCTTAGGTAAGATAGACTGATTAACAACCAAGTTGTCGGAAAAGATAAATTGGTTTATTTCCCTAATAACAAGGTTTTTAACAGTACATGAACAAAAGATTTATTTTAACTTTAATTTCTAGCCCCGTATTGTTCACATCCATGTTATCTATGGTGATGATGGCTAGACCTGCTCATGCTAGTCAAACAATTGACGCTACTAGGACTCATCTATCTTGCGTCATGTCTCCCCATTCTGCAACTCCGAAAAAGGTATGTATACAGGTAAGTAATACTTCTCCTGCTGTCGCAAAAGAACCCATGCAAATAGCACAAGTAGATACAAATAATCCCAAAGAACTAGAATTTTCTGATGCTGAAAGTGATTTAGCTATCAAGCTATTTGGCTGTGATTGCCCTGTTTGTATCAATGCTGCCCGTCAATTGAATGGTTCAGCGCCTTTACCAGTATAGAAGGAAAGGGCAAACAGCAGGAAGCGGGGGAAGAATTTTCTTCTTCTTCTTTCTTCTTTTTTGTGAACTACCTACACTTCCCTTGCGGGTAAGTATAGGCTTCCTACCCAGTTAACAGCTTTTTGCTCTTCGAGAACAACAAGACTGATGTTAAGGCGATAGGCTGACCCCTCGTTCCAAAGGCAAAATCAAGGTTAATCAAAAAAAATGATCATGTATCTAGCTTGGTTATCGCTATTCTCTCGCCTTGCCGAGATATTCAATTCATAACACAAATTTTGTGAATTGTCTTCATGTTTTCCTTCCTTGCTTGCTGTCGCGTTGGTCGGAAAACCGTCGTCAATTCACGCGCCATTCATCCCCCCCCGCTACCCTATCGGGTCAGACGTGGGGCTTCTGTCGGTTAAGCTAAACTCCTGACTCCTGACTCCTGACTCCTATTTCCTAATAATACTTCTCGAATTATTTCCGTTGGTACTTCGTCCGTAACTTTGACTGCACCAATTTGGGTTGGTAATACAAAGCGGACTTTACCAGATTTAACTTTTTTGTCTAGTTGCAAAGCATCAATAAGAGCATCAATATCTAAATCTGCGGGTATTTGGGTAGGTAAACCTGCTTTTTTGATTAAGGCGTTTTGACGTTCTGTGTCTGCTTGTGTCCAAAGTCCTAATTTTACAGCAATGTCTCCGGCTGCTACCATACCAATGCCGACAGCTTCACCATGTTTGAATAAACGGTACTCTGTGAGGCTTTCTACTGCATGACCGATAGTATGACCATAATTTAAAATTGCTCTGAGTCCAGATTCTTTTTCATCTTTGCCGACAACATCTGCCTTTGCTTGACAGGAATGAGTTAATATGCTGTTTATCAGGTCGGATTTCACATAGCGGAGTTGGTCAAGGTGTTTGCTTGCTGTTAGTTGAGTAAATAACTCGGTGTCCCAAATGATCCCGTATTTGATCACCTCTGCCATTCCTGCCCGAAATTCCCTAGCAGGCAGGGTTTTTAAGACTTCTGGGTCAATTAAAACTAGACTGGGTTGATGAAATGCACCAATCAAGTTTTTACCGTGGGGATGATTTACGCCGGTTTTGCCACCAATAGCTGAATCTACCATTGCTAAGAGACTGGTAGGAACTTGCACTACATTGATGCCTCTGAGCCATGTGGCGGCAGCAAAGCCTGTCATATCACCAATTACCCCTCCTCCCAAGGCGACCATTGTTGAGGAGCGTTCTAGGCGATTTTCCAGGGCGATGTCGTAGAGTTTTTGAATGGAGTTGAGGGTTTTGTAGCGTTCTCCGGGGGGGAGGTTGTAGCTGACGACTTGAAAACCGGCATTTTGCAAAGATGCGATCGCTCTTTCGCCATAATATTTAAATATCATCGGGTTGGAAACTAGCAATACTTTCTTACCTAGTTTCAAACTCGCCATTTGTTCACCTAGTTGATCTAAACTCCCAGGTGCAATGGTAATATCATAAGACTTTTCAGGTATATCTACTTTAATTACAGAACTCATTCCCTAGCCCTAATATAATCACTCGTCTGGGTATTTTACCGCAATTTGACAACCTCTTTTCCATTCCCTGTTCCCTTTCATAATTATTGATGATTGAATAGAAATAAGTAACTAATCTGGAGTAAAACAAATGGCTGTAGTTGAATATATTGTCTTTCTAGGCGTGTTTATGGGTGTAGCTGTAGGCTTGTTATTTGGTCTACGCGGAGCTAAGATAATTTAACCCTACAATTATACGCTAATTAAACCCACATAAAGTGGGTTTAGGTATCAATATCAATCAGATGTCTATTTACTACTTTGCGTTTTTATTGCTTGTTTCACCACTTCGATCTCTAACTCAAGTATCCGAGCAATTTGTTCTACAGTTAGCCCCTCATTTAACAGTCTAGGAATGGTTTTTAACTTCGTTTCTTCTGCAACTTCTTGATAAAATCGGGTTTTTTGCCATTCTGTTAATCCTAACATTGCTTCTAACTCCTGACGGCTATAGGTTGAGAATTTGTAAACCAACATTCTTTCTACTAATTCTAAAAGATTACGACTCTTGGCCGCATCTGCTTTTTCCACCAGATTAATCAAAGTTTTTGCTTCTTGGATAGCTTCATCTTCAGGGGAAACTACTAATTTAATAATACCTAAACCAATTGAAGATGATGTATCGGTTATTTCATCTAAGTAAACGACATGAATTAGTCCAGCAGTTAGTAAAGTTTGATATGCTAAGGGTATACCAGGATCAAGATCCCGATTTGCCCACAATACTACAGCTTGCCATGTTCTTTGGGGTTTATATTGGTTCAAATAAAGAAATGCTTCTGTAATTAATCGCCAGTATAAATTATCATCGCGTTGGAATTGTACTTCTACAAAATAAATCGGGTCTTGTGGGTACTCTGGTTTGGGTAAAAATAAGCCATCTATCCGTCGGGCTAATTCTTTGATTTCCACGGAGGAAAATTCGTAGTGTAAAGCTAGTGTTGGTGACTGTTCTAGCAGTTCAAATAACACACTGGGGAGATTTTGGAGTAATGTGTAAAATATCGTGTCTGTCTTCATATCTTGTTGTTAACTATTATTCTAACGGAAAACTGCCATATTTTTCAATAATTATATCAATATCTTCCATAATCTTAATCGTCTCCGATATGATAGAAATAATATTTTGATAATGATTAATATCATCAAAGTTTAATTCTCTTCCTTTTCTATCTTTTAGCCATTTTTGACAAACTTGATAACCACCAATATAGAAATTCCAGATTTGTTGCGGAACTTGATCAAAATACTGTTCAGCATTTATCCAAATTTGTTGATGATTTTCATTATATTTAACTTGTTCCACAATATCAGAACCAGGAATAGGATAAGTAGAAATTTCTGTTCCTGTTTCTTTCATTAAATGATATTTGACTAATTTATCACCTTTGATTACTAATTCCCAAAAAAGCGCAGCATTGGAAGTTAAAGGAACACGAGGAAAATCAATCTTTAAAAATTCGGCGTAACGTTGACGGTAGTTAGGAGAATGAAAAATAGCGTAAATGTAATTAAAAATATCCTCTGGTCTAAAGGTTTTAGTTTTATCTCCTTTTCCATCAAAAATAAATTCTAAATCTAGTTTTTGGGAAAATTCACTAATAAATTCTGGGGATAAATTCGGTTTACGTCCTCCAGGTGCGTTAGTTGGTGGAGAATCAAATAAACTTGGGGTATCTGTTGGGTAAAGATAGAGAGGGAAAATATATGATGCTCTATCATGAGAACAACATTTTTTTTCAGCCCCAAATGTTGTAGAGAATACATGACAAAATTCTAAATTAGTAATTTGACGAGTAGTAATCAGGGCTAAATTTTCATTCAAAATTAGATGATTCATAACTTCACCTCTAGGTCTAGAATGAAATCCTCCTGATTTTCCAGAGTAATATGTATATTTATAATCAAATGGACGATAATTTATTTTGATAATATTTTTCTGATTAATACCAGAATTTCTCAAGTCTTTTTTAGCTAAATTAATTTGCCAATCTTGCGTATCCTTGCCAATTTCATATTTTATTCTTGCTTCTTCAATCTCTAAAGATAAAAAATCATTAATCTTTTTCCATATATCTTCCGAGTTATTTGATAATGTGAAACTATCTCTAGCTGTAACTATTCCATCACTATTGACAGCCATAACTTCATTAATTTTGACAAATGAGTTATATTCTAATTCCAGATTTTTCTCTTGTACTTTAAATAAATAAAAAGACGGTTGTGGTAAAATCTCAGTCCAATTAGTTGAACTAATATCATTTTCCGCTAACCAATGATATTTACCACCAACCAACTCTTTATTTTCATAAACCTCCCTCATACCCCATAAATCAGCATGATAAACCGTTGCTAATTTTTGCTGACTATGTTCATATTTAATAAAAATACTGATTGCTACCCCTTGCTGAATATCAAAAACATTTTTATCCTGTGAACCGTCAGTACAAACTTCTTTCTTCTTGCTATTACCATGTAAATCTAAAACATAAATCTCATCAAAAGTTTGCATCAAATTTTGACGCATTCCCCTAAAAGTTGGATTATCTAAATAACCATGATTCGTAATTAAAGCCACAATACCATAACCCGTTTCTGAAACTCGATGTTGAGCAAAACGGATAAACTTTACATAATCATCTAATAATCCTTTGGGGTTTCTTTCTCCTAAAGGTTTCCCGTCTACTTGATAATAATCTCGAACTAATCCCACAATCCAAGGGTCAGTATTTATAGATTCGTAAGAATAGGGAGGATTTCCTAAAATTACCATCACAGGAACATCTTGTTTTATATCTTTTGCTGCTTCCGCTTCATCTCTAATTCTGTTCATAAAACCATCAGCAGCAGGAATTTGAAAAGCTTCTTGTAATGTATTAGTTAAATAAATCCTTAACCGTTCCTCAGAACTAAAATCATAACCCAATTCTTGCAACTGTAAACCTAACTTCATGTGTGCTACAGTATAGGGTGCCATCAACAATTCAAAACCAAATAATCGCGGTAATAAATGTTGACTTACATAACTTGACCACATCCCTTTTTGAGATTTAAACTTATCATAAATAAAATCAATCACACTGTGCATAAAAGTCCCTGTTCCCACCGCAGGATCTAAAATCAAAACTTGATGAGTTTCGATAGTTCCCTCACCCTTGGGATTAGGAATTTTAATTTTTTTAGAATCTGCTAAACCTTTACTAATATTAAACTTATGTTTGAGAATATAATCTACACTTTTAACAATATAATCAACCACAGGTTCAGGAGTATAATAAACCCCTCTTGATTCTCGCATTTTGGGATCATATTCTGCCAAAAACGTCTCATAAAAATGCACAACAGGGTCTTCTCTGCGGGTACGTTTACCAAAATCCTGGAGAATTTCTGCCATTTCCGTTTGTTGCAGAATATTCGCTAAATTATCCACAGCCCAACTAATTCTATCATCTAAATCTGGTCCGGCTATTTGTCCAAAAATACTCCTTAAAAAAGGGTTAGTTTTCGGTAATTTAAAAGCTGCTGTTTCCCGTGAAAAAGTATGAGGATTATCAGTATTACACCGTGCTGCAAATAACCCATAACAAATAGTTTGGGCGTACATATCTGCAAATTGTTCAACGGTTAAATCCTTAATTAATACTCGTTGAAATGACTCCAATTGCTGACGTAACATTCCCCCATTATCTACATCATGTAAAGCAGTTTTGATAGCATCTCTCATTAATTGGGCTAAACTAGCCATACGTTTAGCTAAATCTTTTGGTGTCGTGATTTGGGGAACTTTAGCTAATAAAAATTGCTGTAAAAGTTGGTCAACTTCCTGTATTCCTTGTTTATCAACTTTGATTTTTTTGTTTTTATCAAAAGTTCCTAAAGAAGCAGTTAATTTTAATTCTCCTTGAATATACCAGCGAAACTCTAAATAATCAGTTAAAATCAAATTACCTAAAGCCTGAAAATAACGCCCCATTTGGGCTGTTTTTTCTACTTTCTTGAGAGAAATACCAATATCTTTAGCTTCAATATGTCCAATTTCTAAAATACCATTTTTCACTACAAAATCTGGCGCACCGCAAGCTATTCTTTTTGGTTCATTAATAGCTTGAATTTGAGAATCTAAAGATTCCATTAATTTTTTTAATGCTGGGCGATATGTATGTTCTGTGGCATTTTGTTGTTGATAAATTTGTGTAACTTCTTGAATGTAGGTTTGTAGATTATTCATATAATATATAGGATTTGAAAACAATTTAGATTGAATTAAGTAATAAGTAACTCAACTTTAAAAATGACCTTTATCTCCAAATCTTCCCTCGATCATATTCTGCCACTAACTCCCGTTTCATTAATGCCATAAATATGATCAATAACATGAGGATACTTTTCTCTGGCTATTTTACTGGCTACTTCTTGATCTTGATCAATAAAATAATCCCCGCTATCAGGTTCAATAGCAATATACCAACCATAGTATTTATCTAATATTTCTGGTTTTAACCGCTCAAAAATTACCCAACAACGAGCAGAAAAAGCCTGTCTTCTCGCTCTATCTTCAGCTTTTTGTTCATCAGTCCACTGAATTTCGGGAAATACTCGACCACGACGGACAACTCTTTGGGGTGTGGATTGTGTCATCTTCATCACCTGCTTAAAGTTCATCCTAAATTCTAGCATATTCGAGTCCTCTCCCAGTCAGGGCTACGGTGTACACACAAGTTATCGAATCACCATTATTCCTCAAATTACCCCACCCTAACCCTCCCCTTGCAAAGGGGAGGGAACTAATTTTTCCGGTTTCCCCCCTTTATAAGGGGGGATTAAGGGGGGTAATTTAACTTGTGTGTACACGATAGCCGAGTCAGGGAGAGGTAATTTTCAATTGTTATATCATCACTGGATTAGGTGTTTTTTCCTGCTTTTGAAATGGGGGACGCATTTCCAAACCAAGCAAGTTCAACATTTCTTTATCTGCATCATAATCAGGACAGGGAGTTGTCACCGTCAACATTTTATTATCATCGCTGGAGAAGATGGAATTTGCACCAGCCATGAAGCATAAAGCCTGTTCTACTTGGGAAAGTCTCGCCCTACCTGCACTCAAACGCACGTCAGATTTAGGCATAATAATTCTAGCAGTCGCAATCATCCGCACTACATCCCAAATAGGCACATCTGGTTGATTTTCTAAAGGTGTACCGGGAACTTGAGAAAGAATATTGATGGGTACAGATTCGGGATGAGGTTGTAAATTTGAGAGAGTATGTAACATTCCTACCCGATCTGCGACATTTTCCCCTAAACCGAGAATACCGCCCGAACATACGGTAACATTGGTTTGGCGAACATTGGCAATTGTATTCAGGCGATCGCTATAAGTTCGAGTCGTAATCACTGTGCTGTAATATTCCTCTGAGGTGTCGAGATTATGGTTATAAGCATATAATCCCGCATCTTCTAACCGCTTGGCTTGATTTTCTGTCAACATTCCCAAGGTACAGCATACCTCTAAACCCATACCCGTTACGTCCTTGACCATATCCAGGACTTCCTCAAATTGGGAATTGTCCCGAACTTCTCTCCAAGCAGCACCCATACAAACGCGACTTACACCGCTTTCTTTAGCTGTTTTGGCAATATTTATCACCGTTTCTTTTTCTAACAGTGCTTCGGGTTTTACCTCCGTTTTGTAGCGGGAAGATTGAGCGCAATAACCGCAATCTTCTGGACAAGCACCAGTTTTAATGGAGATAAGTTTACAAACTTGTATTTGTTCAGGTTTGTGATATTGACGATGCACTGTAGCAGCTTGATAAATTAGCTCTAGAAATGGTGTATTATATATTGTCAATATCTCTGTTGGTTGCCAATTGTAGCGTATTCCCACCGTAATTATCCTTTTTGCAGTCTTTTGGTTTAATGTTCAAATTAGTATAGCTGATACAAAATATTTAAATTTGAGTATATGACATCAGAGCCACCAATTCTGACAAGCGATCGCCTAATATTAAGAATGGCAGTGATGGAGGATATTCCTTACATACTCAAATATTTTACGGAAAATAAAGAATATCTTACGCCATTTTATCCTAAATGGGATGAAAATTTTTTCACTGACGATTATTGGGAGTATCAAGTAGAAACGAGTTTCTGGGAATTTGTGAACAACTATTCATTAAAACTATTTATTTATCGGAAACACCAGCCTAGAAAAGTTATGGGAACAGCTAATTTTAGCAACTTTGTCTATAGTGCTGCTCAATTTTGTCAATTAGGATACAGTTTAGCAGAATCAGCACAAGGTTATGGTTACATGACAGAAGCCTTGTCTATTTCCACTAAGTATGTTTTTCAAGAATTAAATCTGCACCGCATTATGGCTAATTATATGCCCCATAATCGCCGCAGTGGTAATGTTCTTAAAAGGGCTGGTTTTGTAGTTGAAGGATATGCTAGAGATTATTTAATGATTAATGGTAAATGGGAAGATCATATTTTCACAAGTTTAACAAATCCCCACTGGCGACCAAATTTATAATAACTCAATAACTCAGATCCCCGACTTCTTGGAGAAGTCGGAGATCTAAAGATAACAAAGGAGAAAATTATGTCAATATATAATAATCGCGTGGCTATTTTGGCGACAATGCACAATAAAGAAAAAGTAATTTCTCCTCTATTTAAAGAACATTTAGGAATTAATGTCATAGTTACTAAAGGCTTAAATACTGATATTTTTGGAACTTTTACCAGAGAAATTAAACGTCCAGATACACAAATTATTACTGCTAGGTTAAAAGCTGAAAAAGCCTTGAAAATGTATGATGAAAAAATAGCCATTGCTAGTGAAGGAAGTTTTACACCGCATCCTCTAGTTCCCTATATTTATGCTAACCGAGAAATAATTATTTTTCTAGATCAAGAAAATGATTTAGAAATTATTGGTGAAGTATTTTCCATAGAAACTAATTTTAATCATCAAACTATATCTAGTTTAGAAGAAGCTGAAGAATTTGGAAATAAAGTAGGTTTCACTGAACATGGCTTAGTAATTTCCTTTGATAATCAAAATACAGGAAAAACAGAATCTATAAAAGGTATTACCAGCCCAGAAAACCTAATCAATTCAGTGGAAATTGCCATCAAAAACACAAATGGTAAATTTAATATAGAAACAGACATGAGAGCAATGTATAATCCTACCAGAATGAAAAATATTGCCTTTGCTACTCAAGACTTAATTAATAAAATTAATAGTTTATGTCCCCAATGTCATACTCCTGGTTTTATGATTAATCAAAAAATCCCTGGACCACCTTGTGAACTTTGTCATCAGCCAACTTCATTAATTAAAGCAGTAATTTTTCAATGTCAAAAATGCGGTTTTACCCAACAACAATTATTTCCTAACAATCAAGAATTTGCTGATCCTAGTTTATGTGAATATTGTAATCCTTAGATCCCCGACTTCTTGAAGAAGTCGGGGATCTATTTTTTTATTTATCATTCTCAAGAAGATATATTATTTTTATAAGCTCGTGATAGCGCAGCGTGACGTTAGCCATTTCTGACAATTTAACTAGCAACTTACGTTAAATTAGCAAGATGGTGAGCTTTTTGTCTATCATTAAATAAATATCAATTAAGCGTAATTATAATGACTCTGGATGAAACTCTCAATCATACTCATGCTACTAATCCTTTGCTTACCCTCAACTATGAATCAGCCCTAGAGTCTTTAGGTAACGACTACTATGATCAAGTTGCAGCCGAGGAATTTCCCCAACTTATGTTACGCTGGCGCAATGACGCACTACTGCCACGCTTAGGAGTTGCGCCCCAAGTAGTTAAAGACGAAGATTTTATTAATGCTTTTGGTAAATTTGAGGGAAGAGAACCGCTGTTAGCACTACGTTATCACGGTTATCAATTTGGACAATATAACTCCCAATTAGGTGACGGTAGAGGCTTTCTCTATGGACAAGTGCGGGGTATTGATGGGGAATTATATGATTTTGGCACAAAAGGTTCGGGAAGAACCCCCTACTCTCGCGGTGGTGATGGAATGCTAACCCTTAAAGGAGGAGTGCGGGAAGTTCTCGCCGCTGAAGCACTTCATCGTTTAGGCGTTCGCACTTCTCGCTGTTTAAGTATGATTGAAACGGGCTTGGGTTTGTGGCGCGGTGATGAACCTTCTCCAACTCGTTCTTCTGTCATGATTCGCATGAGTAAATCTCATATTCGTTTTGGTACTTTTGAACGATTAAACTATTTCAAACGACATGATTTAACTCAAAAGTTGTTAGATCATGTAATTGAACAGTATTACCCGCATTTGCAAGCTGAAAATGATAAATATGCTTTATTTTATGCCGAATTAGTGCAGCGTGTCGCCGAATTAGTAGCACAATGGATGGCAGCGGGTTTTTGTCATGCAGTTCTGAATACTGATAATATGTCAATTACCGGGGAAAGTTTTGACTATGGACCCTATGCCTTTATTCCTACTTACGATCTCCAATTTACGGCGGCATATTTCGATTATTATAAACGTTATTGTTACAGTCAACAACCAGGGATTTGCAAATTAAATTTAGAACTTTTGCAAGAACCTTTAAAGGCAATAATTCATCAAGGTGATTTGGATATTGCTTTATCTAAGTTTGCTGAATATTACCAAGCTGAATATCGAGCCTTGATGTTGAAAAAATTGGGTTTTGAAGATTTACAATTAGCGGAAGCTGATGAATTTTTGCGGTTAACCATTACCTTTTTACATGATAGTCAAGTTGGTTATCATCAATTCTTTGCTGATATAGCTGCTACCTTTTCTAGTAAATGGCGAGATGATCCAGCTTTTGTGATGAATGGTTCTGAAATTAGCCCCGCATTAGGAAAATCACCCACTTTTGATAATTGGTGTTTCCTCTATCATAAAATTCTCAATCATTTTGATCCTGAACAAATGGATAAAATTCACCAAACTTTGATTGAAGCTAATCCCAAAACAGCTTTATTAAGACCTGTGATTGAGTCTGTTTGGGAACGAATCACTGAAGATGATAATTGGCAACCTTTTTATGATTTAGTGGAAACACTGCAAACAGGAAAGTAGTTTGTCAGTAGGGGCGGGGTTTCCTCGCCCATGAGTCAGGAAATTCGCCTTTTTAATCGCAAGTATTTAACAGGAAATAATATGATAAACAAAAAACTAATTGACTATACAATTATTTTACGCCCCGATGATAATGGAACATTTGTTGCTTACGTTCCAGCAATTAAAGGATGTCATGCGTGGGGAAAAACCCATGAAGAAGCTCGTTCAGAGTTAAACCATGTTTTTGAAATGATATCAGCAGAATATTTAGAGGCTGGTAAATCCTTGCCTAATGATATTGAGGTAACTATTGCTTATGCCAGCTAAAGCCAAAACTTTAGAAAAAGTTGCCAAAAAATTAGGCTTTGAGAAAATTCGTCAAAAAGGTAGTCATGCTCGCTGGAAGCATCCCGATGGTCGCGCAACAACTATTCCTATTCATGGAAATGCTGAAATCGGCAGTTGGCTATTCCAGGAAATTCTTAAACAATTAGAAATTACAGAAGATGAATTTAATAATCTCAGATAGCTTTTCTAATTTTCCCAAAACTATGATCAGCATTAATTTCAATAACTAAATCAACAGATGATGATTGAATTAAGGGATTAATGAATAATTCTGGATGTAAAGAACGCCAAAAATAATTTACAAATTCTTCTATTTCTGCGTCACTCATTCCTGATTTACCAGCAGCAATCATTTGTCTTTCTGCTTGCTTGCGCCATGCTAAAGAATAACGGTAATCTGTGGGATAAAGAACTATTAAACTATCTAATCTTTCCCACAGTGGTAAATAATCTTTTAGCTGATTATTCATATCAGAGGCAAATTGTTTGTCTACGTCTGTAAGAATAGGTGGTGGTGGAGTTAATAACACTTTAGGAGGAATTGGTTTTACGCCCACAAACCAGCCTTCAAACAGAACAATATCTATAGGATTTGTGATAACTTCAGGAGTAGTGCGATCGCCTGCACCCCCATGAGCAGATTTATCAAATCTAGGAACTATCACAGGACTCTTGCCTTGGTGAATCTGATCGAGTACAATTAAAGCTAGGTGAATATCGTGGGTTCCGGGCGGACCACGCCAAACTAACCGGGAATCTTGCTGTAATAAAGCCAAACGCTCGCTATAAGTTTTGTACAAGTCGTCCAAAGACAAACTTAACGTTCGATATCCTAACTGCTGGAGAATCAAACCCAGTATCTGGGACATTGTAGTTTTACCAGTTCCTTGCGCGCCTAAAATTCCCTGGACAAAAGGTTTCCCTAACTGTTGACGTTGTGCTGCAATTTGGATTCCCAAGGGTAGCCATAAATCCCACAATACCTGTAACACTTCTGGGGGTTGAATTTTTAGGGTAGTTTGACAAAATTGACTAAAATTAGGGAAAACTAACTTCAGTAAATCCCCTCTCTTTTGGATAACTTCAGCCACATTATCAGAAGTAATATTAAACACCTTAGCTCGCAAAGGATCTGCCAATGCTGCGGCTTGTGCTGACACTTGCCAAGATGTGTCTGTTGTTAAAACTTGACTCAACCATTCACTACTCATAAAATCACGAACCCAGTTTTAACGCTTCTAGAAATAGACTGTAGATAAAACCAACCTTGAGATAGTTGAGTATTTCTACCCAAAATGCTTGGCGAACAAAAAAACTCCGACTGTAAAATATTCTACTGGTAATTTCAGTCAGTAGCACTAAAAATCCAGCAACCACAATGTCTAATTCTGCCTTTTGTCCAGCGGTTGTTGATACTGCTGATCCCAAAAAAAAGCCAAACAAAAAACTAATTAGTATTAGCGATAACCGCCGCCAAGGATTAAGAAACCATTCACTCAAGCTACTGAAAATTGTTTCTAATAGGTTGTTCAAGCGAGTATTTTGCATGGGAATAGGGAACAGAAAAAGTCGTTTTGACTTGATGAAACTGGATAATTTATTTTGGAGAACCTAAGTAAACCACTCTAATTACGGTTGGGGATCATTTGTAACCATCGGGTTTAGCTTACAAAAAATCTTATTTCTAAAGCTATATCATTATGAAAAACTTCCTTGATCGGTATGGTAACTTCATTATCAGTCTTTCAGCCTTAGGATTCATGGGGATCATGACAGGATGCTTAGATATGCGGATATCTTTTCAGTCTACAAATCCAGAAACAACCCCATCTATGATGACAAATAGTGGTAAAAATGGGGATGAAATTAACTTAGATAGTACACCAAGTGACTCAGTAGAATCAAGTCCGCAAAAAAATCAGTCCACAGTTGTAGCCTATCAGGTTAACTCTGATAGTAAAAACAAGGCTTCTGGATTGCTTCGCATTAGCAACAAAACTACTCAACCTGTCCGTCTAGCATTGTTAGCTAGACAATCATCCCTCAAAAGTGCGGCTGCGAATAAATCTAAATCTGATATTCCGGCTCATTGGGATTTTGCTCCTGAAGAAGGAAGTGAGAGCGGGTTAGTTTTATCTTTACCTCAAGCTAATTTAAGACTTGAGAAAGGTGATATTTTGGTGGCTTTTGCTCAAGATGGTTCTCGACGTTATTGGGGTCCCTATGTTGTGGGAGAAACTTCCTCTCCCCAATGGAATCCGCAAACTCAAGAATGGCAGTTAGTGTTACAAAATAGGTGATATTGGAGAGGTTAGGAGTCAGGAGTCACCGAGTCAGGAGTCAGGAGTTCAGGAGTCAGGAGTCAGGAGTTCAGGAGTCAGGAGTCACCGAGTCAGGAGTCAGGAGTTCAGGAGTTCAGGAGTTCAGGAGGAAGAAGGAAGGAGTTCAGGAGTTCAGGAGGAAGAAGGAAGGAGTTCAGGAGGAAGAAGGAAGGAGTTCAGGAGTTTTTTTGAATTGTAAACTATTGTGTATTGGCAGGACGCGATTCCAGTGTCTTTAAGTATGAATTCATGAGTATAAAATTGAGTGTTTCTTGGCAAGTGGTGGATAAGTGGTTGAATAATTTAGAACAGCGTCCAGTCCTAGCTGTGGCTGTTTCGTCCCTGTGGTTATTGGTAATTGGTTGGATAGCTTTTGGCTGGAATTTGGGTAATGTGGGCTTAATTGATGAGACTGAGCCGCTGTTTGCGGAAGCTTCCCGACAAATGCTGGTAACTGGTGATTGGATTACGCCGTTTTTTAATGGTGAAACGCGCTTTGATAAACCTGCTTTAATTTATTGGTGTCAAGCGATCGCTTACTCTATTATGGGAGTAAATGAATGGGCTGTGCGTATCCCTTCAGCATTGGCAGCAATGGGCGTAATTGCTTTGGCATTTTACACTGTGCAGTGGTACTTTGCCAAAAAAGATGAATTAGAACAAGTTACTAATTTGCCTAGACGTTACTTTACAGCCGCCATTGCCGCTGCTTTAATGGCACTCAATGCAGAAATGATTGTTTGGGGCAGAGCAGGGGTTTCTGATATGTTACTCAATGGCTGTATAGGTTCAACTTTATTATGTTTTTTCCTGGGATATGCTCAGAATAATTCCCCAATCGTCACTGCTAATTGGCGACTTCCCAATAAATGGTATTTAGCAAGTTATGTCTTAATTGCTGGGGCAATATTAACTAAAGGTCCTGTAGGCATTGTCTTACCAGGAATAATTATGATTGCTTTTGCCTTGTATGTGGGGAAATTTTGGGAACTATGGCGAGAAATGCGGCCGATTTTGGGAATGGGGATAGTTTTAGTTATCTCACTTCCTTGGTATGTTTTGGTAACTTGGCGCAACGGCTGGAATTTTATTAATGCCTTTTTTATCTATCACAATATAGACCGTTTTACCGAAGTTGTTAATGGCCATTCAGCCCCTTGGTATTTTTACTTTTTAGTCGTTTTGTTGGGCTTTGCACCATATTCAGTGTACATCCCCGCGGCTCTAGTTAGAGTAAATCTTTTGCAGCGATCGCAGTGGTTAAAGCAAGAACGCTCTCAACAATTAGGTTTATTTGTCTGTTTATGGTTTTTGGGTGTATTTGGATTTTTCACAATTTCTGTTACCAAATTACCCAGTTATGTATTACCCTTAATGCCAGCAGCAGCTATTCTTGTGGCATTATTTTGGAGTGATCTTTTCCCCAATTCACAAACTCCGACTCCTCCCAAATTTTTACGCATCAGTGCTTGGGTAAACGTAGCTTTTCTAACAGTTATTTCCATTGCCCTATTTAATCTTACCCAAATTGCTGGGCCTGATCCTGCTGCTCCTGAATTATATGTACAAATGGAGAAATCAGGAATCCTCAAATTTGCGGGAATAATTTGGTTACTATCTACAGTTACTTCGGCTATCTTAATATTAAGTCACCGTTATCAACAGATAATTACAATTAATTTATTAGGATTTATAGCCTTTATTGCTATTTCCTTAATGCCTGCTGTTTCGATTATGGACCAACAGCGTCAACTACCTCTGAGAGAATTATCAGCCCTAATTGTTGAATCAAAACAACCCAATGAAGAATTAATTATGGTTGGGTTCAAAAAACCTACCGTGACTTTCTACACGCACAAAAACGTTAATTACATTAAATTTTCTCAACAAGCTCTTGAATATATTCAAAAGCAATCATCACAAGAAAACAGACCACCATCATTGTTAATCTTAGTTGAACAGGGAAAATTTCAGGAAATGGACTTACCACCTGATACTTACAAAAACTTAGCCACCAAAGGCGCTTATCATCTCATTCGCATTCCTTTGAAAACAGCTAAACTAGATAACTTGTCTTAAACTATGATTTTTTTGATTGATGTGATTTATGTGATGATTATTTTTATCATCACAATCAAATGAATCAGATAAATCATAGTCTAATATGATTTTTTTGATTGATGTGATTTATGTGATGATTGATTGTTGTGATGATTGATTATTGTGAGGATTATTTTCATCATCACAATCAAATGAATCAAATAAATCAAATAAATCATAGTCTAATTTGCTAAAGATTGATTAATCTGAATTAATAGTTCCTCCATTGAAATCGAACGGGGTAATATCTGGGTAGCAATTCCCCGAACCGCAGTTTCTACAGAAGATGTATATCGTTGTTTCCGAGATTTTGTTACATTTCCATAATTGGGTTCATTGAATTTCTGGTCAAGTACCAAAATTGGCGGCAAATTAAATGGTAAATTCCCTAATGATTCAAGAGCTTTTTGTACTTCCTTATTCATTGCCGTCTCGTTCAAGCAAATCAAAAGTAAATCAACACTTTGATGACTGACTTGTTGGACAACTTCCGACCAACAACCGGCAATAGAAGCTCTAAAACCAGCAGTTTGTAAGTATTGAATTAAAGCTTGAAACCACTCATATCCTCGATTAATTTGCTCATCTTCAAAATTAATAAAAGAACTTTTGACTGACTGATAATCTTTAAGTGGTTTGCGTTTTACCGTGGATAAATCACTCAGCATACTTATATCTACAACTAAAATATTTATTGGACAACAAATACCAGCAGCAATTTGTAATACAGATGCTAAAGCATCTTGTTTATAATTTTGATGATTATTTTTCTGTGTTAAGGGACTTAAACAAGGAAATACAGACAATCCTGGTATTTGGGAAGCAGCTAAAGTAGTCGCAACATCACAAGTTACCAATGGTAAAGTTGCCAATCTTTGATGTTTTGTTAATTGTTCTAAATAAGTGCGAGCAGTAGAAATTTCCATATCTAGTAAAATTACATCAAACTGCCAAACTCGCGCTAATAAATCTGCTTGATCTAAATCATCTACTTCAATAACTCGATGTTCTCGCAGAGAAGGGTAGAGATTAATAGCCTCTATTTCCGGATTTACTAACCTGAGAATTCGCAAAGGAATATTTTGAGAATTGATCTGATGATTTTCCATCACTGAATTCTTAAATTCAGTTGTTGTTGATATTTTTTCTAACAATGATGCCAATGCTTGATGCTTAATTGGTAAACTCAAAAAACTATCAGCCTGTTTATTAAATGCTTGTTCCTTTTCGGCCGCTGTGGCTGTGACGATAACATGAATATGACGAGTTAAAACATCAGATTTTAGTAAAGTCATCACATCCCAACCAGAAAGTAAAGGTAGTAAAGGATTTAAAAATATTGCCTTTGGTTGCAAACGTCGAGCTTTTTCTAGTGCCTCTGTTCCTGATCTAGCAATAACAACACGATAACCTAAACCTTTAAGTTGTTCAGTTAATTCTTCAATATATTGAGCTACTGCTTCCACTACTAACACCAGTCTTTGGGAAGAACTATTGAGGTTTTGAGGAGAAGAATTGATGATATTGCCTATTTCCCTCTTGGTCGCTATGTCTTCAGACTCATTAAAACTGGCTTTTGGTGGACTTGGAGGTAAAAGCAAAGTAAACTGACTCCCTTTCCCCTCACGAGATAAGAAACTGACATCTCCACCATGTAAACGAGCCAAAGCTCTAGTTAATACTAATCCTAAACCCGTTCCTTCAAACTGACGAGTGAGTGGGTTTTCTAATTGCTGGAATTTTTGAAAGATTAAATGTTGTTGTTGTTCAGGAATTCCAATCCCTGTATCCCAAATAGTAAAGGCAATCCAGCCTTCCCAACGGCTAACCCGTAAACCAATTTCCCCAGATATTTCCGTGAATTTAAAGGCATTAGAAAGTAAATGTACTAACATCTGTCGCAAGCGTAATTCATCTGCTACCATTTCTCCTAAACCTGGTTCAATTACTAGGCTAAATTGGTGATTAGAATTAGATAAATTTTGATTTTCCGCTGGGGATGATTGTTTAGTTTTGTGAGTTTGATAATGAATGTTTTTAACGTCTGAGAAAGCCCGTTCACATACTACTTGAATTTGTACCGAGGTGAGGGTAAGTTCCATCTGTCCCGTTTCCATTCGCGTTAAATCTAAAATATCATTCACCACACTCATCAAATGTCTACCACTTTGATGAATTAATCCAGCATAACGAGCTTGACGCTCATTTAATTGTCCCAACTGTTGATCTACCAGAAGGCGAGATAGTCCTAAAACTGCTGTTAACGGTGTTTTTAATTCATGACTAATGCAAGCTAAAAATTCATCTTTTAAGCGATTGAGTTGAATCAAATCGGCATTTTTTGCTGCCAACTCTTTGCAAAGTTGTTGTTGTTCAGTTACATCTGTGGCTAATATTAACCATAGTTCTTCTGAATTTTTTGGTAATTCTGACTCCGAAACCCAAATTTTTAACTCGTTACTATCTAAAGGAATTTTTGCAAATTCCCAAACTCGTTCCTGACCAGTTTTAATTTCCACCACACAAGTACAAATACCCAATTTCTTATCGAAAACACAGTGGTTAGAACCGTCATTTATCGGCAGAGATGGTTCTTGCAAAAAAGGGAAAGCTGATGGTGAGTCAGGAGAAAAAACTGTCGGTGAGATACTTTGTTTGTGCGTCGTGAAAGTATCGGTTTTCTGATTTTCTTGAGGATTGGTATAAATATATTTTGGAGTAAGTATAGTCTCTACCTGTTTTCTAATGCCTTCAGGATCTTTTGATGTTCCTAGTTGTTGCCACCAAGGGAGGTTTTGCATAACTACTTCGCCTTGACCAGTTTGTAACATCATTGGCCAGGGCAATCTAGCTAATAAGTGGA
The DNA here is from genome assembly GCF_008121535.1 of Dolichospermum sp. UHCC 0315A. Classification (GTDB taxonomy): domain Bacteria; phylum Cyanobacteriota; class Cyanobacteriia; order Cyanobacteriales; family Nostocaceae; genus Dolichospermum; species Dolichospermum lemmermannii. The sequence goes on from NZ_CP043056.1 coordinate 4,253,644, forward strand.
CTATAGACTTGTGTATTTTTGGCTGGCATTTATTGGCTGTATCTTTGATGTTTTTTTGGTGTGGAGAAGTTTTGGTGTTTGTCACATATTTGTGACTTTCTTCTGCTTTGGTTAAACTAATGGAAATTTTCTTCTGAGCTAACAATATTAATAGGCTTAAAGTATTTAGGATTCCTAAATATTTACCATCTGAATCAACTAGCGCCCAATCTAAGTTACTTTTTTGTTGTGCTTCTTGATGCTTGAGAAATAAACTAAATTTTTCCAGATTTGCTGCGGCTGGTATGGTCTGTATTGGCGCTATGAGGGATTTATCCACCTGTGAGAGTGGTTGTTGCAAATGCAAATTTAAGAGGTGGTTATCAGCATCCGCGGCTAAGAATTGTGGCAGTAATCGAGCAGAATACAATACACCAATTGGGCATTGTTGGGAATTAACTATTACCAAGCGATCGCACTGTTCTTCGACAAAAATATCCAGCACTGCTGCCAGAGTATTCGTTTCCCAGCACATTGGTACAGTTACTATAAATTCATCAAGTGGGTACTGTAGCATTAAAATAAGTCCTCGGTGGTCTTTCTGCTTGTAATCAACTTCAGCATTACCATCAGCACTTGGTTTAGATAGTTTTCAAGCCTGAAGCAATATCCTCCAGGAATATTGAGAATGGCTACGCGACGCTATCAGCGATTCTGGTGACAATTGACAGACCTCTTCAAACTAGCTATTTAGCTATAGCTTGTGGTCACACTCCGTCATGGACATACATTGTCTCGAAGTCAATCACCAATAATTTTTACCCTTGTGATCCAATATGTGAGTTTCTACCCGGAGCAAGTAACCATATTTACCAGAAAAGCTACTGATATTGGAAATCATCATTTTCTATGGTGACAACTACAACAATAATTATGGCTCCAAAGATTCGCTTTAGAACCTTGAGGAATTATAATGATTTAAAATGCGACAATTCTTTAAGTTCGTTTAAGTATCTTATCAATAAGTGAAATAATGTCATCTATCTGCCGTCGGATATCCTCATACACATTATCCATTAGCCATGACTCTCTCTCAATGCAATGAGCCATCAAAGAATTTATCAGTTATATTACTTAGCCTTGTTATGTATAATTGATTGCGTGACTTTGTATTGCACTTTCAAAAATTCATGATCTATAAATAGTAGATGTTATTACCTATATTGCTTTTACAAACAAATATAAAACAAATTCTCGATAGACCATTTGTAGAAGAGAGGCACAAAAGTTTAATTGCTCAAATATGGAACTTCCTTGAGAAATTAATCACTCAATGTTACTGGCAACCTATACTTTGTCAAATATACTATTTGCCCCATTGTCAGCCACAAAACCCAGATCAAAAAGATAATTATTTCCTTGCAGTTAGCCAGGAAAAAAAGACACAAAATTTTCAGGACATGGCTGCTATCGAAAAACAAGAAATTTTAAATTCACTTAAATCAGATTACCGTCAAATAATTATCAATTATTTTATCAGTGACAAAACACTACCAGAAAAACTTGATAAATTTGTTAATACCTTATTTTATATAGGTATTCCCATACCACAAATTATAGAAATGCACATGGAAGTCATTGATGAATTTTCTAAGCAATTAAGGATGGAAGGCAGAAGCGATGAAACATTGCTCGATTACCGTTTAACCTTAATAGATATTTTGGCACATCTTTGTGAAATTTATCGCTGTTCTGTTGCTAAAATTCCGTTGAATATTCCAAAGTAGAATTTGCATTCATGATGAATTAATGCTTGATTGTGTATGTAAAGAATACGGCTTTTGGTCTTTCACCTCTATGTTTTTAGGAGTTTATATTGTATGAATGAAGCTAAAAAGACCTATGTTCTCAAGCTATATGTAGCAGGAAATACCCCTAATTCAATGCGGGCTTTAAAAACCCTCAAAAATATCTTAGAAGAAGAATTTCAAGGAGTTTATGCTTTAAAAGTAATTGATGTCCTGAAAAACCCCCAGTTGGCCGAAGAGGATAAAATACTCGCCACACCAACACTATCAAAAATTCTGCCCCCACCTGTGCGAAAAATTATTGGTGATTTAACAGATAGAGAAAGAGTATTAATTGGGTTGGATCTGCTGTATGAAGAATTGAGTGAAGAATATGGGAAAGAATAACACAAAATGCAGGAGGCAAGAGTAAAGCCGTGGTGTTAGCCATTCTTTGATGAAAATTCGGGAATTTTTTTACCTGCAATTTGGTATATTTATTTAGTTATTAAAAATAATTAAAAACTTTCTTGATTTTAAGAACCTGGGTTGAATATCCATATTAGACAAACCATGAATAAAAAAGAGCAACCTGAACCCAAAAAAATACCTATTGGTGTCGAAAAAATTCGCACGATGATCGAGGGCTTTGACGATATTAGTCATGGCGGTTTACCTGTTGGTAGAACTACTTTAATTAGTGGAACTTCAGGAACTGGCAAAACTTTATTATCACTGCAATTTCTTTATAATGGCATCACCTACTTCGACGAACCAGGAGTATTTGTCACATTTGAAGAATCACCCAGTGACATTATTAAAAATGCCCATATTTTTGATTGGAATTTACAAGGTTTAATTGATGAAGGTAAATTATTTATTCTCGACGCATCTCCTGATCCTGAAGGTCAAGATATCGTAGGTAATTTTGATTTATCAGCCCTGATTGAACGTTTACAATATGCCATTCGTAAATATAAAGCTAAACGGGTTTCCATTGATTCCATGACCGCCATATTTCAACAATATGAAGCGATAGGAGTAGTCCGGCGAGAAATTTTTCGGTTAGTAGCACGGCTGAAATTATTGAATGTCACCACCATCATTACCACTGAACGGGGTGAAGAATATGGACCAGTAGCATCTTTTGGAGTTGAAGAATTTGTTTCTGATAATGTAATAATTGCTCGTAACGTCTTAGAAGGAGAACGTCGCCGCCGAACTATTGAAATCCTCAAGTTACGGGGAACAACTCACATGAAAGGCGAATATCCCTTCACAATTACCAATGAAGGAGTCAATATATTCCCCTTGGGAGCAATGCGTTTAACACAACGATCTTCTAATGTGCGCGTATCTTCTGGAGTGAAAATTCTTGATGAAATGTGTGGTGGTGGTTTCTTTAAAGATTCGATTATTTTAGCCACAGGAGCTACAGGAACTGGGAAAACTTTATTAGTGAGTAAGTTTATTCAAGATGGCTGTGTTAATGGTGAACGAGCCATATTATTTGCTTATGAAGAATCTCGCGCCCAACTTTCCCGGAATGCTTCTTCCTGGGGAATTGATTTTGAAGAATTAGAACATCAAGGATTACTGAAAATCATTTGTACCTATCCTGAATCCACTGGTTTAGAAGATCACTTACAAATTATTAAATCAGAAATCTCCCATTTCAAACCTGCTCGCATTGCCATTGATTCACTTTCCGCAATGGCTAGAGGCGTTAGTAATAATGCTTTTCGTCAGTTTGTAATTGGGGTGACAGGTTATGCTAAACAAGAAGAAATTACTGGTTTCTTTACCAATACTACAGATCAATTCCTGGGTTCTAATTCCATTACTGACTCCCACATTTCTACGATTACAGACACAATTTTGATGTTACAATATGTAGAAATTCGGGGAGAAATGTCACGGGCAATTAACGTATTTAAAATGCGCGGCTCGTGGCACGATAAGGGAATTCGTGAATATAATATTACGGCAGATGGTCCTGATATTAAAGATTCATTCCGTAACTATGAGCGAATTATTAGTGGTGCGCCTAACCGCGTTACTATAAACGAAAAAGCAGAACTTTCTCGGATTGTCAAACGTTTTGAAGACAAACCGAGTTCAGATGTTTAACACAGGGTATAGTCCGATATTTCTGCCTAAATCTCTAGATCGTGCTATATTTTGTGGTGAAGACAAGTATTCTGCCGCTAAATTAATATTTTTTGTGTGAGGGGATGCGGTGAAAGGACAGCAATTATTCCATTGTTTCTTACCTGGTGTGACAGCAGCAGTATTAACAACTCAGCCCGCTTGGGCTAATGTTATTCAAGTAAGTCAGTTACAGCTAACGTCTTCTCCTAGTGTGTTAATTTCTACTAATAGTGGGAATTCATTCACAGACAATAGCCTACAGCCCAAAAGTAACGTTAAAAGTAACCCAGGATTATTACCTGCTAATTATTTCAGTCAAGGTAGTATCCAGCCTATCGGCAACCACAGTCTACCTGTAGTTGTTGCTGACAATTATCTCAGCATTGACGGAGAAAAAATTTCTAAACAAGATCACAGTAGATTTGTCGGTTTTTCTGATTTATCAAATAATAATTTTCTGGCTGTTAGTAATCCACAATCAAGTAATTTAAGTAACTCTGATCAGCAAGGTGATGTAGAGGTAGCAAAGTTACTAAAATCTGGCAATTGTCCACAGTCTCAGTCAAAGAGTCAAGCGGCTTTACTACTTGCTTCTAACACCTGCTTACCTCAAAATACTGATACTTGGATAGCACAAACAACTGTTCCTACTACTTCAGAAACCAGTACACCTCCGGCAGAGAATGTAAAGCCTACACCTCCGACCGTGGAGAATGTACAACCTACACCTAGTCAGCCCGTAGATTTTCCTAATGTTCCTAATGATTTGAATCCTAGTCCTAATCCGCTGCTATATCCGACCCAAGTAGAGGAAGTGAAGGTTCAAGGAACTCAGCCAATTAGTTTGTCACAGGCTCTGGAACTGGCTAAACGGAATAATAATGATTTACAAGTGTCTGTACTACAACTACAACGGAGTAAATCAGTTCTCCGCGAAGCCCAAGCCGCTTTCCTACCCAGTGTAGATTTGAATGCGAATGTTGAGAATAGTCGCACTGTTAGCGATACATTGCGTGTTAAAAGACAACAGGATGCTGGATTATCGGTAGATGATGCTTCTTCTACTACGGCGTTTACTGGTACAGGACAGATAAGATATGATCTTTATACTTCTGGTAGACGTAATGGGGCTATTAAAGAAGCTCAGGAACGGATACGTAAGCAGGAGTTGGATGTGGAAAGGCAATCTGAGCAAATTCGGCTAGATGTATCTAAGGCATATTATGACTTGCAACAAGCTGATGAAAATGTGAGAATTTCCCAGTCAGCTGTAAATAATGCCCAGGCTAGTTTGAAAGATGCAGTGGCTTTAGAACGGGCTGGTGTGGGGACTCGTTTCGATGTGTTGCGATCGCAGGTAAATTTAGCTAACTCCCAACAGGACTTAACTAGTGCCTTTTCTCAACAACAAATTGCCCGCCGTAAGTTAGCACCACTGTTGAATTTGCCCCAGTCAGTGAGTATTACTGCGTCCGATCCTGTCAAATTGGCAGGTTTATGGCAACAGCCACTAGAACAAAGTATCGTTTTGGCTTATCAAAATCGTCCTGAACTACAACAAACTTTAGCAGATCGGAATATTAGTGAGGCTCAAAGAAAACAGGCCTTAGCATCTCTAGGTCCCCAGGTAAGTTTACTCGGTCAGTATAACTTATTCGATCAATTTGATGATGGAACAAGCGTGGTTGATGGTTATTCTGTGAGATTGCAGGCTAGTCTCAATTTATATGATGGGGGAGCAGCAAAAGCCAGAGCAGCCCAATCTAAGACCAATATTGCGATCGCCGAAACTCAGTTTTCTGAACAGCGCAACCAAATCCGCTTTCAAGTAGAACAAGCATATTCTACCCAAGCATCAAATTTGGAAAATGTACAAACTTCTAATGTGGCTTTAGAACAAGCTAAAGAGTCTTTGCGGTTAGCGCGGTTGAGATTCCAAGCCGGTGTCGGGACTCAAACTGATGTAATTAACGCATTAAATGACCTTACCCGTTCTGAAGGTAATCGCGTCAAAGCAATTTTGGATTACAACCGAGCTTTAACAGAACTACAAAGATATGTTACATCGAGAGGTTTAAATCAATTACAGAACTCAGGAGTCAAGTAAGAGGTAGGGGAGGTAGGGGAGGTAGGGGAGGTAGGGGAGGTAGGGGAGGTAGGGGAGGAAATTCTTCACCAATCCCCAATCACCAATCCCCAATCCCCAGTCCTCAATGTTGTAAAATAGTTTTCAAACCCCGGTCTAGTCAAAAACTCATGACTAAAGTTACATCACAAGAGATTGCAAAATTTCGTTCTCATTTGGTAGATGATCCTCAAGCAATGGAAGCATTAGACTTGATAGAGGATTGCGATGGAGATTTAGAAGATGCGGTAATGACTCTGGCTATTCGGGCTGGACAAGAACCAGAACAAACTAATTCCGACTGGTTAGATGCTTTAGCCAAAAAATGGCGAGCGGCAATTTGTGAACAAGAATATCGAGAAGACTTGTTAAATGGGTCAATTCAAGGGATGATAGTACATCTAAGGACAATACCGAGTTTTCCCAAAAGTCTGGCTACACCCGTTTTAATTTATATTCTTAAACAAGGTGTGAATAATTTTTGTGAGCCTTTGGATTTGCTAAAGTCACATTAATCCTGAATTTTAAAATTGATGAATTATCTTGTTGCTGTATTATCAGATCGCATCCAAGCCGAAGCCGCTGATTTAGCTTTAGAAAGAGAAGGGATAAATGGCACTATTCTCGGTAGAGGATACAAAAGTGCTGATGAGTTTGGTTTAATTGACCCCAAAGAACAGGCGAAAAAACAAGTAAAATTAATGGCGATTTGGTTAGTACCATTTGGCTTTTTTGCTGGTTTTACCTTCAGTCTCATCACTGGTTTAGATACCTTCGCTTGGGCTGGGGAAATTGGAAATCATGTGGTAGGCGGCATCTTGGGTGCTGGTAGCGGTGCCATGGGTAGTGTGTTTGTAGGTGGTGGCGTGGGTTTATTTGAGGGTGGTGGTGATGCTTTACCCTATCGCAATCGTTTAGATGCAGGTAAGTATTTAATTGTGGTGCAAGGTTCGGAAAATCTGACTCGTCAAGCTACTCGTATTTTACGCCAGTTTGAACCAGAAAATATTCAAGGTTATGCGGAAACTAATTAATTGGTAATTGGTAATTGGTAATTGGTAATTGGTAATTGGGTAATTTTTTTCTTCTTTCTTCCTTCTTCCTCCTGACTCCTGACTCCTGACTCCTGACTCCTGACTCCTAAAAATTCATGCTACCTAGAGAAGAACTTTTAAAAGGTGTTGAAAACCGCGATACTGTTGCCCGTGTAATTGATCAAGCAGATCAAGCTATAAAGACCTGGGAAGTGGTATTTACAGATTTTTTGTCTCCGCCGGAGTTAGCGGAAATTCAACGGGTATTTAGCCGCTTGACGGAGGTGCATTCGGTAGCTTGGGGTGGATATCCACAGGCGGAAAGACAAAGGTTAGCGATCGCTCGTGCTGATTTACCATTAGATCAGTCTCAAGTGGCGATAGTGGCTTTAGATATTGCTGGTAATTTCTTGTTTGATACCGCAAATCACCGAGATTTTTTAGGCGCAATGCTGGGAACAGGAATTGTGCGGGAAAAAACGGGAGATGTAATTGTGTTGGGAGAAAGAGGGGCGCAGGTGATTGTTGTCCCTGAATTAGTAGAATTTTTAGAGATGAGTTTGCAACAGGTGCGTTCTGTGCCGGTGAAAACTCGACGCATTGAGATTAATGAGTTAAAAATCCGTGAACCTAAGAAGAAGGAAATGACGACTGTGGAAGCTTCTTTGCGGTTAGATGCGGTGGCTTCGGCTGGGTTTGGGATGTCCCGCAGTAAGATGGTAGATTTGATTGATTCTAATGATGTGCGTGTCAATTGGAAGGAAGTCACCCAAGCCAGTTCCCACGTTAAATCAGGGGATTTAATCGCTATTCGGGGGAAAGGACGGTTGGAAGTTGGGGAAATTGCGGTGACTAAAAAGGATCGCTATCGGGTGCAGTTGACTAGATATATGTAGGATAAAATTTTGGTTTTAGGGATTGACAGATTATATTTTATATGATAGATTGTTAATCTGTGTTGATTACGGACGGTTAGCTCAGGTGGTTAGAGTACATCGTTGACATCGATGGGGTCGTTGGTTCGAGTCCAATACCGTCCATATTTTTTGTAAAGTGACTAATTATATATCGTCGGTGACAATTTAGTGTCGTTAGGACAAATTTTTGTCGTTTTAATAGTAGTGGCAAATTAATGTCATTGATTGATATATCAGAGCGATATGTCAACGATGTACTCTCTTTCAACCCACCCTGTACTAGGAGGGTTGTTGTTACACTTTTGATTTTAGGTTGGGGTCGGTTAGCATTTTTAACAATTTACGTTGATAGCGTAACTAATTGATTATAAATTAATAAATACTCAATTTTTACAAATGTCTTTGTCATTTCAACAAGAGTAGTTGCTTCTATTTTAGATAAAGTTAGAGGGGAGTGTATACTACCATGACCTGCTAATGGTTGAGTATTTCGATCTTTGTAAATATCTAGAATCCAGCTTAATATTGGCTCAGGTAGGGCTGAGTCATTTTTATATCTCTCGAAAAAACCTCCCAAAGATTGATTTTGTAAATTAGGAATGCCAATTATATCTTTAGCCATGGTTTCAAAAATTGTAGCACTTGAGTGAATCACTAAAGAATAATCTTGTTGAGCTAGTGCATTATCCATTCGACTTACAAGTTGTCTAATATTTGGATGAGTATTTTCTGGTGTTGGCGTTTCGTCGATGTCGCTGATAGATAAAACTCGTGTTAAAATTTTATCATTTTGTTTATCAAATCTAAATGAAGAGTTTTCTTTAATTAATAATTCGTTTATTTCTTCAATCTGAAATAGTTCATCTTCAATTAAGAATCCAAGAAATTCTATAAATTGAATAGTATTAAGAGAACGAATTATTATCTCAAATTCACCATTATGCCAAATATACTCTTGCGGTTCATAAAAAAAACCATCTAAACCTGTTTTTAGAATATAAACAGGTAAGTTACGTAATGCTCTAGATTTATTGATCAAATAATTCTGACGACCCAATTTTATAATATCACCTTCGTCTGGATCTCTAGATATTATTTTTTGTGATAATAATCGTGTTAAATAAATTTTCATTTCAGTTGAAATTACTTCGTATTCGACTTCTTTGATATCACTGGTTGATAAATACTTAGTGTATTTCATAATTGTTTTATAATCCTATAGTTAATCTACGCTGCCAACAATTCCGTAAACGCCAACAAATCATCCACCTCATCATTAGAAAAAAACCTATCAACGGCATTTTTCCCAAACTTAGCCAAAGCCCCCTCATACAAATCAGCCACTTCTAACCTCCGCTTTTGTAAAAACACACTTTGCATAGCCTTTAAAAAATTAACCTGATTCGCATTATACTGGTGTTTGGCAATAAAATTCTCAAACTGACGCTTTACAACATCCTCATAATCAGGTACAGCATCCTTTAGTACATTCTTCTTTGCAGAGTATTACTGTGTTTGTATTTGGCTATACAGTAATAGTTTAGTATGCTTTTTAGCTTTAGCCAGCTAGGGTAATGTAACAAATCATAACCAATAATTGGTGTTTTCTCTTTAATTAGGAGGAGTAATTATAATTTCTATATTTTCTTCATGATTACTCAAAAGTACCAAAAATATTCAAAAAATCATACTTACGAGAGATTTATTCGTAACTAAAGTATTTTTTTACATAAAAAGTGATAATTCCAATACTTCTCTCTAAAATCAAACAATGTATATTATTCACATCTAGCACAGTAGGAAACATCAAGGCAGAAACAAGGTAACGGTAAAAGGTAAATTTACTTCTTTTTACCCTTGTCGTGTCAGAACTTCATCTTGATGTTTCTCTTTTTTTTAATAATTTGTAAATTGTTGTTTTTTTAACCTCTTATTAAGTATTTTTAAATATAAAGCTTTATATGGCAAGCTTATAACTAGATTGGTTATGGATTTTAAAAATGTCGCTGTTAGAAATCAAGTTACCGATTCATGAAACTTTTCAAAGTACAGTTCAGGGAGAAGGATACTGGACTGGTTGCTTAGTAGACTTTATTCGCTTATCAGGTTGTCCAGTCGGTTGTCCCTGGTGCGATACTGGTTATGCTGACCCAGGAGCGAATTTACCACGAGTAGAACGTCCCATAGCTGAACTTCTAGCGGAAATCAAATCTCCCAGAGTGGTAATATCTGGCGGAGAACCATTCATTCACAAGCATTTACCTGACTTAGTTCAAGCTTTATTAGCCGCGGACAAACGAGTTAACATTGAAACATCAGGCTCTTTTTGGCAAGCAGTTTCCCCAGCAGCTTGGATTACTCTATCTCCCAAAGAACATATTAACCCTAAATACTCAGTAAAAAGTCAGTTTTGGAGTCGAGCTAACGAAGTTAAGATAGTCATAGAGACTGGTGGAGAAATTGATTTTTACCAAGAACATCTATCTAATCACCCTAATTTGCTTGTCTACTTACAACCTGAGTGGAACAGTTCGTCGAAATCAATCCCACTGATTTTGCAGATATTACAACAAAAACCTGATTATAAACTATCCTTACAAACACACAAGTATATCGGGGTACAATGACCAATCATCAGTGGCTACTGGCTAAAGAATTCCGCTTTGAAGCAGCACATAAATTACCTTACCATGATGGTAAATGCTCCAGGCTGCATGGACATAGTTGGCGTGGAGTTGTTTATGTAGCTGGTGATACCTTAATAACAAAAGGTGCTAAACAGGGTATGGTAATGGACTATTCAGATATTAAAAAATATCTCAAACCCTTGCTTGAGAATTATTTAGATCACTATTATTTAAATGAATCTATGGGTTTGGAATCACCAACCAGCGAAGCAATTGCTGCTTGGATTTATGAAAAATTAGAACAAGCAGGATTAGCGGGATTAACAGCAGTGAGAATTGATGAAACTTGCACTTCTATCTGTTTGTATTCCAAAACCCGCATATCTGGTTGGTTGAATTCTGGTGAAAGTTTGAATTTACTGCAATCTCGTCAAAATGATGATGTTAAGATTCCCCGGTCTGAAGACGCGGGGATTTCTGAAGAGTCCACAAAAGAACTTTCTTAGGCGCACTTAAAGCGCCTCTACCTACTCCACTTAAGTCAAACTTAAATATCGCAGCTACTTTTTTGATTATGTTAACTGCGCCGTTGCAGTCTGCATTTATTTTGATTCCAGTTGAGGTTCTAAATTGACCTCTAGTAATCCTAATTCCGCTAGATTTCCACCCTTCGGGTTTTGCACCAAATGTAGGTAGAACATCATTATCTAAAAACGATGTTTTTGAGGTATAACTCTCTTCAGTTTCCACAAAAACAATACCCGATTGTTCGCATAATTGGGCTATGCGTCCTTTGAGTTTAGCTGTTGGTATTTGAACAAACTTTTGATTGTTCTTTTTGCCCAGATCAGCACTGTCTTTTTGCCTCTGGTTCCATCCAAAAACAATCGTGCCAATTTTATTGTCTATGCAATGGTTGATGACAATTCTTGCAGCTTTATTAACAGCGTTTCGCATTTGACGGTTACGCTTTTCGGTAATCGCTGCAAGTCGGTTAGACCAAAAACCCTGGGGTTTTCCTTCTTTGATGTTGGCAACTGTTTTGTTATACCATTGGTTCAAAGATTTTAGATGTAATCCGTCGATTATGAAGGATGTTCCCACGTTGGAAACACAAGTTAACCAATTATCGATACCGTGGTCGATGCCAATTACTTTAGACTTGTCAATCTCAATAATCGACTTTTCAGTTTGATAAACAAACTCAGCATAAAATTGACGGTTTCTAGGGAGTATGCGAATTTCTTTCATGTCAGACCATTCCAGATTTGAAGGCATTGGTAAGAAAAATTCAGTTATCCCAAACCATGCTTTGACTTGATTACCTAGTGGAAACCTAATTAAATTATCTACTAATTTTAACCATTTTTTTGGGTACGTGACAGTAAATAAACCTCCGGGTTTTCTATAATTAGGTACTCTCGGTTTTTGGTTTAATTCCCCTTTTTTAGATTTTGCTAGTAATTGTTTAAATGATTTGAAAGCCTCACCAACACTTAAACAAGTTTGTTGCATTGCCGAAGCATAGCCAGCATGAAAATGTTTATTGTTTTTCATTTGAGCGGTTAAATCAAAACCGCTGACTATTTTCCCGGTTTTAAACCAAATTTGTCGTGCATAATAAACAGAACAATTATAAAGGCTATTCGATTCATGACATAGATACTCAATAATAGCTTTTGTTTCATTATCGCTATGAAGTAAAACCTGTTGACAACCAAACACTTGAATTACCTTCCGTGAATTATTGATTCATCTATATTTACTATGTTAGAGTATTGGTTGATATATGTCAATCCTTCAACCAATAGAAATGAGAAAAGATTCAATAGGATATAGACACAATGAGCATTCTGTTGGTTTAGCTACTCTTCATCTAGTTTGGATACCTAAACGGAGAAAGCCTGTATTAAAGGGTGATGTTAAACTAAGATTATCTGAAATTTTAGATTCTGTTGCTCATGATAAAGATTGGATTATTAAAGCCAAAGAAATAGCCTCAGACCACGTTCACTTGCTTATAGAGTATGACGAAAAAACACCTATCTGTGATGTTGTCAAAGCTTTTAAAGGCCGTAGTTCTAAGTTATTGAGAGAAGAGTTCCCCGAATTAAAAAAACTCCCGTCACTCTGGACTAGAAGCTATTTTTATGATACTTCGGGCAAAGTAAGCACTAGTAACGTGATGGCATATATAAACGATCCACACCATGAAAGACATTAATCTTGAAAGCAGATAAATCTGCTCGTGTCGTTTTTCCACCCCGCTCTAAAGAGACGGGTCCACCAAACTCCCGGATCTTTTTCGTGTCAAAATCATCTAAACTGAAATTTTTACTCCCGCGCTCCAGCTTGTTTTAATATTGTCCAAATACTGCGATAATTATTGAATTCTGCAATCATTAAAGCAGTATAACCACCCTGATTTTTTAAATCAACATCCGCTCCAGCTTGTATTAACATTACCACGGCTTGACTATAACCTTCCGCTACAGCCCACATTAAAGCAGTTGCGCCAGCCGAGTTTTGCAAATTCACATTTGCTCCTTGTGCTAATAATAATTGGCATATTTCGGGATAGTTTCCTGCTATGGCTTTGACTAAGGCTGTTTTACCATCATCTGCTAATTTATTAATATCTGCACCATTCTCAAGTAATAGTTTCACAGTTGAGAAATGCCCTTTGGATACTGCTAAGGTAAGAGCAACTTCTCCAAAGTTTTTCTTTTCCATATCTGCCCCCGCGCCCAGTAAAACGGCTACTATTTCACTATATCCCTGGAATGCTGCTATCAATAAAGGTGTATCTCCCAGATGGTTTCTAATTTGCACATCTGCCCCTCGTTGAAGTAATATTTTGACCACATCTACATATTCTTCCACAACCGCAAGATGTAAGGCTGTTTCACCTTCTTTATCTTGATGATTAATTTCCGCACCTGCGTCTAATAAAGCGGTGATAATAGCAGTATTTCCTGTTGCTGCGGCTGCTAATAGTGCTGTTCCATGATCAACATTTTTGATATTGACATCAGCCCCAGATGACAGCAATGCTTGTACTATTTCTAAATAACTTAAATCTGCCGCAATTATTAATCCTGTATCACCTTCTGAATCTTGGCTATTGACAATATTACTATTTTGTGATAGTGCTTTAACAACTGCTGGATGTTTGTGTTTTATTGCCAGTTTTAAGGCGGTATCATTATCTTTGTCGGTAATGCTGATATCAGCACCAGCCGCTAATAAAATTTGCACAATCTCCAGATAACCTTTCAGTGCTGCTATCATTAATGCGGTACTACCATCATCATTGGTAGCATTGACATTTGCCCCTTTAGAGACTAACAATTTAACAACATCTATTTGATTAGCACTAGCAGCCAGCATTAATGCTGTTAAACTATAGGTTTTTCTAGTTAAGTTAATGTTAGCATCGGCATCCAAGAGCGATCGCACAATTTCTGTATAACCCAAATTCGCCGCAAACATCAATGCTGTAGTCCCATTTTCATCGCTAACATCCACTTTAGCACCAGCAGACAGCAGTGCAAATACTCCTTGAATATCACCAGTTTTCACAGCCTTCAGCAACGAGGTATTTTTATTTTCTATCATTGGTTATGTCCTGTTTGGGTAGATGTGACTGATTCCAACTCCAGATTACACTTTGGTAAGATTGAAAAATTTCTACGTAAGAAAAATAAATGTATGCTAAGTTTTATGAAGATTTAATAACCGGAAGTAAAAAATATGGCTTTTGAACTGACTCCAACAATCAGATTCTGGTTGAACTTTGCTCACCCAGTTACTATGTGGGTATTATTAGCACTTTCCTTGTATGCTGCCTATTTAGGATTACAAGTACAGCGTACCAGAAATGCTCAGGGAGAAGAAAAGAAAGAACTAATTAAAGGGCGTTACACCATCAAACACCACCAAATTGGTTCTATTATGTTAGCACTAATGGTAGCCGGTTCCATTGGTGGCATGGCTGTTACCTACATTAATAATGGTAAGTTGTTTGTCGGACCGCATCTATTAGCAGGATTAAGTATGACGGGTTTAATTGCTTTTTCTGCATCCCTATCTCCTTTCATGCAAAAAGGCGCAAATTGGGCGCGGATAACTCATATATTCTTAAATTTTGCTATTTTGGGGCTTTTCATCTGGCAAGCCCTCTCTGGTGTCGAAATTATCCAAAGAATTCTCACGAAAGCGTAGATTGTCAGTTGTTAGTTGTCAGTTGTTAGTTGTTAGTTGTCAGTTGTTAGTTGTTAGTTGTTAGTTCCCTGTTCCCTGTTCCCTGTTCCCTGTTCCCTGTTCCCTATTTCTTCTGTTTCTTTTGAGGAAAAGGTATATCCAAGGATTGATAAAAGTCTTTTTGTACCTTGTGTGTGAGACGATGGGAAACCTGACGGACAATTTGATTAAGGATGCGATCGCCTGTAGACTGAATTAAAGAATAGGGTAATCGCTGAATAAATCTGGGAAACTGCAACTCAACAACCAAATCCAACTCCCATTCCACCCGTGTAACCCCATCTAAATCACCTATCAATTGTGTTGATGATTTGTAATCCACCTCATAACCAGGTGCTTGATAATCAGGTACAGGAATAGTCCGAATGTGGAATTGACGATTTTGGGGGTTTAGCAACTCCAAGCCAATCTTTGGTTCTACTTCGTAACCAAAAGCACCAAATTTACCCACCGCTAGAGCATAACTATTGTCCCCTAGCGGGAGTACCTTCATGGGTTCTGCACAACGGCCAAACCAGGAAGCATGAGTATTAAAATATTCCTCAACCTGCTCCACAGGTGCATACATTTCCATACTATCTTGATAATTGCCATAAAATTTAGTTGGAGTTGGATGATCTTTTTTAAAACCAGTATCATCTGCTACTTTCCAAGATTGATATTCACTATTGTTTGTCACCATAAATTTATTTTTTGTATATTTTGAAGTTTGTCTATATTCATCATTCCCAATTCAGGGAAGTTTTTTCCCATTAAAATCCAATTTTTACGAAAATCTCAACAATTTGCCATTAACTTCACATAAAAAACATGAACTGATTATATAAATCCTGCTAATAGCCTTCACCCCTTGTCTAAAGCCCAGACGTGGCTTCCTGAGTCAGCCACATCTTTAAGGGTTTTCGGCATTTTCGTTATAAAATAAATCAACAAGGCAGATTTATATGTATCTACTTAGCACTCCTAATTGACTAACTAGAAAATATCTAGCTTTTTATGACTTTCTTGATAATCGTCATCCAATAGTTGATATTGTAACTAAATAAGCCAATAGGTGATCATAGCAATATTACTGAAGTTTTTAATTTTTCCGAAAGCAAAGTGTAAGTTTTTGTAATTAGCCAAGAGAAGAAATTGAGAGGAGTTGAATTCTGAAAAGCTTTGAACTTAAAGGTGTAGAAAAACTCATTGCTCCCATAGCCTCACTTTTGGGCTTTGTGTACCTGTTTCAGTGGTATATTTTTGGAGATATACAATTATCTCCCGAACCCGTATTTACTAGAAAACAGCCTCCCCTAGTCATGAAAGGTGGAGATCCTTATATTCGGGCATTAATGCGAACCATATCTGCCAGCGAAGCTAGTGGTAATCGTCCTTATTCTCTCTTGTATGGTGGTGAACAAATTAATGATCTCAGCCATCATCCTCAAAAATGTGTCACCATCATCACAGGACCGAATACAGGTAATTGTTCCACAGCCGCAGGTAGATATCAAATTATTAATACTACGTGGGATCAAATTGCCCCTCGTTATCACCCAAAACCCGCAAAGATGATGCTTTGGACTAATTATAGCTTTGAAGCAGAGTATCAAGATGTAGTAGTTTACCGTTGGTTGAATGATGCAAAAGTTTGGGGTGTAAATATTCCTAAGCTATTACAGCAACAAAAATTAAATGACGTTTTGCGGAAACTTTCTCCCACATGGACAAGTTTGGGGTACGGGATAGAAAATAATTCTGTTAGTAGTTCCTTACCCAAAATTTATCAGCAAATCTTAACAGAAGAATTAAAGCAAAATCCCGAAATCAAAAGGACAAAATCGGAAAATTAGATCAATCTACAAGAATTTTATTCTTCGCTGTTGCTGATACAGGCATAAATACCTTTGATTGAATAGGTTTTAGCACTTGCAACCCATTTAAATTTTGCAAACAATCTAAAGCTGCTTCCCGAATCATTACTTCTTTTTCCTGACTCAGTAGCAGTTGTAAACATTCCCTAATATCTTGTTGTATTACCGTATCAACTCGCTGACGGGTAATCAGTTTATTGAGTTGACGTATGGAACGTAAACGTTTTAAAGGATCTTTTTCCGTGAAATTGTTTAACAATTGATCAAGATAATCTTCCTCTTGATTTCCTTGAACACTGAATATTTGCCACACCAACAAAATTAAAGTTAATAGCGTTCCTATCCCTTGAACAATAGCACCAGCAGCTAACCAATGACTAGGAGCATCAACCCAAATTGCCGAAGCCATATAAGTTATCACAGTCGCAATCCCACCACTAGCAACAGAATAAGCTAACCGACTGTTAGTGCTACTCATTAACTTGCGTATTTCTAGCCAGCGCAATTGCCAATTCCATTTTTGCACTGAGTAAGTAAATACCATGCTCCCAATGCCAACAATAACAGCTAATAGTAATTGCCAACTCCACAGCAGCATAGCCACAATAATTGTTAACAATCCCAGCAAAACACCAGGTTCATAAAAATGTTTAAAAATCTGCTGTTTTTGGCTTGCTGTCTTAATTTCTGAAATTTGATTGATGAATTGTTTCCAAGACGACGAAGCCTGTGCCACAGTATTTACCCACTTAATTACAAAATTATAAATGTATTGTTTTTACTAATTTTGAGGATGAAATCAGGAGAATTTCACCCTTAAATATAATGCTATTTATCCTGTAATCGAATATCAATTACAGACGCATTGAAGTTATAGTTAAAACCTTCCAATTCAAAAGGCATTCCAATTTTCACTTTGCTATTACCAAGAACAGGCCCATCTTTAGTGACTGTAGCTTGTCCTTCTAAAGTCAAGAGAAAATCTGTACTAAAGTTAATTTTTCTAGGATCTGGTAATTCTTTCACAGAACCATCTGGTTGACCAATTGTCAGTGTTCTCTCTAACTGCTCAACCGATTTAATCCCAATTTGACCATAGGGTTGATTACGGATAATCACATTAGTTTTACCACCTTTTGTGAATCCTTCTTTAACTAACTGTTGAGGATTACGAACATTGAGTCCACGTACTACTAAATCTACCTCAATTGGTACTGTTTTTGCACCTATTTGAGCCACAGAACCGGAAGTACCAGGGAAAATAAAGATACCCACTATCACTAGCAAAATTACTAATGCAGCCCCTAAATCTAATAGGTTAATTTTACCGAACAAGCGACCTTTAGAATCTAAAATAGCCATAATCAGGTTTGGATAAGTTGCAGTTAAGTTTTCAGCTAAGTAATTGATTGTACCGTCAAGTTTTTTCAAATGATCCACAATCTTGATCACTGAATCAGAATTGACAGAAACTAGACATTATGGTTATGCGACAGTTTATCATGATTGCAGGAGATTCAGTGTCATAGTAGCAGTAAGTTATTTGAATTGACTATTTGCCCTATCTGGAGTTGAAAATGCAACTTAGTAAACTGAAAATTCGTCCTCTAATTTTAAGTTCTCACACCAATCTCATATAACTCGATTATGATTAACTCGCAAGGAATTTGGACAAATTATCGTTTGTGGCAGCGGCGCTGTTTGTATCCGTTCATTTCTGTAAGCGTTGCTTTAACTGTGTGCCTGAGTACACAATTATCAAGTAAAGCTATAGGTTTTAGCGATCTGATCCGTATAGTCCCACAAGTAACCCAGATATTTAATCTATCTAATATATCCGATCGCCAGGAAGTTGATCTTGGGCAGCAAATAAATCAAGAAATACAGCAAGAAGTCAGAATTTCTCGTAATTCACAACTAAACAGCTATGTTGAACAAATCGGTAGACGTTTAGCAGCTAATAGCACTCGTCCAAATATTCCCTATACTTTTCAAGTAGTCGAAGATCCTGCTGTTAATGCCTTTGCAACTGCCGGTGGTTTTATTTATGTGAATACAGGTTTGTTAAAAACAGCAGACAATGAAGCCGAATTTGCCAGTGTATTAGCTCATGAAATGGGACATATCGAAGGCAAACATTTAATTAAACAAATGCGACAACAAGCTATAGCCAGTGGTGTAGCTACCGTATCCGGTTTAGATAAAAGCAAGGCAGTAGGAATTGGCGTGCAACTCGCCCTTAATCTTCCCCGCAGTCGCCAAGACGAATTTGATGCTGATAAAAGAGGATTAGCAAACATAACCCGCACTGGTTATGCTCAGTCAGCAATGGTTTCTTTTATGAAAAAGCTACAAAGAAGTAGCTCCGTACCTACATTTTTAAGTACACATCCAGGGGCGAGCGATCGCGTAATCTCCCTGCAAAATCAGATTAAAAATCAACCAAGTAGTCAAAATCATGGTTTAGATAATCCGGTATATCAAAACAAAATGAGAGCATTTTTGCCATAATTATGCTCGTTTTCTATGACGGCGGCTACCTGCAAATTCCTGTGGCTGAACAATTGTCATCACCTCTTCCCAAGCCACAGTCCGCACAACCCTACTGAACACATTGGCCTGATAAACCAACTTATTCGTAATATCCAGCCCCGTCAACCAACCACTACGGGGATGATAAGCACCAGTATCAATATCTAACCAGCCCTGGCCCTGTGCCAAATTACCGGGAGCCACACCAGGTAAAGTAAAAGTTATAGTATGACCAACTATAATCAACTTATCTGCAAAATATTGTTTCTCTATCCGATGAAACTCATCCCTAATCCAGCATAATTCTTCCGCCGTCTGTTCTTGGACACTCTTTTCTGGATCAACACCTGCATGAGTTAACCAAAAATCTCCCAAATCTAAATATGTGGGCAAACTCTCAAACCAATCCAGATGTTGTTTAGGAATTGTTGCAGATTGGTAACTAGCAATAGTAGCCTGTCCTCCACTGTATAACCACGTTTGCATATTTGTGGACGAAGTATTCTTACCAGTCATGATATTTAATAACATCTGCTCATGATTACCTAGCAAACAATGGTAATCATTTTCTTTAACAAACTCAACTACTTGGGCGCTTTTTGGACCACGATCAATTAAGTCTCCCAAAAAATATACTTGATCCTCTGATGTAGGCGCTATTTTTGCCAACAGCAACATCAAACATTCATAGTGTCCATGCACATCACCAATAACAACCCTGCGTTGACTAATTTCGCTCATTTGCTTCTAGCTTAAATGAATTAGCTGAATATTTCGACTAAACTTTGATTGGTCTAATTTTCGTTTAAAAGGTCAAGAAAACTTGACTAAGTTATGATTTCTTTAATAATTATGTAGACATTTGGTTAACTTGCCAAGTTCCCATATAAATAATTACCAATACCCAAGACTCATATTATACATGAATTTTCATGTTTAAGTAGGCTTGTCCTCGGTAGCAAAATATAACAAGCATTAGTATTTATTTTCATCTTGCAATAACCATAAACCACTATAAGTCATTCCCGAATCATCTGGTTGCACCAACAAAAAATGCAGTCCCCGACTTAGTTGTTTTCGCTCTTGATATAAGTTTCCAGCAGCAGTAACTTCCTCATCTGTAAAAGTCGCCAAAACCCACCTATCTACTAAACCAGCTTCTAATACCAACCCATCAGGCGCACCAGCGATATAGTTTAATGATACAGGATTATTTTCCTTTAACCACTGCGCCAACCGCATAGATTTTCGTCCACCGTAAATCACTACACCAGGGATAGGTACTGTTGAAGCTAAACCCAGATTAATTGGTTTGAGAAAATCTGGTATTTGCAAAAAAGGAATTGGTCGTTCTGTAAACTCATCCACAATATCACCAGATGGAATCGTCGCAAACCGCCATTCTTCCCCCCAGAGATTTTCCGGTAATGGTAATGGAGGTAGTTTATCTACAATTACAGGATATTGTTTCGCTGTTAACCACTGTTTTAACGCTAAAGTTCTCCGAGTAGCTTCAACATAAATACCTAGATTATTTCCCGCAGTTGTGATTAAACTTAAAGACTGAGGACGAAATACTTGAATTACATCTGGTAACTTTTCCTGACCAGCTAATTGTAATTGTTGGGCGACCCAAGTAGAATTAGCCTGGGATTGGGGACAACTGGCTGTAAATTCAAAACTGCGAGTTGCATCACAAACTAATAATTCCCATAACGTCTGCCCTTCAGCATTTTGTAGCGGACTACGATAAAAATCAGCCTGCCAAATCAGACTCATTCCCTACTCCATAAAGATTAAATAACTCAAAACCGAATTTAGCAAGTTTACTTTTTAACTAAATTCCTGGCAAATTCTATCGCTGCTTCTACTGTAGAAATTTTCCCCTCAGCTTGAGCAACACCAACCTCCATTAATAATTCACCTATCAATGGTGAAGCGGGAATGTTTAAAGCCATCATCATGTCTTTACCATTGAGTAAAGGAATAGGATGAGCAACTGCATCGTTTTTGTCAAGATAACGCTTGATTAAAGGTTCATAAGTAACAAACATACTTTCTTCAAACATTCCCTTAGCTACAATATCATTTGCTAAAGCTAATACCAAGACAGCCGGAAATAAAATTCCCATTTCCCGAAACAGAAAATACTGTTTTCGCAAAGGCATCTTTACCGCTTTTATTTCCGAAAATAGTCTTAATCCCGTTGTCACAGCCCGAATTTCTGCCCGACTATAGGTAAGTTCCTGTAATTCGATTTCGGCAATTTCTGGCTTTGAGTCAACCAGACAAGCAAGTTTAGCAGTAGCTAACCAAGAAGTTTTCACAGTCTCCCGTACATAATTTGCTAATTCTTCTCCTAGTTGTTGCCAATTTTCACTAATTAAAGTATAAGCTTGATCAACAGCAGTTAACTTAATAAAACTTTCCTCAGTCGCGTTTTTAAAGAAACTAGTCAAAACACCATCTTTCCAAGCAGCATTTAGCCAAAATGTCCCTTGAGAATTTGCCAACAAATAACCAATTTCTACCCGTACTCGTTCCGCTGCCACTTGATTAATACTTTTTGCTAAACTGCGAATTGTCTCTTGAGTAGCTGGTTCAATAGTAAAACCAAGTTGGGCAGCTTGACGATAAGCCCGCATTAACCGCAAAGGATCGTTTTGCAGATTTACAGGTGATATCATCCGTAATAGACCAGATTCTATATCCTTATAGCCTTCCAGCGGATCAATAATTTCTTGAGTATGGGGATTATAAGCGATCGCATTAATAGTAAAATCCCTTCTATGCAAATCCGTAATTAAACTTTCCCCCTCCTGTTGAGCAAAATCAGCCGTAGCATGAGGAAACACCACACGGGCAATTTGTCTTTCGGCATCAAGTAACACAAAACCAGCTTGATAACGTTGAGCAATCTTTCTCGCTACCTTCACCGCATCCGCTGGGATAATAAAATCTAAATCCACATATTCCCGAACCCTACCCAAAATCGCATCACGCACCGCACCACCCACCATATAAACAGGTTGTGGCAAATATTCCAGACTACAAGGCCAATTTTTGGCAGCGAGACGAGAAACAACTAATTCATCTATGATCATAAAAATCAACCTAGTAACCAATGCCGATTATTTTGCATTAAGCTACATTAACTATAAAGCTTCCCAAAGTTGGTTCTATTATGTGTATTTGCGTGAATTGCCACTATGTAGACCGCTGCGTCACCTACAACGCCGTAGAAACCCAGCACCAACAGCCACACCTGACAGAAACACCGGATTTTGATCCCAACGAACCTGCCATCAACGTCAATATTCGCACACAAGGCGAAATCATTGAAATGGAATGGGACGTTGTCGGTTGTCTCAGCTTCAAATCAGAAATAGGTAAATGGTCCAAATTACGTCCAGGTGAATTAGTCCCGACATAACTGAGAGTAGTTTCTGAAATGTTGCTGAATATTCACACTCGAAATCAGCAACACCAATTTTTATTCATGTTTTCCCCTCCAATCCTTAATTTTGCTGTATTATTTATCAGAAAAATATATTTGCATTTACTTTGACAAACATAATTAAACACCTCTCATCGAATAAATATGCTTTAGCATTGCATACCACCACACCAGAACTCGGTTTAGCAATTAGCAACTTTACAGATTATCCCCAATCTCAAGTTTGGAACTTAGGACGTGACTTATCCAGTCATATCCATAAATACCTAATTGAAGTGATTAAACCACGAACCTGGGCAGACCTAGAATTTATCGCCGTAGCCCAAGGTCCTGGTGGTTTTACAGGAACTCGCATTGGAGTTGTCACTGCGCGCACACTAGCACAACAGCTAAACATTCCAGTATTTACAGTTTCCACCCTAGCCGCATTAGCTTGGCAAGCCCATAAAGCCCAAAAAAATTGCCAACAGCCAATAATTGCCGTAGAAATGCCAGCACAGAGGGGACAAGTTTTTGGTGCTGTTTATCAAACCAACCCTGATAATTCTGGCATTACTGCTCTATTACCAGATACAGTATTCACCCCAACCGCATGGCAAGAAACCCTAGCAGTCCAATCTTCTGAGCATACAAGTTATCAATTAATTTCCGCCACATCCCAGTTAGCAGCCACCGTTAACAGTATTTTGGAATTAGCATATTTAGATTGGCAGCACGGAAAAAATCCCCATTGGTCTGAGGCTCTTCCTTATTATGGACAACATCCTGTAGATATTTGATGATTATCGAAATCCTCCTAATCCTTACCAAATAAAGCTTATAGCTCAAAATAAGCATTAAATTTCCCCTCCCCAAAAAATATTTTCCCAACCCCCTTGACAAGAAAAGAAAGGATTGCTATATTAGTTAAGTGCCGAAGAGAGAAACAACTCACGGTAACTGAACCGAGAAAAAATAATACTTTGAAAGAATAGATTAAACCAATCCTCGTCGTGAAGATAATTTAAAGAGGATTCGAGATTTTAACTAATTTCGGAGCCGACAAACTCGAAAGAAACAAAATGGAGAGTTTGATCCTGGCTCAGGATGAACGCTGGCGGTATGCTTAACACATGCAAGTCGAACGGAATCTTTCGGGATTTAGTGGCGGACGGGTGAGTAACGCGTAAGAATCTACCTTCAGGTTGGGGACAACCACTGGAAACGGTGGCTAATACCGAATGTGCCGAGAGGTGAAAGGCTTGCTGCCTGAAGAAGAGCTTGCGTCTGATTAGCTAGTTGGTGTGGTAAAGGCGCACCAAGGCGACGATCAGTAGCTGGTCTGAGAGGATGATCAGCCACACTGGGACTGAGACACGGCCCAGACTCCTACGGGAGGCAGCAGTGGGGAATTTTCCGCAATGGGCGAAAGCCTGACGGAGCAATACCGCGTGAGGGAGGAAGGCTCTTGGGTTGTAAACCTCTTTTCTCAGGGAAGAAAAAAATGACGGTACCTGAGGAATAAGCATCGGCTAACTCCGTGCCAGCAGCCGCGGTAATACGGAGGATGCAAGCGTTATCCGGAATGATTGGGCGTAAAGGGTCCGCAGGTGGCATTGTTTGTCTGCTGTTAAAGAGTCTGGCTCAACCAGATCAAAGCAGTGGAAACTACAAAGCTAGAGTATGGTCGGGGCAGAGGGAATTCCTGGTGTAGCGGTGAAATGCGTAGATATCAGGAAGAACACCGGTGGCGAAGGCGCTCTGCTAGGCCAAAACTGACACTGAGGGACGAAAGCTAGGGGAGCGAATGGGATTAGATACCCCAGTAGTCCTAGCCGTAAACGATGGATACTAGGCGTAGCTCGTATCGACCCGAGCTGTGCCGTAGCTAACGCGTTAAGTATCCCGCCTGGGGAGTACGCAGGCAACTGTGAAACTCAAAGGAATTGACGGGGGCCCGCACAAGCGGTGGAGTATGTGGTTTAATTCGATGCAACGCGAAGAACCTTACCAAGACTTGACATGTCACGAATTCTGTTGAAAGATAGAAGTGCCTTAGGGAGCGTGAACACAGGTGGTGCATGGCTGTCGTCAGCTCGTGTCGTGAGATGTTGGGTTAAGTCCCGCAACGAGCGCAACCCTCGTTTTTAGTTGCCAGCATTAAGTTGGGCACTCTAGAGAGACTGCCGGTGACAAACCGGAGGAAGGTGGGGATGACGTCAAGTCAGCATGCCCCTTACGTCTTGGGCTACACACGTACTACAATGCTCCGGACAAAGGGCAGCTACACAGCGATGTGATGCGAATCTCATAAACCGGAGCTCAGTTCAGATCGAAGGCTGCAACTCGCCTTCGTGAAGGAGGAATCGCTAGTAATTGCAGGTCAGCATACTGCAGTGAATTCGTTCCCGGGCCTTGTACACACCGCCCGTCACACCATGGAAGTTGGTCACGCCCGAAGTCGTTACCCCAACCTTTTGGAGGGGGATGCCTAAGGTAGGACTGATGACTGGGGTGAAGTCGTAACAAGGTAGCCGTACCGGAAGGTGTGGCTGGATCACCTCCTTTTAGGGAGACCTAATCCATTTAGAATTTCGAGAGCAATGAAAATTGCTAATAGAGCCTAAATTGGTCTAACCTAGGTCGGTCGAGATTGGGATAAATCTTTCAAAGTATTATTTGCCTTAGTTCAAATTCACAAATTGAATTTTGAATTTTTACTGAATCAAAGTCAGCACCTAACAATGATAGTTAGACTGCTGGGTTAAATTCCAGCCAGAACCTTGAAAACTGCATAAGAGAACGAGAATTAGCAGCGCAGACACAGACATGAAAGTGTTTCGTGAAAGCATTCAAAAAAGAAATGTGGTCAAGTTAATAAGGGCTAATGGTGGATACCTAGGCACACAGAGGCGATGAAGGACGTGGTTACCGACGAAATGTTCCGGGGAGTTGGAAGCAAACTTTGAGCCGGAAATGTCCGAATGGGGCAACCCTATGTACTACCTGTTGAATATATAGACAGGAAAGAGCCAACCCAGCGAACTGAAACATCTTAGTAGCTGGAGGAAGAGAAATCAAACTAGAGATTCCCTCAGTAGTGGTGAGCGAAAGGGGAAGAGCCTAAACCAGAGGATTTATCTTCTGGGGTCGTGGGACAGCGATATCGAATCTAGAGATTAGACGAAACAGCTAAATACTGTACCAGAGGGGGTGAAAGTCCCGTAGTTGAAAGTCAAAGGATAGTAGCTGAATCCCGAGTAGCATGGATCACGAGGAATTCCATGTGAATCAGCGAGGACCACCTCGTAAGGCTAAATACTACTGTGTGACCGATAGTGAACAAGTACCGCGAGGGAAAGGTGAAAAGAACCCCGGAAGGGGAGTGAAATAGAACATGAAACCATAAGCTTACAAGCAGTGGGAGTCCGATTTAACGGATGACCGCGTGCCTGTTGAAGAATGAGCCGGCGACTTATAGGCACTGGTAGGTTAAAGCGAGAATGCTGGAGCCAAAGGGAAACCGAGTCTGAACAGGGCGATAAATCAGTGTTTATAGACCCGAACCCTGGTGATCTAACCATGTCCAGGATGAAGCTTGGGTAACACCAAGTGGAGGTCCGAACCGACTGATGTTGAAAAATCAGCGG